>NZ_QWFA01000073.1 GCF_003501885.1 Streptomyces globisporus
GGTGGGAGCGGCGGCGGGCCGGGCGGGAGCGGCGAGCGGCATGGTGCGCACGGGCGGCCGCTCACCCTCCGCGAGCGCTGGGAGGCGTACAAGAACAGCCCGTTCCTCCCCGCGACCGTCCTCGTCCTGATCGTCGCCGCCGCGGCCGGTCTCTTCGCCGGCTCCTACACGTACGCGATGGCGAACCCCACCCCGCACCGGATCCCGGCAGCCCTGGTCACCCAGCCGGACGTGGCGCGCGGCGAGGCGTTCGTCGCGGGGATGGAGAAGGCCCTCGACGCCTCGCTCGAACTCCACGACTACCCGGACGTCGCCGACGCCCGCCGCGCCCTGGACGAACAGAAGGTCTTCACCATCGTCCGCGCGTCGGACGACGGGGTGGCGCTCGACGTGGCCGGAGCCTCGGGCGCCTCCGTGGCCGAGCTGATCGGCAAGGCGGGGATCGAGGTGGGGGACGCCACCGGCGTCGCGGTCACCGTCCGGGACGTCAAACCGCTCCAGCGGGGCGACCCGCGCGGGCTCGCCCTGTTCTACATCTCGCTGGCCGCCGTCATCATGGGCTTCCTCGGCGCGATCCAGCTCAGCGTGCACGCCCACGGCCTCAACCCGGCCGAGCGCATCGCCTTCACCGTCGCCTACGCCCTGCTCGGCGGCTTCGCCATCGCGGCGGCCGTCGACTGGTGGCTCGGCGCGGTGGACCTGCCGTTCGTCCAGTCCTGGCTGATCCTGGCGTTCACGATGTTCACCTCCGGCATGGTCTTCACCATGTTCAACACCCTGATGGGCCGCTGGGCGATGATCCCCACCTGGGGCGTCATGGTGCTGCTCGGCAACCCGTCGTCCGGCGGCGCGGTGTCCTGGCCGCTGCTGCCCTCCGCGCTCGGCCACATCGGCCGCTGGCTGCCGCCGGGGGCCTCCGTCAACGCCCAGCACACCGCCGTCTACTACCAGGGCCACCAGTTCGTCTTCCCATATCTGGTGCTCGCCGCCTGGGCGCTGGTCTCCTGCACGGTGTTCTGGGTGTGGCGGCACCGACACCCGGGTGGCCGCGCCCGCACGCCTGAGCATGCGGCCGCGGCCGGCTGAGACCTTCTCCTTACGGGTTACAAGGCGGCCTACAGCTCCTTGATGCGGATGTCGCGGTACGAGATGACGTCGGTGACGCCGTGGACCTGGAGCCCGATGTAACCGGAGGCGAACCGCCGGCCGTCGGTGCCCGGGTCGTCGCCCCGCGGCGGCTCGAAGAGCTGACCGCCCGTGTTGTCGAACTCGTTGATCAGGACACCGTTGCGGTAGATCTCGTAGTGCTGGTCGACCACCTTGATCTCGTAGTCGTTCCAGGTGCCCTTGGGCGTGACGCCGGCGCCGCCGAGACCCACCCGGTCGAAGCCGTACACCGAACCGGTCTTGTACATGTCGCCGTCCGGCCGGTCGTTGACCTGGATCTCATGGCCGTACTTGATGGCGACCCACTCCGGACGCGACTCCTCCGGGTGGTCGTGGACCTTCGGGAAGCGGACGAAGACCCCGCCGTTGGCGTTGCCCGAGCCCGGGGCGTCGTCGCGCCACTGGAGCTTCAGCGAGTAGTCGCCGTAGGCCCGGTTCGGCAGCCACAGCATGCCCATGCCCTCCACCGTGGTGGAGCTGGTGATCGAGCCCTCCTCCTCGTTCAGCTCGAACTTGCCGCCGCCGACCTGCTCCCACTTGGCGAGCGAGGCCGCCGTGCCGTCGAAGAGCTTGGTGTAGCCCTCGGACTGGCCCGGCTTGCCGATGCCCGACTGCTTGGCGGCCTGGTTGATCGCCCTGCGCTCGCGCTGGTCGATGACACCGTCGCTCTTGAGCTTGTCGAGGACCGCCGTCACGTGCTTGAGGAACAGGGCGTGGGAGGACCAGTCCTTCTCGTCCTCGATCAGCTCGTTGATCGTGCAGCGGTTACGGGTGATCCGGTTCGGGACGCCCGTGTCGATGGTGCCGACGAAGACGGTGTGCCGCTCGTCGAACTCCGCGCAGTTCGGCGCGGGGACCCCACCGCCCTGGGCGATGGTGAACGACGCCTTCTTCGCCTCGGAGGTGTTGCCCGCCTTGTCGGTGGCCCGGTGCGCGATCGTGTGGTGGCCCACCCGGTCGACGATCACCGGGGCGGTGTACGCGAGGTACGGTCCGCCGTCGAGGCTGTACTCGACCTTGTCAACGCCCGAGTCGTCGTCGGTCGCGGTGACGGTCGCCTTGGCGCTGGTGATGAACGCGCCGTCGCTGTTCTTGTCGCCTTCCACCTTCACCGAGGTCTCCGGAGCCGTCTGGTCCTGCGACGGCGGCTCGACCACGGTGAAGTCGACGGACTTCTCGTCCGCGACGTTGCCCGACCGGTCGGTGGCCCGGTAGCGGACGGTGTGCTCGCCCAGCTCGTGGACCATCACCGGAGCGGTGTACGCCTTCCACTCGCCGTTCGCGCCGAGCGCGTACTCGATGGTGTTGACGCCGGACCCGGTGTCGGACGCGGTCACGGTGACCGTGGCCATGCCCAGGTACGCGCCCGCGTCGTCCTTCTCCCCGGTGACGGTCGCCGAGGTCTCCGGCGGCGTCTCGTCGTCGGTCGGCGGGGCCGCCACCGCGAAGTCGACGGACTTCTCCTCGGCCGCGTTGCCGGCCTTGTCGGTGGCCCGGTAGCGGACCGTGTGGTCGCCGACCTCGTTCACCACGACGGGCGCGGTGTAGGGCTGCCACTCGCCGTCCGCCCCGAGCGCGTACTCGACGGTGTCGACGCCGGAGCCCTCGTCGGTGGCCTCGACGGTCACCGACGCCTGGCCGATGTACGCGCCGTCGCCGTTCCGGTCGCCGTCGACCTTCGCCGAGGTCGTGGGAGCCTCGGTGTCCTCGCCGCTGCCCTCGGTGACGGTCAGGATGCCCTGCATCATGCCGTGGCCGGGGATCGTGCAGTGGTAGAAGTACCGGCCGGGCGACAGCGTGACCTCCACGCTGTGCTTGCCGCCCTCGGAGTCGCCCGGGTTGGCCAGGATGTTCAGCTGGACGTCGTTGTTGAACTCCGGGTCCGACACGCTGAACGTCAGCGTGTGCGGCATGCTCGTCGTGTTTCCGGTCGCCGTGCTGTTCTCGAAGACGATCGTCGCTTTGCCGGCCACCGCGGTCTTCGGCGCGGACAGATAGCGGTCGATCGGGTCGCCCGCGGTCCAGGTCAGCACCTGGTCGGCGGCCTTCGCCCCGGGACCGTCGCCGCCCTTGCCGTACGCGGCCGTCGAGGTCAGCCCGAGGACCATCAGCAGGGAGGCCAGCAGGGCCACCCAGAAGCTCCGCGGACGATGCCGCCTGCGTGTGAGGTAGGGATGGTGTCTCACTTCGCCTCCGCCTTGTCCACGAGATCCGCGGCGGCCGGCGTCGCGCCGCCGCCCTTGTACGACACGCGCCACAGCGCGGACTTGGAGTCGGAGGTGAAGAAGCCGCGCCCGTAGTCCAGGACGTACAGCGAACCGTCCGGCGCGAACTTCCAGTCCATCAGATTGCGGATGCCGTCCGCCCCGACCGGAATGATCTTCTTCAACGACTCGGCGTGCGTGGGCAGTCCGCCCTTGCCGACCGTCTTCGGGTCGGTGAGCACGGCGTGCCGGGGCTGCGTGTCGTCGTAGAAGTCACCGACGAACCACTTGCCGTCCCAGTAGGCCGGCCACTTGGCGGTGGACTCGCTCTGCGCGTCGTACCGGTAGACCGGGCCGTTCATCGTCGCCTGGCCGCCGCCCTTGAGCCAGGGCAGCAGCTGCTTGCCCTCCTCCGGCTTGTAGCTCGGTACGCCGTTGGCGTCGCGCGGGTAGTCGACCCCGCCGCCCTGCGGGGAGTACCAGATGGTGTTCGGGGTCACCGGCGGCAGCTTGACCAGGCCGTCGTTGTTCGGCGACTCGTTCTTCGGGGCGTTGCAGTCGTACCAGCCCAGCGGCTTCGTCGGGTCCGGCAGGTTGCGGTCCCGGTAGGGCTGGTTGTTGCCCATGCAGTACGGCCAGCCGTGGTTGCCCGCCTCGGTGATCGCGGCGAACGTGTCGTACTTCGCCGGGCCCCAGGTGGTGGACGGCGAGCCCGCGTCTGGGCCGACCCAGCCCGCGTACAGCGTGTCGGTCGACGGGTCGATCGAGATGCGGGCCGGGTTGCGCACGCCCATCACATAGATCTCGCCGCGCGTCTTGCCGCCGCCCTCGTCCGGCTCCTTGCCGGTGAAGAGGTTGCCGGACGGCAGGGTGTACGTGCCGTCGTCCTCGGGGTGGATCCGCAGGATCTTCCCGTTGAGGTTGTTCGTGTTGCCCGCGGTGCGCCGGGCGTCGGCGAAGGAGACGCCCTTGTAGTTCGGCTGTGGGTTGTTGCCGGAGTAACCGTCGCTGAAACCGGAGGAGTTGTTGTCGCCGGTCGCGATGTACAGGTTGTCCTTCGAGTCCCACGCCATGCCGCCGCCCGCGTGGCAGCAGCTGTTGATCTGCACCGGCCAGCCGAGCAGCACCTTCTCCGACGCCAGGTCCAGCTTGCCGGTCGCGGAGTCGAGGGTGAAGCGGGACACCTGACGGGTCGCCATGCGCTTGGCGCGGTCGATCTTGGCGTGTGGCGTGTAGTGCAGGTAGACCCAGCCGTTGGACGCGAAGTCGGGGTCCAGCTCGATGCCGAGCAACCCCTCCTCGTTCTTGACCAGTTCGTCGCCGCCGCCCTTGTTGCCGAAGACGTCCAGCGCACCCGCCAGGGTGACCTTCTTGGTCTTCGGGTCGTAGACGTGGATCTCGCCCTTGCCCTTGCCGATGTTCGGGTCGTTCCAGTCGATGACGACCGGCTGGGAGCTGTCGGCCCCGCCGCGCCCGATGTAGAAGACCCGCCCGTCCGGCGCGGTCACCATGCCGTGCGGCTCGCCGATCTGGTCGTTCTGGCCCGGCTGGTTGGGCTGGGTGACCCGCTCGGCGGTGTAGTTCGAGGTGATCGTCGCCTTGCAGTCGGCCTGCGAGGTCCGGTTCGTCCAGGAGAGCGCGCCGCGCAGATGGTCGCGGAAGTCGGTCTCCGCGAAGCTGTCCGCCGTACCGCCCATCGCCGTGTAGAAGGACCGGCCGCCGTCGTAGTCGCGGCACCAGGAGACCGGGTGGTCCCAGCCGTTGGCGCTCTCGCCCGGCTTGTACGTCAACTCCCGTACGCGCGCCACGGTGTGGACGTCACCGGACGGGTTTTTCGTCCAGTTCAGCCACTTGTCGGGGCGCTTCCACTCCAACGGCAGGTTCTTGGTGGCCGGGTGGAGCCGGTCCCCGATCTCCACGGTCGCCCGCTGCACGGACGTCGGGCTCTTCGCCGCAGGACGGGCCCCGACCAGACCGGTGAACCAGTCGGAGTACGGCTCGGTGCGCGCCGCGTCATGGATGCCGAGGAAGCCGCCGCCCGCCTCCATGTACGCTTCCAGGCCCGCCTCCTGCTCCGGGTCGAGGACGTCGCCCCCGCCGGTCAGGAAGACGACGGCGTGGAAGGAGCCGAGCCGCTTGCCGTTGGTGAAGACCTTCGGGTCGGCGGTGGCCACGGTGGTGAACCGCTGGGCCTCCGGACCGGAGAGCCCGATCTTCTCGATCGCCGCGATCCCGGCGTCGGTGTACGGGGCCTCGTCACCCGCCGACGCGTGGAACACCAGCACCTTCACCTGGTTCCTCGCGCCCGGCGGAGACGGCAGGGACAACGTTGTCGCCATCTTCTCGACCAGGGCCCGGTCCGGCGACGGGTCCGCGCTCGCCGGGCCTCCGCTGGCCAGCATGGACCCGGTCAGTGCGCCGGCCGCCACGGCCGCCGCGAGGCCGCGTCGTGATCTGGACCGGTGATGTGATGCGCGCTGCATGTGGTCACCCACCCCTCTGTGGTCACTGCACCTCTCGGTGACTGTGGCTTGCTCACTCTGCGTCAGAACGCTTCAACAACTCTTGTTTCACTGCGACAGCGCACGAAGCTAGACCTCTTTTCGCGGTCCGCCAATAGCTATGGCAGCAATCGCACGAACTTTGTCCTGAGTGTGGATAAACGGAGGTGCCCCGGCTACGGTGTGGCCCGTTCCGGGGGTCCCGGGAGTGCCGTTCCGTACCGGCGGCTTCGCCAGTTTCCTTATCGCAGTGGGGAGTTCGACATGGACCGAAGGACCTTCGGCCGGCGGATGCTGGTCGGTGGCGCGGCGGCCGCCGCGACGGGAGTGACATCGTTGTCGCTCGGGGCGGTGGAGGCAAGCTCGGCCGAGAACCCACCGCGTACGGCCCCGGCGGGCGGCGTCACCCGCCGACTGAAGATGTACGCCGAGAAGTTGCCCAACGGCGAGCTGGGTTACGGCTTCGAGAAGGGCAAGGCGTCGATCCCCGGCCCCCTCATCGAGCTGAACGAGGGCGACACGGTCCACATCGAGTTCGAGAACCTCACCGACGTCGACGCCAGCCTCCATGTGCACGGCGTGGACTACGACATCGCCAACGACGGCACCCGGATGAACAAGAGCCACGTCGAGCCCGGCGGCACCCGGACCTACACCTGGCGCACCCACGCCCCGGCCCGGCGCAAGGACGGCACCTACGAGCCGGGCAGCGCGGGCTACTGGCACTACCACGACCACGTCGTCGGCACGGACCACGGCACCGGCGGCATCCGCAAGGGGCTGTACGGGCCGGTCGTGGTCCGCCGCAAGGGCGACATCCTGCCCGACCAGACGTGCACGGTCGTCTTCAACGACATGATGATCAACAACAAGACGGCCCACAACAGCGTCAACTTCGAGGCCACGGTGGGGGACCGGCTCGAATTCGTGATGATCACGCACGGCGAGTACTACCACACCTTCCACATCCACGGTCACCGCTGGGCCGACAACCGCACCGGCATCCTCACCGGCCCCGACGACCCCAGCCGGGTCATCGACAACAAGATCTGCGGCCCCGCCGACTCCTTCGGCCTCCAGATCATCGCGGGCGAACGCGTGGGCGCGGGCGCGTGGATGTACCACTGCCATGTCCAGAGCCACTCCGACATGGGGATGGCGGGACTCCTGCTGATCAAGAAGCCGGACGGCACGATCCCGGGCTACGAACCCCACCACCACACGGCCGGATCCGCAGAGAAGAAGGCCGGGGAGAAGGCGGACGGGAAGACCGGCGACAAGGCCGAGAAGAAGAACGCGGACAAGGCCGCCGCGCAGGACACCGGGGCGGGCGCGGGGGAGCACCAGCACTGACCCCGCCGGTCACGGGGCCCGCGGAGGGGGGGCGGAGCCGGTCACGGCCTCTCGGCGCCGTCCGCCAGCCGCTGCTGCTCCTCCTCGACGATGCGCCGGGCCAGCTCGGCGTCGGAGACGTCCACCGCGTCCGGGGTGGTCTCCGCGAGATCGCTGCGCCGTGCGTACGCGTCGAAGAGCCGGTCCTTGCGGGCCAGCAGCTCCACCAGCCGCTGGTCGACGCTGTCCGTGGCCAGCAGCCGGTGCACCTGGACCGTGCGCACCTGCCCCATCCGGTGCGCGCGGGCGACGGCCTGGTGCTCCAGCGTGGGCTTGATCTGCGGCTCGCACAGGATGACCACGGAGGCGGCCTGCATGTTCAGCCCGGTCCCGCCCGCCTGGATCTGGCTCAGCAGCACCGCGTGCCCCTCCACCGCGGAGAAGGCGTCCACCAGCTCCTGCCGCCGGGCCGGCGGGACGCTTCCGGAGAGCGGCCCGAAGACGTCAGGGCCCAGGGCGTCGCCGACCGCCGCGAGGACCTCGCGGAAGTAGGAGAAGACGATCACCTTCAGGCCGTTGTCCCGTGCCTCGTCGACGAGTTCGCGCAGCCGCTCCAGCTTGGCGGAGCTCCCGGGCACGGCGTAGGCGGCCCGGCGCATCCGCATGAACCGCCCGGAGGCGACCGCCTCACGGTAGGCCTCGCGGTCCTCGGACCCGAACTCCTCCCACTCGTCCACCTGGACCAGCGCCGGGAGTTCGGCCAGCACGTCCACCTGGTTGCGGCGCAGATAGGCGGGGGCGACGGCCCGGCGGAAGGCCCGCGAACCGGCCGCGCCGTGCGTCGTACTCACCGACGGCGCGAGTTCGGGACGCAGTTGGCGCACCAGACTGCGGAACTCCTCCACCCGGTTCTCCATCGGGGTGCCGGTCAGGAACAGCACCCGATCGACCTGCTCCGCCCACCCCGCGACCGCCCGCGACCGGCGGGCCTCGGGGTTCTTCACGAAGTGCGCCTCGTCCACCACCAGCATCCCGGGCCGCACCTCGGCCGCCGCCCCCTGGGGCAGCAGATGCAGCGCGTCGAAGGTGGTCACCGCCACCCCGCCCGCCTCACGCCAGTCCGCGAACGCCTCCACGCGCTCCGCCCCGTGCACCGGAACGGCGCGCAGGGTGGAGCGGGCCCGGATCTCCCGGGTCCAGTTGATCAGCACACTCGCCGGACACACCACGAGGAAGTGGGTGTCGCCCCCTGCGGCGAGATGGGCGAGAGCCGCGATGGCCTGGACGGTCTTGCCGAGGCCCATCTCGTCCCCGATGATCACACGCTTCTGCGCCAGCGCGAACCGCGCTCCGAACGCCTGGTAGCCGCGCAGGGACACCCGCAGACGCGTGTCGTCGAGCCGCAGCGCCCGCACCCGGTCCGCGATCCCGGCAGGCAGGAACCCCTCGGCGGCATCCCGGTCGGGACCGCTGCCCGACAACTCGGCGAGCAGGCTGTAGTACTCGGCGGACCGCAACTCGAAGTCCACCCAGGCCTCGGCGGGCGACGCCGGGGAGCGCAGCAGGTCGGCCGACGCCTGCGCGAAGAGCACCGGCAGCTCCCGGTCCACCGCGTCCGCCACGGCCGACCGCACCGCGTCGAGCGCCTCCCGCACCCGCGCCCGGGACCGCCGCCCCGCGAACAGCATCCGCAGCCGGCTCCCGCCCGGCGCGGCCGTCTCCACCCGGGGGCCCAGCAGTTCGGCCAGCCGCCGGGCCGCGTCCACCGCGCGCCGCGCGTCCGCACCGGCCACGACCAGCCGGTGCAGGGCGATCACCAGCGCGGTGCTCGTGTCGTCCGGGGCGTCCATGTCGATCCGCACCGAGACGGTGTCGCGCACCGCGTGGGCGATCTGCCCGGCGGCGGCCAGTGCCTGGTCGGCGGTGTGTGCCCCGACCCCGGGGATCTGCCGCAGCGCGTAGCGGTCGGTCCTGTGGACCTGCCCGACCGTGCCGAACCCGGCCTGCTCCAGCGCTCCGAGACGCAGCCGCCCCTCCGTGACGTCCTTGAGCCGGGAGACGGGAATATGGGCCAACTCCCCGTCCACCAGGGCGTCGAGGAGCGGATCGAGCACGGAACGTACGGCGGCCACGGCGTCGGCCCGGTCCGCCGGCACGGCACGGGCGCTCCCCAGCAGCCGCTCCGCCCGCACCAGCAGCTCACGGGCCGCGCCGCCGGTGGGCACCGGGCTCCCGGCGGCCTTACGCGCGAGTGTTCCGTCGGCCGAGCCGCCCCCCGCCCCGCTCTGCTTCATGTACGTCCTTCTCTTCCCGGACGGTGTCGCACCGCCCGGGGCCCCGCTCTTCACGGCCTTCCCGCCATCGTGCCACGCCCCACCGACACTCCCGGCCGGGTCCGCACCCACCGCCGCGCGACGCGCCGGTCCAACGCTTCGCCCCGGAAGCCACGCGCTGCCTACCCTGGGCCGCACGGCGGAAGCGACCACCGCCGCCCACCACGCCCCGGTCGGCCCCGCACGGACTGCGGCTGTCAGTGCCCGGTGCAAGACTCGAAACGGACGGAACCACCCGACAGGACCCGACGAGCAGGACCACCCGGATCGACTGAGGAGCACGCCATGATCAGCCCCACCTTCCTCGACGGAGCACCCAACTGGGTTGATCTCGGCACCCCTGATCTCGACGGGGCCACCGCCTTCTACCGGGGCCTGTTCGGCTGGGACCTGATCCCCGGCGGCCCCGAGGTGGGGGGCTACGGGATGCTCACCCTGGACGGGCGGTACGTCGGCGGGGTGATGACGGTGTCCGAGGAGGAAGCTCCGAGCGCCTGGTCGGTCTCCTTCCAGTCGCCCGACGTCGACGCCACCGCACGGGCGATCTCCGAGGCGGGCGGCAGCGCCGCGTTCGAGGCGATGGACGTCCTCGACTTCGGTCGCATGGGCGGCTTCACCGACCCGGCCGGCGCGTACTTCGGGGTGTGGCAGCCGAAGGAGCACCCCGGCTTCGGCGTGATCCAGGAGCCGAACGCGTTCCTCTGGGCAGAGCTCTACACCACCGACGTCCCGGCGGCGGCCGCGTTCTTCGGCAGCGTCTTCGGCTGGGGGACCGACGAGATGAAGGTGGAGGGCTCCGACTACACCTACACCACGGTCCACCCGGCCGGTGCCGGCCCGGACGCCTCCTTCGGTGGTCTGGTCCGGATGGGCGACGTCCCGTCCGAGGCCGCCCGAGGCCCCCACTGGCTCCCGTATTTCGCCGTGGCCGACGTCGATGCCGTCGTGGCCGAGGCGAAGCGGCTCGGCGGAAGGGAGACGCTGGCCGCCATGGAGGTCCCCGGCGTCGGGAAGATGGCCAACGTCGCCGACCCGTACGGGGCGGTCTTCGCGGTCATGAAGCCCGAGCCGAGGCGGTGACGGCTCGGCGCCCTCCGGGCCTGCGGGTCGCCCTCGCCGGATTGATGGATCGTTGATCGGTTGTTTATCGCCACCGGGCAGCGTGTGCTCCATGCTGATCAACACCGTGACCGACGACGCACTCGCCTGGCAGGAGACCGCGTTGTGCGCGCAGGCCGGGCCCGAGTTCTTCTTCCCGGCCCCGGGCAGTTCGACCCGCGAGGCCAAGCAGCTCTGCAACGCCTGCGAAGGGCGGCTGGCCTGCCTGGAGTACGCACTCGCCAACGACGAGCGGTTCGGCGTCTGGGGCGGGCTCTCGGAGAAGGAGCGCGAGCGGCTGCGCAGAGAAGGACGCGACCGGGGCTGACCGCCCCGGGCCGCACGAACGCCCTGTAAACCCCTGGGGCGTTCGGTCCGTGCCCGGCACAATCGGGCCATGACCGACGCATCGCCGCTCGCCCTCGCCGCCGCCCTCCTCGACGCGCTCGAACCGCTGCCCCATACGGAGCGCATGGGTGAACTGGCCGTGCGGGCACGCCGACTGGCCGCCCAGGGGGCGTTGCGCGCCGTCCTCGACGAACTGGCGGACGGCGACCCGTACGAGCGGCGGATCGCGGTCATCGCCGCCACGGTCGTCCGGGACGCCGAGTGGACCGGCGCACGTCTCGCCGACGAGGACGCCGTCGTGCGCGGGCACGCCCTGCGCGCGGGGCGGACGCTCGGGGTGCCGGACACGGCGTACGAGAAGGCCTTCGCCGACGCGCCCGCCGCCGTACGCCGTCACCTCGTGCGGGCGATCGTCGCCGACCGCCGCACCGCGCTCGCCGACCGGCTGGTCATCGCGGCTCGCGACACGTACGGCGACATCGAGGCGGCCCGCCTGCTGCCCGGCTGCTCGGCCACCACGGTCGCAGCCCTGCTGCCGGAGCTGCGCCGCTCGACGGACTGCTGGTCCTCGCTCGGCCACCATCACCCCGGACCGCTCCTGGACTCCGCCGAGGAGGAGCTGGCCGGTCTCCCCGCGACGGCCCGGAACACCTGGTGGCAGGACGACGGGCACCCCCGGGGCATCGCCGCTGCCCTCCCCGCTCTTCCCCACCGGGTGCTCGACCTCCTGGAACGGTTCGGACCCACCCGCCTCCCGGTCGCCCTGCACGGCCCCTTCGGGCGTCTCGTCGCCGCCGACCCGGTCCGGGTCGCCCGCCTCGCCATCCGGCCGGACGTCTGCACGCAGCTGCACCGCGCGCTGAGCGGCACCCAGCTGCGCCGCCTTGCCCGCGCCCTGCCCGACGCGCTCCTCGTCGAGCTGGGCCGGAGCGCGCCGGACCGGCTGCCCCCGCTCCTGTGCGCCCTGCCGCCCGCCCGCCGTGCCGCACTCCACGAGGCGGTCACCGAGGGCCGGGGCGAGGGAGTATCGGGGACCACCGTCGACACCGGGCTGCTGGACGCGCTGCCCCGCAACCGGGTCGCCGCCGTCGCCCGGCGGCTCGCGGAGCGGGCTCGTGGCCGTGGGGCCGACGCGGCCGTCCTGCTCGCCACGTCCTACCTCCCGTACGACGAGGGGCGCGAGCCGCTGCTGGCCGCCACGCGCGGGCCCGTCGCCGACGACCGCGCCACGGCGTGGTCGCTGCTCGTCGGCAGCGCCGGCCGCTCCGGGGACCCGGCGGTCGTCGCCGCCGTGCTGGAGGACCTGCTGCGCCTGCGCAACGAGCAGGACCCCGTTCGCTCCGCCGCCCTCACCGCCCTGGCCGGGGTGGAACCCGCCCTCTTCACCGACGCGGTGGAACCCCGGCTCGACCGCATCGCCGCCGACGCCGTGGAGGCCCGCGACTCGTCCCCGGCCACCCGGTCCGCCCTCGGCCGCCTGGCCGTCGGGGTGCTGCGCGAGCACGCGGTGACCGGACAGCGCGACCTGCTCAACTGGGCGCTGCGCACCCTGGTCCGCATCACCGGCAGCAGCGGCAGCGCCGACTTCGGCCGCCTGGACCGGACCCTGCGCAGGGGCCAGGAGCACACCGTGTTCCAGGCGCTGCGGCCCTGGCTGGAAGCGGGCGCGGAACGCTCCGACTACGGACTCGTCCTGGCGCTCGCCCGTGCCGTGGGCCGTCGCGCCGACGCCATGCCCGGCCTCCAGGAGTTGCTGTGGCAGGCCGTGAACTACGGCGAGCCCTCGGCCGCCCGGAGCGCCGCGGCCCTCTGGCTCCGGGCCCCCGCCGGCCGCGACGAGCGGGTCGAGCGGCTGCTCGCCCGGCATCCGTCGGCCGTCGCGCTCCCGGAGGTCCGGCGCGTCGTGACGCACCGGCGCACGGACCTGCTGGAAGCCTGCCTCGACGGGACGCCGCCCCGCGGCCGGTTCCTGGCACCCGGCACGCCCTGGACGGTCGAGGTCGCCGGGGCCGAGCGCTGGACGCCCGGCCGGCAGCGTGCCGCCCGGCGCGCGGTGGAGCGCACGGTGGCGGACGAGAAGCTGCCGCTGCACCTGCGTACCGCCGCCCTGGACCGGCTCGCCCGCATACCCGGACGGGGCGCCGACGCCGTACGGCCCTGGACCGGCGACGCCGACGTGGTGATCGCCGAGGCCGCGCTCGCCGCCCTCACCCGCACCGACCGGCCCGCCGAAGCCCTGCCCGATCTGCTCGCCCACGCCGGTGACGACCGGGCGCGCGTCGCGATGTACGCGGCGGGCCGGGCCGCCGCGCACACCCGGCCCTCCCGGCTGGCCCCGCTGCTCGCCGCCCGTACGGCTCCCGGCACCGGCAAGGTCACCAGCCGCAAGGAGGTGGTGCGCCTCGCCGCCGAGCTGCTGCCGCGCGCGGAGGCGGCCGCCCTCCTCGCCGACGCGTACGGGCAGCCGGATCAGCACGTCGACGTACGGGCCGCCTGTGTGACCGCGGGGACGCCGCTGCTCGGCGACGTACGCATGTGGGAGGTGGCCGAGGACGCGGCGGGCGGCGAACGCGCGCTGCGGGTCGCGGTGTTGCGGGCCCACCCGACGGAGCTTGACCCGGCCCTGCGGCCGCGCTACGCCCGGCTGATCCAGGACCTGTGCCGCACCGGCGACGACACCCTGGCCGCCCTCGCCCACACCGCCCTCGTCCCCTGGCTGCCCTGGGCCCCGCACGTGGCGGCGGTCCTGGTCGAGGCGGTCACCGACCTGGACCGGCGGGGGAGGTGGCGTTCGGCCGCCGACGCCCTCGTGGACGCCGCCCTGACCGCCCCGGACACGACCCGGGCCCTGATCCGCGCCCTGTCCCTGCTGGCCACGGGCGAGACGGCGGACGACGCGGGGGCGGAGCGGGACCGGCCCGCCCGCCGGCGGATCGGACATCTGGCCAGGACGTTGTCGCTGCGGTCGGGGCCGAACAACCGGCAGAGCGCGAGCGTGCTCGCCGAGGCCGGCCGGACCCTGGCCACCCACCGCGACCTCGTGCCGGACGCCGTCGCCCTGCTCGCGCGCTCCCTGGACCTGGCGGCGGACCCGGACACGCTGCACACCGGGCTGGTCGCGCTCGCCGCCCTGCACGGCGGCCGCCCGGCGCTCGCCGCCAGGACCGCGCAGGCCGTCGGCAGGCGGGCCGCCGGTTACCGGGGAGCGGAGATCGGCGACCCGGATGCCCTGCTGCTCGTCGTCGCACGGCTGGCGGCGACGGGAGATCCCGCCGAGGGCCTGCTCGCCGCCGAACTGACCGTGGCGTGCGGTCTGCGGACCGGGTGGACCGGGCCGTGGCGCACCCAGCTGCGGATGCTTCGCCAGCACCCCTCCGACGACGTACGCGATGTCGCGTACGCCGAGGCCACCGCCGAGGAGTGAGGCGTCCGGGCGCGGACCCGGAGCGCGCTCGGACCGGGAGAATCAGGCGCGGCCGCGCGCCGCCAGCCGGGCCTTGCGGGCGGCGAGCTTCTCGTCGAACTTCGACGCCTCGCTGTCGAGACCGCCCATGTACAGACCGAGCTCCTCCTGGGCCTTCGCCCCCTCCGGGCCGAGCCCGTCGATGCTCATGACCTTCAGGAAGCGCAGCACGGGCTGGATCACGTCGTCGTGGTGGATGCGCATGTTGTAGATCTCGCCGATCGCCATCTGCGCGGCGGCCCGCTCGAAGCCGGGCATGCCGTGTCCGGGCATCCGGAAGTTGACGACGACGTCCCGCACGGCCTGCATGGTCAGGTCCGGGGCCAGCTCGAAGGCGGCGCCGAGGAGGTTGCGGTAGAAGACCATGTGGAGGTTCTCGTCGGTCGCGATCCGGGCCAGCATCCGGTCGCAGACCGGGTCGCCGGACTGGTGGCCGGTGTTGCGGTGCGAGACACGGGTGGCCAGCTCCTGGAAGGCGACGTACGCCACGGAGTGGAGCATCGAGTGCCGGTTGTCCGACTCGAAGCCCTCCGCCATGTGTGCCATGCGGAACTGCTCCAGCTTGTCCGGGTCCACGGCGCGCGAGGTGAGCAGGTAGTCGCGCATCACGATGCCGTGGCGGCCCTCCTCGGCGGTCCAGCGGTGCACCCAGGTGCCCCACGCGCCGTCGCGGCCGAAGAGGGAGGCGATCTCGTGGTGGTAGCTGGGGAGGTTGTCCTCGGTGAGGAGGTTCACCACGAGAGCGATCTTGCCGATGTCGGTGACCTTGGACTGGTCCGCCGTCCAGGCCTCGCCGTCCTCGAAGACGCCGGGGAAGTTCCGGCCGTCGGAGAACGGGACGTACTCGTGCGGCATCCAGTCCTTGGCGACCTTGAGATGGCGGTTGAGTTCCTTCTCCACCACCTCTTCCAGCGCGTACAGCAGCTGGGCGTCGGTCCACGCCTTCGAACTGCCGAGGTGGGGAGAGGTGATCGTCACGGGGAGCTCCTGGGGACGGGAGAAGTACCTACGGCTTCGTAGGTTACGAGACCGTAGGTTAAGGCGACCGTAAGGCCAAAGCCAAGCCCGCCACCGGCAGGAGCGGGCTACGCAGGGTCATACCCCCAGGTGAACGGGTGTGTTAGGGGGCGCTTCGGGGCCTTCCCAGGCCCCTGTCCCGTCAGCTTTCAGCTTTCCGGATTCGGTGATTCCACCCCTGGATCCCGGCGCAGATACCGGCCCGTGAGGGACGTCGGATGCGCGAGCAGCTCGGTGGGTGTCCCGGCGAAGACGAGGTTGCCGCCGCCCTTGCCGCCGTCCGGACCGAGGTCGATCACCCAGTCCGCCCGCTTCACCACCTCCAGGTTGTGCTCCACGCAGATCACGGTGTTCCCGGCGTCGACCAGCCGGTCCAGCAGCTCCACCAGCGTGCCGGTGTCCGCGAGGTGCAGTCCGGTCGTCGGCTCGTCCAGCACGTACACGCTGGAGGTGCGGTGCAGCTGGGTGGCGAGCTTGATCCGCTGACGCTCACCGCCCGACAGCGAGGACAGCGGCTGCCCCAGGGTGAGGTAGGTGAGCCCGACCGCGTCGAGGGTCCGCAGCTTCCGCAGCAGCACCGGATCCTCGAAGAGCCCGGCCGCCCGCGCCGCCGTCATGTTCAGCACGTCCACGATCGACCTGCCGCCGACCCGGTGCTTCAGCACGTCGTCGTGGAACCGGCGCCCCTCACACTCCGGGCAGGTCGTGGTGACCGGATCCATGAACGCCAGATCCGTCGAGATCTCGCCTCGCCCCGAGCAACCCGCGCAGGCCCCGGCGGAGTTGAAGCTGAACAGCCCCGCGTCCACGCCGTTCTCCCGGGCGAACACCTTGCGGATGGCGTCCAGCGCACCGATGTACGACGCGGGGGTGGAGCGGGACGAGGCCGTGATCGCGCTCTGGTCGATCACCACCGCGTCCGGGTACGCGGCCGTGAAGACCCGTGACACCAGGGTCGACTTCCCGGATCCGGCCACCCCCGTCACCGCGGTCAGCACCCCGGCGGGGAACGACACGTCCAGACCCTTGAGGTTGTGCAGATCAGCCCCGTACACCGGGAGTTGTCCGGTGGGGGAGCGGACGGTCCTCTTCACCGGGGTACGGCGGCGCAGCGACCGGCCGGTGAGCGTATCGGCCTCGCGCAGCCGCGTGAACGGCCCCTCGAAGACGATGTGGCCGCCGTCGGCACCGGCCCGCGGCCCCATGTCGACGACATGGTCGGCGACCGCCATCACATCCGGATCGTGCTCGACGACCAGCACCGTGTTGCCCTTGTCGCGCAGCCGCACCAGCAGATCGCCCAGCCGGCCCACATCGCGCGGATGCAGGCCGACGCTGGGCTCGTCGAAGACGAACGTCAGCCCGGTGAGCGAACTGCCCAGGTGCCGCACCATCTTGAGGCGCTGGCCCTCGCCGCCCGACAGGGTCGTGGTCTCCCGGTCCAGGCTCAGATAGCCGAGCCCGATGCCGACGAGCCGCTCCAGCCGCTCCCGGGCCGCGGCGGCGATGGGCCCGCCCACCGGATCGTCGATCCGCTCCAGTACGCCGACGAGATCGGCGACCTCCATCCGCCCGTAGTCGGCGGGCGAGAGCCCGTGGATCCGGGTGGCGAGCGCCGCAGCGTTCAGCCGTGCCCCGCCGCAGGACCCACAGACCCGCTCCACGGTGAACCGGGCGGCCGCCTCGCGTCGCTTCTCGGAGAGGGCGGCGGTGTCGCGCTTGAGATACAGGCGCTCGAAGCGGGTCACGACCCCCTCGAACTTCATGTCCGCCGACCCGGTCCGCAGGTCGAGGCGGACGGTGAACCCCGAACCGTGCAGCAGGAGCCGGCGCTCCTGCTCGCCGAACTCGGCCAGCGGCAGGTCGTTGTCGAACCGCCCCGAACCGCCGTACAGATTCCATTCCCAACTGCCCACCGACAGACCGGGCAGCAGCAGCGCCCCCTCGTTCAGCGACTTCGACCAGTCGATCGCCCGGTCCAGATCCAACTGGACCGTGCGCCCCACCCCGTCGCACTCCAGGCACATCCCGGCGGGATCGTTGAACGAGTACGCGGTCGCCCCGCCCGCGCTCGGGGCCCCGCACCGGGAGAACAGCACCCGGAGCACCGACCAGATGTCGGTCGCCGTACCCACCGTGGAGCGGACGTTCCCGCCCAGCGGCTTCTGGTCGATCACGATGGCCACCGACAGGTCCTCCACGGACTCGACCTGAGGCCGCTCGTACTTCGGCAGCCGGTTGCGCAGGAACGAGGTGAACGTCTCGTTGAGCTGCCGCTGCGACTCCACGGCGATCGTGTCGAAGACGACCGACGACTTGCCCGAACCGGAGACACCGGTGAAGACGGTGATCCGGCCCTTGGGGATCTTGAGGGAGACGTCGCGCAGATTGTTCTCGCGCGCGCCGGTGATGACGATGTCGCGGTGGGCGGCGCCGGGGGTGTACGGCTCCGCGTCGCGGTCGGGGAAGCGATCCATGAGCGCGACGCTAGGAGGTATACCGGACAGCTTCTGTCTGCTTTTTCCGGGAGATCCGCGGGCGACGTTCGTACAAGGCGGGCGACATTCGTACAAGACCATGCAGCGGCGCCTCGGCCATCCTCGCCCGCATGGGTATCGATGACAGCACGTACGTGCACGGAATACACGTGGTCCACGACGGCCCCCGGGAGGCGCCGCCGCTCGTGCTCGTCCACGGATCGGGCGCCTCGGGCAGTTCCTGGGGCCCGGTGGTGCCGGCGCTGGCCCGCCGGCACCACGTCATCCGGGTCGACCTGCCGGGGCACGGCCAGTCCCCGCCCGCGGCGTCGTACGACGTGCCCGGGCAGGCGGCGGCCCTGGCCGCGGCGCTCGACGAACTCGCCCTGAGTTCCGTGACCGTCGCCGGGCACTCCAGCGGCGGATACATCGCCACCGCCCTCGCCGAGCAGCGCCCGGACCTGGTGGAAGCCCTCGCGCTGATCAGCAGCGGCCCCAGTCCCGACGCGCTCCTTCCACAGCCCGCCGTCCTCCGGGCGCTCGTCGCCCCGCCGCTCGGCCCGCTGATCTGGCGCGTCCGGTCCGACGCGATGCTCCGCCGGGGGGTGACCGCGGTGTGCAGCCGCCCGGTGACCGTCCCGGACGACGTGGTCGACGACGCACGGGGCATCAGCTACCGCACCTTCAGGACGGTCCTGCGCCGCAACACCGAGTACGTCACCGAGCGGAACGTCCCCACGCGTCTCGAAGCACTCGACGTTCCGGCTCTCGTGGTCTTCGGCACCGCCGACCCCCGCTGGGATCCGGATGCGGTGCGCCTCTACGACGCGACACCGAACACGCGCGTCGAGCGGCTGACCGATGTCGGGCACTTTCCCATGCTCGAAGCGCCCGGAGAGACAGGTGAGTTGCTGCTGCACTTCGTGGCGACGGCGGGCCGCTGACGCTTAGCCTGGCTCTGTGAGGCTCACCGAATCACCTCCCGACTGGTCGGCGGTGGACGTCGCGGTGCCCCGGCACTCGGTCCGGCTCCCTGGGGCCGTCATGGCAGGCTTCCGTCAACTCGCGCCGGTCCACGTGGACATCGCCATGGTCGCGCACCCCTCGGTGACCCTCTTCGTGGACCTGAGCGAGGGGAGCGGCATCGTCCACGACTCCGACGGCGGGCGCGCACGCGGCAGCACGGTCGCGGGGCTGGTACCGGGAGACCTGCGGCTCGGCGGCCGGACGGCCGGGGGGATCGAGTGCCTGCAGATCCGGCTGTCGCCGCCCCTGGCGGTCGCGGTGCTCGGCGCGTCGGCCGACTTCACAGGGGCGGTCGTCTCGCTGGAGGACGTCTGGGGCCGCGACGCCGAGCGGACCGAGGACAGGCTGCGGGCGGCCGGGACGTGGAACGAGCGGTTCGCGATCGCGGCGGACGCCCTCGGCCGGCGGCTGGACGCCCGCCGGGCGCCGGACCCGGAGGTGGCCGCCGCCTGGGAGCTGATCCTGACCGGCCGGGGCCGGGTGGGCGTCGACAGCCTGGCGAACGAGGTCGGCTGGAGCCGCAAGCGACTCTGGTCCCGCTTCCGGTCCCAGATCGGCCTCGCCCCGAAACACGCCGCCCGGCTGGTGCGGTTCGACCACGCCGCCCATCTCCTCGCGGCCGGCCACCCCGCCGCCCGGGTGGCGGCGGCGGGCGGCTACGCCGATCAGGCCCATCTCCACCGTGAGGTCAAGGCGTTCACCGGGGTGACGCCCACGGCCGTGGCCACCGCCCCGTGGCTCGCCATCGACGCCACGGCATGGCCGACGGGATCGGCCGCGGCCACGCCGTCCTAGTCACACCCGCACCGCCTCAGCCGCCCTCGCGCACCGCCTCCGCCGTCGTGTCCCGCAGCTCGCCGTCCAGCCGGAGCCACCGGGTGATCCCGATCGACTCCAGGAACCGCACATCGTGGCTGGCCACGATCAGCGCCCCCTCGTACGCCTCCAGCGCCTCGGTCAGCCGCCGTACGCTCGCCAGGTCGAGGCTGTTCGTCGGCTCGTCGAGCAGCAGCAGCCGGGGCGCCGGATCGGCCAGCAGCAGCATCGCCAGTGTCGCCCGGAACCGCTCGCCGCCCGACAGGGTCGAGGCCGGGCGGTCCGCTGCCGCCCCCTTGAACAGGAAGCGCGCCAGCCGGGCCCGCACGGCGTTGTCCGTACGGTCGGGGGCCGCCCGCGCCACGTTCCGCGCCACCGACGACTCCTCGTCCAGCACGTCCAGCCGCTGCGGCAGGAACCCCGTCGCGACCAAGGGGCTGGCCTCTCCCGACAGGGGGGCCAGCTCGCCCGCGATCGTCCGCAGCAGCGCTGTCTTGCCCGCCCCGTTGCGCCCGGTCAGCGCGATCCGCTCAGGACCCCGCACCATCAACTCACCATGCAGCGGCGGTCCGTACGGCGGCACCGGGTCGCGCAGCAGCAGCACCTCGCTGCCCGGGTGGACCCGGGTGTCCGGCAGCTCGATCCGGATCTCCTCGTCCTCCCGGACCGCCGACTCCGCCTCGTCCAGGCGCTCCTCGGCCGCCGCCAGCCGCTCGGTGTGCAGGATGCGGTGCTTGCCGGCGGACACCTGGGCGGCGCGTTTGCGCTGCCCCATCACGACCTTGGGTTCCCGCTTGGTGTCCCACATCTTCTGCCCGTACCGCTTGCGGCGGGCCAACGTGACGTGTGCGGCGGACAGTTCGCGCTTCTGCCGCTGTACGTCGGACTCGGCGGCCCGCACCATGCGCCGCGCCGCCTCCTGCTCGACGGCGAGCGCCTCCTCGTACGCCGACAGGTTCCCGCCGTACCAGGTGACCGACCCCTCGCGCAGATCCGCGATCCGGTCCACCCGCTCCAGCAGCTCCCGGTCGTGGCTGACGACGAGCAGCGCCCCCGTCCAGGCGTCGACCGCGTCGTACAGCCGGCGACGGGCGTACGTGTCCAGGTTGTTCGTCGGCTCGTCCAGCAACAGCACCCCGGGCCGGTCCAGCAGCAGCGCGGCCAGCCGCAGCAGGACGCATTCGCCGCCGGACATCTCCCCGACGGTGCGGTCGAGCCCGACGCGTCCGAGGCCGAGCCCGTCCAGTGTGGCGAGGGACCTCTCCTCAATGTCCCAGTCGTCGCCGATCACCGCGAAGTGCTCCGCCCGGACATCGCCCGACTCCACGGCGTCGAGGGCCGCGCGCCGCTCCGCGATCCCGAGCACCTGATCGACCCGCAGCGCGGTGTCCAGGACCACGGACTGGGGGAGATGGCCGAGCTCGCCACGGATCCTGACCGTCCCGGAGGCCGGGGTCAGTTCACCGGCGATCAGCCGCAACAGGGTGGACTTGCCGCAGCCGTTGAGCCCGATGAGCCCGGTGCGGCCGGGGCCCACGGCCAGATCGAAGTCGGTGAGGACCTCGCTGCCGTCGGGCCAGGAGAAGGAGAGGGAGGTACAGCTGATATGGGGGTCGGTGGATGACATGCGGAACTCCCGTTGTACGTCGGGGAATGAGTGAGGACGGCTGAAGGAGGCTGAGATCGCACACGGGCGCTCCGGGCCACGACAGGGCACGGCGGGGCGCTGCACGGTGTGCACAGGACCTCAGATCAGCAACGTCCTACTCCGATCGACGACAACAGGGACGTCTCCGAAGGTAGGGCCGGGGCGCGGGCCCGGCAACCGGATTTACGGCCGGGGCGTCAGCAGGGACCGCCGAGCAGGTCGGTCAGACCCCGGTCCATGTCCAGATACCGGTGCTCGTCGCCCACCGGAACCAGCTCCTGCGCCCGCTGGAGGAAGAGCCGCAGCTCCTCGGTGCGCACATGGACCATCGCGATGCCCTCGGGGGCGTGGAACTCCAGCACGGTCCGCTCGTACCCGAACGGCCGGACGCGTACGTCGCCCTGCCCGGCGGGGGAGTCCACCCCGGTGGTCAGCAGCTCGCGGGAGAACTCCCAGGACACCTCGGTGCCTTCGAGGGTCGCCGGGGCCGGGAATGCCATGCGTACGGCGAAGGGGTACTGGCGGTCGTAACTGAGCATGGCGGGCAAGGTCTCCATCCGCGGTGCGGACGCGACCATGCGAGCCTGCACGGACTGCTCGATAACGCTGGACAAGACCTGCTCCCTCTCGCGGCTGGGTCAACGGTTCCCGGCACTGGAGTAGACGACGGAACTCCTCGTTTCGTGCACCGGCGCGCGGCGTGAGCTGCGTCACCGGTTCCGTCCGGCTCCTGCCCGTATCCCGCGCACCCCCGCTCTCCTGCCCGCTCGACGGCGACGCACCCTGGACGGGTTCCGACCCGTGGGCTAGCTTCCAGCGCCATGAAGGCCATGGGGAAGACGAGACGGCTGATGGCACTGGTGACCGGAGGGGCGGCCCTGGCGGCCGCACTGGTCGCACCGGGCGCACACGCGGCGCAGGGCACGGAGGGGGAGGCGGCCTCCCAGGAGGCCGCCGTGCGCGGGCTTCTGCCCGGCTGGCGGCTCACCGACACCGGCACCGACGCCCGCTTCCGGGGGCTCGCCGCGGTCAGCCGCACCACCGCTTGGGTCGCCGGGTCGAAGGGCACGGTCCTGCGCACCGCGGACGGCGGCCGGACCTGGCGTGACGTGTCACCGCCGGACGCCGCCGAACTGGAACTCCGGGACATCGAGGCGTTCGACGGCCGCCGGGCCGTCGCCCTGGCCATCGGCGAGGGCGAGGCATCGCGGGTCCTGCGCACCGAGGACGGCGGAGCGACCTGGACCGAGTCCTTCCGCAACACCGATCCCCGCGCCTTTTTCAACTGCCTGACCTTCTTCGACAGTCGGCACGGTCTTGCCGCGGGCGACCCGGTGGACGGGAAGTTCCGGGTCCTGTCCACGGCGGACGGCGGCCGCTCCTGGCGGGTCCTGCCCGATGCCGGGATGCCCGCCGCCCTGCCCGGCGAGGCAGGGTTCGCGGCGAGCGGCCAGTGCCTGGTCAGCTCCGGCGCCAAGGACGTCTGGCTGACCACCGGGGGAGCGGAGACCGCCCGGGTCCTGCACTCCCGGGACCGGGGCCTGACCTGGACGGCGAGCGCCTCGACCCTCCCGGCGGGCGACCCGGCCCGGGGCGTCTTCGCCGTGGCCTTCCGCGACCGGGCCCACGGCATCGCCGTCGGCGGCGACTACCGCCCCGACCAGGCGTCCCCGCGGGCGGCCGCCGTCACCGGGGACGGCGGCCGGAGCTGGCGGCAGTCCGCCACCCCGCCGCCCGCCTACCGCTCCGGCGTCACCTGGCTCCCGTACAGCCGCACCGCCGCCCTGGCCGTCGGCCCGACGGGCACCGACCTCACCCTGGACGGCGGGCGCAGCTGGCGGACGGTCGACCCCGGCTCGTACGACACCGTCGACTGCACCCCCGACCTCGGCTGCTGGGCGGCGGGCGAGAAGGGACGGGTGGCGCGGCTGGGCTTCTGACGCCGGGGCGGCCTCACGAGGCGTCCAGCACCTCCCGCAGCCGTGCCGCGAACTCGTCGGGCTTCCCGGGGTAGCCGAACTCCCCGTCGAGGAAGCCGCCGTGATGGCTCGGGAAGACGGTCACCCGCTGCCCGAGCAGTTCGGCGGCCGCCTCGGAGGTCCGCCCGGTCTGCACCGACCGGGACTCCTCGCCCACGGCGATCACCACACGGGTGGGCGCCCCGGTGATGGCGTCGACGTCCGGCCGGTGGTCGCTGACCGCCCAGGACCGGTCGGACAGCAGCGGGTCGTCCCGCGAGCCGTCGTCCTCGGCGGGCATCCCGAACGCGGCGGGATCGGGCGCGGGCTGCGCGAAGTAGGCGTCGGTGAACTCGCCCTCCCACGAGGTCATGGCCACGAACGCGGCCATCCCGGCGCCCCACCCCCGCTTCTCGTACGCGTCCCGGACCCCGGCCCGGGCCCGGACGGCCGCCGGGCCGTCCGGGGTGATCGTGATGAGCGGCGGCTCGTGTGCGACCAGGGTGGTCACGTCGTCGGGGTGGCGCGCCACGAGGGCGAGAGCGGTGACCGCCCCGCCGCTGCTGGCGAACATCTCGACCGGCCCGGCCCCGAGCTTCGTGATGACGGCGTGCACGTCGTCGGCCAGGGTCTCGGGCGTGTAGTCGACCCGCCCGTCCGCACGGGTGGACCGGCCGAGCCCCCGCGGGTCGTACGTGACGACGGTCCGGTCGGGGAACCGTGCCGCCAGCGCGGCGAAGCCGCTCGCGTCCATGGGGTGCCCGATCAGGAACAACGGCGGGCGGTCGTCGGCGGTGGGCAGCGGTCCCCGGACGTCGTACACGAGGTCGGCGCCGGCTGTGGTCAGTGTGTAGGTCTCCATACCCGTACAGACCGGCCCCGCCCCGGAAAGTCATCGGTGGCGGCGGCAGCCACCGTGAGCCTCCGCCCGTTACGGCGACGGCTGCTGGTACGGCGCGAGCTCGGGCGCCGTCTTGGTGGCGATGAACTCGGTGATCCGGTACGCGCACACGCCGTGCGCGGCGAAGGGGTCGGCCGCCGCGATCTGCTCGATCGCCGCCCGGTCCTCCCCGACGGCCAGGATCACGCCACCGTCCCGGGGGTTCTTGCGCCCCGAGGCGAGGAAGACGCCTGCCGCGTACTGCTCGTCGAGCCAGGTGATGTGCTCCGCCATCAGCGTGTCGACGCGCTCCACGGGGGCCGTGTAGGTCAATTCGAGTACGAACATGATCGTCAGGCTACGGGATCCCGGCCGCCGCGAGGATGGCCTCCATGGCCGTGAGCGGGAGGGCGGGCCCCTCCGCTGCGGCCCCCATGGTCTCCGGATCGTCGAGCAGTTCGAGCAGCCGGCCCGCCGGCAGCCGGGCGTCCCGGGCCATGGCGCAGCGGACTCCGGCCGACGGGTCATGGCTCAGCCGCTCGATCAGCTCCGCCGGGGCCTCCGGATCCCGCGCCACCAGCAGCCGCGCCCCCGGATCCTCGCTCGCCGCGAACCGGGCCAGTCCGGCGCGCGGGAACTGCGGTTGGGGCAGCTGCTCGAACCGGGTGATGAAGGGCGATGCGAGCAGCGTCTCCAGCAGCAGTTCCCCGGGGGCCGCCGGATGGTTCTCGCACAGCAGCATCCGCACCACGAAGTCCTCGTCGGCGGCGAGCCGGGCCACCAGATCGCCGGGCAGATGCGGGCTGTACGCGGCGAAGCGCCGCATTCCCGGGTGTGCGGACTCGGCGCAGGCCCGCATGAGCACGGGGTCGGTGAGCGAATGCGCGACCCACGCCGGGGGCTGGATGCGGTCCTTGGGCCCGACGTGCCAGTCGATCGCCGCCCGCCGCTCCTCGGTCAACTCAGGCCGCAGGGACACCGCGAGCCGGACCGCCGGGGAGGCGTCCGAGGCGAGGGCGGCGACCAGCCGGTCGGGAAGCCCCTGGTTGGCGGCGAGCCCCGCGCGTACGTCCTCGTCGCCGGTGGCGTACAGCCGGTCCGCGAGCTCCTCGGTGAGCACCGCGCCCGCGACGGTCCGCCGCCGCCCCCACCCGGACTCCGCGGCGGCGACCTGTTCCACGATCTCGGCGGGGGAACCGAGGACGACGTCCGCGACATGGGCGGCCGCCCGCCGTACCACCGGGTCGGGGTCGTCCAGGAGCGGCCGCACGGCCTCGATGGGGGCGTGCGGCCAGTTGTAGAGGGCGGACTTCCGTACCTCCGGCTCCGGATCCGCGAGCAGCAGCGCCCACACCTCGTCCGGAACCGGGACGAACATGCCGAGCCAGGCCCGTACCTGCCGGTCCTCGTCCCGGGCGAGAGCGGCGCACACCTCGTCCGGCAGGGGGTCGGCCTTCCGCCAGCGGCCGTGGACCTCCGGACCCGCCGCCACCCGGCTGCGTACCCACGGATCCGGGTCGGCGGCGAGCCGGGCCCGCTGCGCACCGGAGGCGCCCCGGCCCACCGCCAGATATCCGCGGACCTCCCGGTCGGGGTGGGACACGGCGGCGTCGCACACCGACTCCGGGACCTCGTTCCGCTCGAACACGGAACCGCGCACCGGCCCCTCGGCGCCGGCCAGAATCCGCAGGAGCACCGACTCCGGGGCGGCCGGATTGCGCGTCAGGCCGTCGAGACGTACGAGATCCGCTCTCTTCATCGCGCCAGTATGAAGATCGCGCCCGTCGGCCGGTAGCCCCGGCCACCGGCCGACGGGACAGCCCGCCTCACCGCATAAGCTTCCCGGTATGACGAGCTCCCCCGCCCCCGCCCACGAGACCCCCGCCGACGAAGCCGAGGGCCGGGCGATC
>NZ_QWFA01000074.1 GCF_003501885.1 Streptomyces globisporus
GCCCGTCGGTGACGGCATGCGGCGCGCGCCGCATCACCCACAGCGCCGGGCCGCCGCCCGGCAGCGCCGCCTCGCCGAGCACCGTGAAGCCGAAGTGCTCGTAGAACGGCAGGTTGTCCGGCTTGGAGGACTCCAGGTAGACCGGCAGGCCCGCCGCGTCGGCCTTGGCCAGCCCGGAACGCAGCAGCGCCGCCCCGTGCCCCTGGCCCCGGGCGGCCGGGTCCGCGCCGACGACCGCCAGATACCAGTGCGGCTCCTTGGGCCCCTGCTCGGCGGCCGCCGCGACGGCGTCCCGGAACAGCGGCGCCCGCTCACCGAGGATCTCCTCCAGCTCCGCGACCGTCTCGGCGTCGGGAACGGCCTTCTCCTGCCCCTCCGGCGCCACCCAGAACGCGGCCGCCGACGCGGTGCGCTCGCACACCCCGTGGCGGCCGTACTGCCGGGTGAAGATCGTGGTGAAGTAGCGGACCAGGTCCGGCTCGCGCGAGGCTCCGCCGGGGAAGAACCACCCCATCATCGGGTCGTCGGCGAAAGCGCGGGCCAGGGTGAGGCTGATCTCCGGGGCGTCGTCGAGCGTGGCCGCCTGCGGAGTGTTCGTTATCGACATACGGGTCATTCTGCACGTTGGCGATCATGAACGGTGAGGAGGGGCCTCGGCCGACGGACACGGCCCCGGACACCGGTCCCGGGCACCGGGCACCGGAGATAGCCTCGCGCGATGGACCGACGACTGGCCGCGTACGCGGTGTGCATCGAGGACGGCCATGTGCTGCTCGCACTGGCCGTGGGCCCGGAAGGCGACCGCACCTGGACCCTCCCGGGCGGCGGGGTCGAGCACGCGGAGGACCCGTTCGACACGGTGATCCGGGAGGTCGCCGAGGAGACGGGGCTGGAGGCCGTGGTCGAGAGCCTGCTCGGCGTGGACTCCCGGGTGATCCCGGCGAACGAGCGCCGCCGGCCCGGCGCGCCCGAACTGCAGAACGTCGGCGTCTTCTACCGGGTCCGTGTCACCGGCGGCACACTCCGTCCCGAACCGAACGGCGACACCGCCGAGTCGGTGTGGACCCCGCTGTCCGAGGTCGCCCGCCTGCGTCGGTCGTCGCTGGTGGACATCGGGATCGCCCTGGCGCAGAACCTTCCGCCCACCGGGCACGTGGCCCCCGTCCCGATCGGCGGGCTCGTCCAGCACTGACCCCTGCTTTCACGGGTCCGTCAGCTGAGGAAGAGCAGGTGCGCGAGCGGAAATCCGACCAGGACCACTGCCGACACGACCAGCGCCACGAGCACCACCACCAGGACCACACAGCCCATCGAGAGGCCGGCGAACGTCTTGGCCCTGAGCACCTCGGCATCCTGGTCGGTGTTCCCCTCGAACCCGTCGCCGCCGTACCAGTCGTACCGCTGCATCGCCGCCTCCCCGCCTCGATCACGGTCAGCGTATGGGCGGTGGCACGCCCGGTCGGCTTCGCCCCCGTGCCGGGGCGGCCGAGCCACCCCCGGTCACGCCGAAGGGTTCCTCCTCAGCTCCGTCGCGGAGTGGGGAGGAACCCTTCGGTCCATGGGCCAGGGACTCAGGCCTTGCGCTGCATCGACGAGCGGGCCGGGTTGCCCTGCTCGCCCGCCTTCGGGTCCTTCTCGCCCGCCTTCGCCCGGACGCCCTCCTCGATGCGCTTGCCGATGGTGCCGTCGATGTTGGACCAGTACTGGAACGCCCGCTGGAGCACCGGCTCGGTCACGCCGTTCAGCAGGTGGCCGACCACGTTGTCCACCAGCCGGTCCCGGGCCGCGTCGTCCAGGACCTCGCGGACCATCGTGCCCGCCTGGCCCCAGTCGTCGTCCTCGGCGTGGTCGACGTAGGCCGCGCGGGTGATGTCACCGTCGGCGTACCAGCTCGGCGGGGGCCCGAAGAGCGCCGGGTCCGCCTCCGGGCCGCCCTTGGAGTTCGGGGCGTAGACCGGGTCGGAGGTCTTCCGGTACGCCATCGCCCCGTCCTTGGAGTACGTGTGCAGCGGCGCGACGGGGGCGTTGACCGGCAGCTGCTGGTAGTTGCCGCCGATGCGGTGGCGGTGCGCGTCGGCGTAGCTGAACAGCCTCGCCAGGAGCATCCGGTCCGGGCTCGGGCCGATGCCGGGGACGAAGTTGTTCGGCTGGAACGCCGCCTGCTCGATCTCGGCGTGGTTGTCCGTGGGGTTGCGGTCCAGCGTCATCCGACCGACCTCGATCAGCGGGTAGTCGCCGTGCGGCCACACCTTGGTCAGGTCGAACGGGTTGAACCGGTAGTCCTTCGCGTCCTCGAACGGCATGATCTGGACCTTCAGCGTCCAGCTCGGGAAGTCGCCGTCGCGGATGTGCTCGAAGAGATCACGCGTGTGGTAGTCCGTGTCCGCCGCAGCCATCTGGTCGGCCTCGTGCTGCGTGAACGTCTCGATGCCCTGGTCGGTCTTGAAGTGGTACTTCACCCAGAACCGCTCGCCCTGCGCGTTGATCCACATGTACGTGTGCGAGGTGTAGCCGTTCATGTGACGCCACGTGCGAGGGATGCCCCGGTCGCCCATCAGCCAGGTGACCTGGTGGGCCGACTCCGGCGAGAGGGTCCAGAAGTCCCACTGCATGTCGTGGTCGCGGAGGTTGTTGTCCGCCCGGCGTTTCTGGGACCGGATGAAGTGCTGGAACTTCATCGGGTCCTTCACGAAGAACACGGGGGTGTTGTTGCCCACCATGTCGTAGTTGCCTTCGCTGGTGTAGAACTTCACCGCGAAGCCGCGCGGGTCACGCCAGGTGTCGGGGCTGCCCCGCTCCCCGGCGACGGTGGAGAACCTGATCACCAGGTCGGTCGTCGTGCCGGGCTGGAAGACCGCGGCCTTCGTGTACGCGGAGACGTCCGCGGTCACCTCGAACTTCCCGAAGGCGCCGCTGCCCTTGGCGTGCGGCTGGCGTTCGGGGATGCGTTCGCGGTTGAACTGGGCCATCTGCTCGATCAGGTAGGAGTCCTGGAGCAGGATCGGCCCGCCCGGGCCGACGGTGAGCGAATGCTCGTCGCTCTCCACCGGGGCACCGGAGTCGGAGGTGGTCGGCTTACGGGTCGTGTCCGTCATGTCCTCGTGTCCTCTTGTCGGTCGTGCGCGGGCGTAGAGGCCTCGGCTCGGCTCTGCTCCACGGCTACCCTGTCGCGCCTCTGCCAATGTAGGCATATGCGGACGAATCGTCCCGTCGAGCCGTCGAGGCAACCCGGGTCAGCGGGACCTGTTCCCCGCGACCAGTCGGTAGAGGGCGAGCACGATCACCGAACCGACGACTGCGGCGATCCACGTCGACAGACTGAAGAACCCGTCGATGGAGTCGACGCCGAAGATCACCTTGCCGAGCCAGCCGCCGAGCAGCCCGCCCACGATCCCGATCAGCATCGTGATCAAGCAGCCTCCCGGGTCCTTGCCCGGCATCAGCGCCTTGGCGATGGCGCCCGCGAGCAGGCCGATGAGAATCCAGGCGATGATGCCCACGGAGATCTCCCTTTACGTTGCCGAGGCCCGGCGCCCTCGTGGCACCGGGGACCCTTCGCGTATCCCCGCAACCGGAGCTCACACATCCGCCCGGCCCCGCCCGTCACCCCCGGGGCCGTCATTCGCCTCCCCGCGTTACGCCGGACGGGGCCGGGCGGCCGGCGGCGGCACGTTCGGCACCTGAGGGCGCTCCGAGATCACGCGGGGGACCCGAGCGGCGGGTGCTCCAGCACGCGCGGCTTGTACTCGACCATCTGCGTGCGGCCGTCGAACGTGCGGTGCCCGATCATGTCGAGGGCGACGTCCGGATAGCCGTCGTAGATGCGCTCCGCGCCCGTGGCCCCGGTGATCACCGGGAACATCACGACCCGGAAGCGGTCGACGAGCCCGGCCCGCAGCAGGGACCGGCACAGGCTGAGGCTCCCGATCGTGCTGAGGATTCCCGAGCCGTTCTCCTTCATGGCACGAACCGTCTCGACGGCGTCGTCACGGATGAGCGTGGCGTTCGCCCACGTCAGCGGCTCCTCCAGCGAGGAGGAGAACACCACCTTGGGCGCGCGCGTGAGCTCGTCGACGGATGCCTCTTCTTCGGGCCTGAACTCGTCCTGGCCATCCGGAACCTCCCCGGCCGCGAAGCCGGACATCAGGCGGTAGGTGTTCGCTCCCATGAGGTGGGTGACCTCGGGCTGCTCACCGAGCCAGGCGAGGTACTCCGGGCCCTCCAGGCCCCAGAACCCGGGCCAGCCCTCTCCCGATGCGTAGCCGTCGAGGGAGGTGATGAAGTCGACGAGAAGCTCCGACATGGCGGTGTCCTTCCGTGGATGTCATGAACGGTAGAGGTCATGAACCGGGTGTCATGAACTTGGACCTGCCGCGAGCCGAGAACTCATCGGCCCCGTTCCCGCCGGGCCGCCACCGCCAGCCGGGTGTCCTCGGTGATCAGGTCGCCGTTGACGGCGCCCGCCGCCATGAGCCCGGCCGCAGCGGCGCCGATCACCTGCTCGGTGAGGCGGGTGACGTTGCCCGCCGCCCAGACCCCGGGAACCTCCGTCGCGCCGGTCGGGTCGGTCGGGATGTACGAACCGATCACCGCCCCGCCCATCTCCTGCGCGACCGGCTTCAGCCCCAGCGACTCCAGGACCGCCGAGCGGGCGGTGAACCGGGCCTGCACCACCAGCGCCTCGCGCGGGACCACCCGGCCGGACGCCAGCGTCACGCCGGCGAACCGGTCGTCCGTGACCTCCAGGCCCGTCACCTCGCCGTCCACGACCGCGACACCCCGGGCCGCCAGCTGCTCGTACTCCTCCTCCGTGGGCTCCGGGCCCGTGTGGAGGAAGAGAGTCACGTCGTCGCTCCACTGCCGCCACATCAGCGCCTGGTGCACAGCGAGCGGGCCGGTGGCGAGCACGCCGATCGGGCGGTCCGCCACCTCGTGGCCGTGGCAGTACGGGCAGTGCAGCACCTCGCGCCCCCACCGCTCGGCAAGACCCGGCACGGGCGGCAGCTCGTCGACGAGCCCGGTCGTCACCAGCAGCCGCCGCGCCTCGACGCTCCGGCCGTCCTCGGTCACGACCCGGAAGCCCTGCTCCCCGTCGCCACGCTCGGGAAGCCGCTCGGCCGAGGCCACGCGGCCCTCGGCGATCTCCGCCCCGTACCCGGCGGCCTCGCCTCGGCCGATCGCCAGCAGCTCGCCGGGCGGGGTGGACTCGCGACCCAGGTAGTTGTGCACGTGGGAGGCGGGGGCGTTACGGGGCTCGCCCGCGTCGATCACCAGAACCGAGCGCCGGGCCCGCCCCAGGGCGAGCGCCCCGCTCAGGCCTGCGGCACCGCCGCCCACGATCACCACGTCGTACCGCTGCTGCTTCATGTCGCTCCTCCTTCGTCACGCGGCATCACCACCGCTCGACGACGAGAGTGCGCCCGTACGGCCGAAACGACAAACATCCTTGCCGAAACAGCAACTCATGCGATGCTGAACTCGCACCACACGATCTTGCCGGGGTGCCGCTCGGCCACGCCCCACTTGTCGGCCGGCGCCCCGACGAGCAGCAGCCCGCGCCCACCTTCGTCGGCGGAGCCTGCGTCGAAGTCGCCGCCCACCCCGCCGCCGTCCACATCCGCGACTCCAAGGCGCTCCAGGTCCCGTCCTCACCGTCGAGCCCGCCACCTGGAGCACCTTGGTCCACGGCAGCAGCACCTCCCTCTGAGCGCGACATCAACCGCCCCGGCCCGCCACCGCGGCCGGGGCGGTTCTCATGTCCGTCGACTCAGCCGGCAGCCGACCGCTCCACCGGGATCCACAGCTCCGCCTCGGCCCGCTTGCCGTCCTCCGCAAGCCGCACCCGCAGGATCTCCGGGCCGGGCCGGGAGGCGTACGGGTTCGACGGGAACCACTGGGTGAACACATCCCGCCAGAGGTACTGGAGCGCCTGCGGGAACTCACCCTCGCTCTCGAAGACCGCCCACGTGCCTGCCGGTACGTCCAGGGCGTCCAGGCCCTCCGGAGGCTCCGCGCCGGTCACCACCCCGTGCCAGTAGTCGAGTTCGGTGCCCTCCGCGCGGCTCGGGTCGAGTTGGTCGCTCACCCCGACGATGCCCGCCGGCTCCTGGTCGGAGAGGGCCGCGATGCGCTCCAGCTCCTCCCGGCCGATGCCCCGGATGAACTCCGCGATGGCCGGATTCGGCCCCTCGTGGATGAGCGGGACGCGGGCCTTCTTCCCGATCACCCGGAACGCGTTCTTCTCCACCAAGCCGTAGCGCATGGCGCTGCTCCCTTCGACGACGAGCCGGAAGGTCAGGCGTTGCTGGGACCGCAGAACCGCGCCCGTTCGCCGCGCCTCGCCGGGGCCGATGCCGTGCACGGCCCGGAACGCGCGGGCGAAACCCTCCCCCGTGTCGTAGCCGTACCGCATCGCCACGTCCAACAGCGAACGGTCACGGTCACCGAGCACCTCAGCTCCCGCGACCGTCATACGGCGACGGCGGATGTACTCCGACAGCGGGAGCCCCGCCAGTGCGGAGAACATCCGGCGGAAGTGGTACTCCGACGTCATCGCGATCCGGGCGAGGTCCGCCGCCTCGATGCGCTCACCGAGGTGGGCCTCGATGTGCTCCATCGCGTCGTTCAGCCGTTCCAGCAACTCCTGATTCCTTCCCTTGCCCGTTCACCGTAGGGAGAGGCCGTCCTCCCGGACCCGACCGTCCGTGCCCGGATCGGTCGGGCCGCCGTGCTTCGCCAGCAACTCCACCAGGGACGAGAAGCTGTCCTCGGCGTGGCCCCCCTCCATACCCCGCCGGAACAGGTCGACGACCGCCGCCGGGAGGGTGGAGTCGACGCCCGCTTCGGCGTGGGTGTGCAGAACGTGCTCGGCGCTCGCCACCCCCATGGCCAGGCGGTCGACTTCACCGCCGTGCACTCCGGCGTCGATGCGTTCGGCGTAGAAGGCGAAGAACTGCGCGAGGGAGTCCGCCGTGTCGACGGCGTGCGGCAGGATGTCGGCCGCCGTCAGGCCGTTCGCGCGGGCGAGGGCGACGGCCTGCCAGAAGCTCAGCATCGAGGTCCAGAACATGACCATGCCGAGCTGGTAGAAGAGCGCGGCCAGCCCCGGGTCCTCGCCCTGGTGCTCGGCCCGGCCCGTCAGCGCTTCGAGCACCGGCCGGTGCCGGTCGAGCGCCTCGCGCGGCCCGCTGTAGAAGGTGACCGACTCGGGCTGCCCGATGCCGGAGGGCGGCGAGTTGACGCCGCCGGTGAGCTGTACGGCACCGCGCTCGGCCGCCCAGCGTGCTCCGGCGCGGGCCTCCTCGGGCGTGGCGGAGGTGAGGTTGAACAGGACCTTGCCGTTCAGGGCCTGCGCGGCCGGCTCCAGTACGGCGCGGACCGCCACATAGTCCGTGAGGCTGAGGATCGCTACCTCGTTCGCCGCGATCGCGTCGGCGGGACCGGGCGCGAGGACCGCGCCCCGGGCCACCAGGTCGTCCGCGCGGGAAGCGGTGCGGTTCCAGACCGTGACCCCGTAGCCGCGGTCGAGCAGGGCCCCGGCCATCGCCCGGCCCATGGGCCCCAGCCCTATGACGGTCACGGAACCCGGGTGCTCCGTCGCTGTCCTGCTCATTGATTCCTCCAGTGGGTGGCTCGGTCGGGGCAGGCGGAAATTCCTCCACCCGTCACCTCGACTAAAACGAACGCTCTATTCAGGGCGCGCCGTGAACGTAGCACAGCTCTAGAACGAACGCTCTACCCAATTCCCGCTACAGTGACCTCATGCAGACCAGCACCCGGGACCGGATCGTCGTGGCGACCGCGCGCCTCCTCCAGCGGCAGGGGTACGTCGGCACCGGCATCAAGCAGATCGCGAAGGAGTCGCAGGCCACGCTCGGCTCGATCTACCACTTCTTCCCGGGCGGCAAGGAAGCCGTCGCCGTCGCCGCGATCCGGCACAGCGGGCGGGAGTTCGCGGCGCTCCTCAAGGATTCCCTGGACCGTCAGCCCGAGCCAAGCGAGGCCGTGCTCTCCTGCACCCGCGAGTTGGCGGCCGGGCTCAGGGAGTCGGGCTGGGTGGACGGATGTCCGGTGACGGCGGCAGCCCTGGAGACGCTCGGCGCCGACTCGGAGCTCCAGAAGGCGTGCGCCGAGGCGCTGAACGGCTGGGAGCGGCTCGTCCTCGACAAGCTGCTGGGCTGCGGGTTCCCGGCGGACGACGCCCGGGAGCTGGCGACCACCGTCATCAGCGCCATCGAGGGCGCCGAGGTCACCGCCCAGGTCAACCGGAGCGAGGAACCTCTCCTGGCGGCGGGCCGCCAACTGGCCCGCCTCATCAGGTCGTACGGGATCGACGCGGCTCGCCGCTGACCTCGCCCGGCCCGGGAACGCGGACAGGGGCGGCCTTTCGGCCGCCCCTGTCCTTGTCCCAGCCGGTTCAGCTGAGCTTGGCGTCTTCCACGGTGCTGGTGACGGTGCCCGCGGTGGAGGTGGTCGCCCCGGCCGCGCCCTCGACCAGCTTGCCGAGGTCGCCGACGTCGTCCAGCGCGCCCAGGGAGACGGCCGGTTCGGCGGCGTGTGCGGTGTCCCCGCCGCCCGGATGCGGGGCGATGGCGGCGATGACCGCTCCGGTGGCGAGGGTGACGGCGGCGAGTACGCTTCGCTTCTTCATGCCCCGTTCAACGGCCCGAACCCCGCAAAGGGCACGCCCCGATCGGCGATCACTGTCACGGACACGCACACGCCCCGCCCCGTGCAGCGCGAAGCTCCATCTCATGGGCCGGAGCCTGGCACAGCACCCGCCGGCGGTCGCCCCCGCCCTCACCTCGCCGTCGACGGCCGCCGGGACGCTGCCTAGTCTGTGCGCATGCTGGCCTACGCCCCCGCGGCGCTCCTCTTCCTCGTCTTCTGCGTGAGCGTGCTGCGCGAGCGCCGCAAGTTCAGCAACGCCGTCTTCCTGGGGCTCGCCGTGCTCTGTGTGCTGGGGGCCCTGCTGTACCGACTGGTCGGCTCGGGGTCGCCCTCGGTGCCCTACGTCGTCGGGGCGCTGGTGGCACTGGCGGCGGTGGCCCTGCTCGTGCTGGTGTGCTTCCTCTTCCTCAACGGCGTACGCATGCTGCGCAAGGAGGGCCGGAGCCCGGCCCATCTGCTGTCGCTGCTGGCCGCGTTCGCCGTCCTCGGCGTGGTCGCCCTGCTGGTCGCGGCCGCCGTGCTGCGGACTCCGGTGCTGATCGGGGTGGCGTGGGCGGCCGGCGGGCTGGCGTTGTACTTCTCTTTCCTGTTCCTGTGCTTCGTCTGCTACGCGTTCCTGTACGGGCGGCTCCAGGTGCGGCGGAGGGCCGACTTCGTGGTGGTGCTGGGTTCGGGGCTGATCGGCGGTTCCACCGTGCCGCCCCTGCTGGCGAGCCGGCTGAAGCGGGGGCGCGAGGTGCATGAGCGGCTCTCCCGGCGCGGCGGGTCGCCCGTGCTGATCACCTCGGGCGGGCAGGGCCCCGACGAGAAGCTGCCGGAGTCCCACGCCATGGCCGACCACCTGGTGGCCGAGGGGTTCCCGGCCGGCCTCGTCGAGCGGGAGGACCGCTCGCGGAACACCGAGGAGAACCTGCGCTTCAGCAAGGAGATCATGGAGGCGGCCAAGCCCGACTACCGGTGCGTGGTCGTCACGAACAACTACCACGCCTTCCGGGCCGCCCTCATCGCCCGACGGGTCCGCATCCGGGGGCAGGTGGTGGGCTCCCCCACGGCCGCGTACTTCTGGCCCAACGCGATGCTCCGCGAGTTCGCCGCGATCCTCGTGGACTACCGGCAGAGCAACGCGGCGATGTGCGTGATCATCGTCCTCGGCGGGGTGGCCGCGTGGTGGGCGGCCTAGCCCGTCCACCAGCGGTCCGCCCGTGAGCCCCGGGCCCCGGCTGAGGGGATCCACCGGAACCCGAGGCGCTCAGAAGCCGCCGCCGTCGAACCCGCCCCCGAAGCCTCCGCCGTCGCCGAAGCCGCCCCCGCCGAAGCCGGAGGAGTCGAAGTCGGAGCCGGAGAAGTCGCCGCCGCCCCAGTCGCCGCCCGCGCCGCCGTCGCCGAAGTCACCGCCGCCGTACTCGGAGGCGTACGCCGGGGTGGCGAGCATCGAGCCGAGCATGGTGCCGACGAGGAGGCCGGGGAGCAGGCCGCCGCCGAAGTAACCGCCGGCCCAGGGGCCGTACGCCGGGCCCGCCTCCCAGTACGGGCGGCGGTTGCCGTCGCCGACGTCGACCGTACGGCTCATGGGGTCCTCGCCCCGGCTGAGCCGGACCTCGTCCGCACCGCAGACGGGAACCTCCCGGGCCGCGCCGCCGGACGGGGTCCAGAGCACGTCGGCGACCGAGGGGCCGTGGCGGGGGTCGAAGAAGCACGGCGGGCGGCGGGCCGGTATCTTCCCGCCCGTGCGGCGGGCCTCCAGGACCGCGAGGGAGTAGCGGCCGTCCTCCAGGGACTGGGTGACGCCGCGGACGTCCGAGGGGTGCGTGGCCCGGTCCATCCTGGTCTTGGCGCTCTCGTAGGAGTCCAGGGCCCGTTCGTAGTCGGCGCGCATGGTGTCGTCCGCGCCCTTCTCGCCGGGGTGGAAGTCCAGGCGTTCCAGGGTTTCGCCGTACGCGGTGATGTCCTCGTCGACGACGACCCGGAGCTTTTCGAGGGCGACGCGCTCCTCTTCCTCCTTGCGGCGCTTGTTCCGGCGGGAGATCGCGTACGCCCCGGCGCCGCCCGCCGCGACGAGCGCGCCGAGCGTGATCAGGCCGCCGACCGGGGCGCCGGACTCGTCGGCCGATCCTCCGCCGCCGGACCAGGAGGCGGGGGCGGTGCCGCGGGCCTGTTCGACGGCGCGGTCGACGAAGGCGTTGAGCTGGGCGTCGGCGTTACCGGCGGTGGTGGGGTTCTCCACGGCGGCGGTCAGGTTCTCGACGGCTCGGGTCGGCATGACCTGCGGGTCCGCGCCCGCGTCGAAACCGCCGCCGAGGCGTATCGCGTAGACGCCGGTGATGCCGGTGTCGCTGCGCAGGGTCTGGAGGAGGCCTTCCTCGGGGAAGGCGGAGGTGTCGGGGAGAACGGCGACGAAGACCGGCTTGTCGGCGTCCGTGATCTTGTCTTCCAGGGCCTTCTCGTCAGCGACGGAGAGCTGATCGCGGGCGCCCGGGTCCACGTACACCGGGTCGTCGCGCAGGGCCTGGGCGGCGTCTTGGATCGTGGCGGCCGGGGCCGCCGACGCGGGCGAGGTCAGGGCGAGAGCCGCCGCTGCGAAAATGAGCAGCAGGCCCGCCAGCAGCGTGGGGAAGAGCCTTTTCCTCATACTTAACGCTACTCCAGACGGGCGACGAACGCCGTCGCCCGTCCGGAGAGCGGGGAGCCTACGCGGCTCGGTAGGCCGTGCGCAGCTTGGCCACCGCGCCCGTCAGGTCACCCTTGAGCAGCAGGTGGTCCGCTTCCGCGAAGGGCCCCGCGACCGCCTGGCCGAACTTCCCGTCGATCTTCCGCTGGACCAGCAGCCGGGCCTGGTCCACGATCGCCTTGCCCGCCGGGGTCTTCCCCAGCTTCGCCTTCTCGGCGACCTGGGCGGCGACGGCGAGGGCCGTGAGGGTCAGCTCACCGCCGGCCGGGGGCTTCTTCAGGGTGGTCAGGCCCCAGCCGTAGGGGAACTGCGGGTCGTAGGCCGCGTCCCCGACGTTGATCGGGAGCTGGGCCTCCGACTTCGGCCAGGTCACCGGGAGCTGCCCCGTGAAGGCGCGCTTGCCGTAGAGCACGTCGGCCACGCCGTCGCCCTCGGAACCCGGCAGCCAGGAGGCCACCAGCGCGTTGATCTTCCCGAGCTGGTCGCCGATGAGCTGCGGGCGTCCCGAGACGACGAGGACGGCGCACTCCATGGCCGCGCAGACCTTGTCCACGGCTGCCTTGTCGGCCGCCGTCAGCTCCAGGTCGTGGCCGTTGCCGACGTCCCCGATGCCTTCGGCGTACGGGGTCTCGCCGACGACCACCACACCGACGTCGTAGCCGTCCGTGGCGGCCGACGCGTCGCGGGAGTAGGTGACGGACTCCGGGTCCTTCGCCGCCTTCTTCATCCCCTCCAGGATCGTCGTGCCCGGGGTGATCTTGCCGGAGGAGCCCTGCCAGCTGATGGTCCAGCCGCCGGCCTGGTTGCCGATGTCGTCGGCGTTGGACCCGGCGACGTACACCTTCTGGTCCGGCTCGAGCGGCAGGACGGCCCCGTCGTTCTTCAACAGGACCTGCGACTTCGCCACCGCCTCCCGCGCCACCGCGCGGTGTTCGGCCGAGCCGACCTCGTCGAGGTGGGTGGTGTCCGCGTACGGCTTCTCGAAGAGGCCGAGGCGGAACTTCTGGGTGAGGATGCGGGCGACCGCGTCGTCGATGCGGGCCTCGCTGATCCGACCCGCTGTGACCTCGTCCTTCAGGGTCTTGGTGAAGTCCTGGTACGCGGTCGGGACCATGATCATGTCGAGTCCGGCGTTCACCGAGGTACGGACGTCGCTCGGGTAGTCTCCGGGGATCTGGTCGATGGCCTGCCAGTCGCTGATGACGAAGCCCTCGAAGCCCATCCGGTCCTTGAGGACGCCGTTGATCATCTCGGCGTTGGCGTGCATCTTCACCGGGCCCTGGTCGTCGCCCAGGATGTCGAGGGAGGAGTACGAGGGCATGATCGTGCCGACGCCCCGCTTCACCGACTCCTCGAACGGCGACAGGTGCACCGCCTCCAGCTCCTGGCGGGTGACCTTGGTGATGCCCTGGTCGGTCGTGTACGAGCCGGTGGTGGAGGAGCCGAATTCGGTGCCGCCGTCGCCGACGAAGTGCTTGGCGCTGCCGAGCACCTTGTCGTTGCGGTGCAGGTCCTTTCCGGACGGGCTGCCCTGCATGCCCTGGATGACCGTCTCCATCGCCTCGACGAGGGCCGGGTCCTCGCCGAACGCCTCGTAGCTGCGGCCCCAGCGCTCGTCGCGGGTGACGCAGACACAGGGGGCGAAGTCCCACGGGACACCGGTGGAGCGGACTTCCTTCGCGGTGATCGCGCCGGTCCTCTGCGCGCTCTTCGGGTCGCGGCCCGCGCCGATGCCGATGTTGTGCGGCATGATCGTCGCACCGACGACGTTGTTGTGGCCGTGCACCGCGTCCACGCCGTAGATCAGCGGGATCTGGAAGCGGGTGGCCTGGGCGCGCAGCTGGTAGGCGTCGACCATCTTGGCCCAGGCGGCCGCCGTGTTCGGGGTGGGGACCGAACCGCCGCCGGAGAGCAGCGAGCCGAGGTCGTAGGCGGCGATGTCACCGGGGGCGCGGAGCGCGTTGCGCTCGGCCTGGGTCATCTGGCCGGCCTTCTCGGCGAGCGAGAGGCGTCCCAGCAGATCGGCGACCCGCTGCTTCACGGGCAGCTTGGCGTTCTGGTACGGGAGTCCGTGGGCGTCGATGACGACCTGCGGGTTCTCCCGGGGGGCCTTCGCGCCGGTGACGGTCAGCTCCAGCGGGATCGTCTTCGCCTCGGCGGGCTTCGACGCCTTGGCGGTGCGGACGGTCACCTTGTGGGTGGTGCCGGACGCCGTGCCGGCGGGGAAGGTGTGGCTGCCGGTGACCGGGGTGTAGTCCTTCCCGGCCTGGGCCGTACCGCCCTTGGTGGCGTACGTGACGGTGACCGGCTCCTCGGTGGGGACGGAGCCGGTGGTGGCGACGGAGAGCGTCAGCTCCGCGCTCGCGCCGTTCTTCACCGGGCGTACGGCCGTGTCGGTGACGACGCTCACGGTGAGCGCGGGCTCCGCCTTGCCGTACAACTCGACCGCGTCCAGGGCGAATTCTCCGGGGGCCCCGCCGGGCAGGGTCAGGGCGTAGCCCCACATCTCGTTCAGGCCGAGGACCTGGTCGATGCCGCCGACGGGCTGGTAGTCGGCCCGGTAGACGAAGTCCGCGAAGGGGATCTCGACGAGGTGCCAGCCCTCCCAGTCGTCGGTGAAGGAGGTGGTCCACAGCTCGGACGCGCCGCCGTTGGCGCCGCCGTCCTTGATCTCGAAGTTGACGCGCTTACCCGAACCGGGCGGCAGGGGTGCGGTGTTCTGTCCGTACCACCAGAAGCGGATGCCCTTGTGGGCGGTCCAGTTCCGCGGCGGGGTGTCCACGGCGAACTCGTGGCTGAACCCGCCGTACGCGCTGATGTCGTAGGAGCCTTCGAGGACCTGCTCGCCCTCGGGGGCGTCGGCGCGTTCGGCCAGCTTCAGCTGCGGGTGGTCGTCCGCGTCGCCGCCCCAGGTGAAGATGGCGTCGGCGGGCGGGTTGTTGCCGAGCGGCACCTCGCCCTCGAAGCGGTCGATGAGGACGGGGGCGGGTTCGTCGGCGGCGGCCGCGGGGCCGGTGGCCGACCCGGCGAGCAGGGTGGCCAGGACGGCCGCGGCGGCGAAGGCGGCCGTCGCTGGTCTGCTTCTGCCCTTGCGAGGGCGGGCGTACGGAATGCGAGGCATTTTTGGGAGCGCTCTCTTTCTGAGGTCGGGGTGCCGAACGTCGTGAGGAATCAGAGGTGTTGATGCGCTACGCGGTGTCGTCGCGGGTGAGGCGGATCGTGTCGCGGTACCACTTGGCGCTGTCCTTGAGCGTGCGGGTCTGGGTCTCGTAGTCGACGCGGACGATGCCGAACCGCTTGGCGTAGCCGTACGCCCACTCGAAGTTGTCCATCAGCGACCAGGCGAAGTAGCCCCGGACGTCGGCCCCTCGGGCTCGGGCGGCGACGACGGCGTCGATGTGGTCGGCGAGGTAGGCCGTGCGGTCGGCGTCGGGGACGGAGCCGTCGGCGGCGACCGTGTCGTCGAAGGCCGCGCCGTTCTCCGTGATGACGGTCGGCAGCCCGTAGTCGCGCTCCAACCGCACCAGCAGGTCGGTGAGTTCGGTCGGGGTGATCTCCCAGTCCATCGCGGTGCGCGGCAGGTCGCGGTCCACGGTCCGGACGACCGGCAGGCCCTCGGCGTCGAGCGGCGAGCCGTCCTCGGTGACGCCGGAGAACTGCATGCCCCGGTAGAAGTTGACGCCGAGCACGTCCAGCGGGGTGGCGATGGCGGCCAGGTCGCCTTCGCGGGCCGGGAGTTCGATGTGCTGGGCGGCCAGGTCCGCGACGACGTCCTCGGGGTAGCGGCCGTGGACGAGCGGGTCGAGGTAGAGCCGGGCGCCCAGGCCGTCGGCGCGGCGGCACGCCTCGCGGTCGGCCTCGCTGTCGGTCTCGGGAGTTGCGGTGCCGAGGTTGAGGGTGATGCCCAGCTCCAGCGGGTCGCCCCCGGCCGCGTCCCGCAGGGCGCCGGCGGCGAGGCCGTGGCCCAGGAGCAGGTGGTGGACGGCGGCCATGGCGTCGCCCGGGTCGCGGCGGCCGGGGGCGTGCAGCCCGTAGGCGTAACCGAGCATGGCCGAGCACCAGGGCTCGTTCAGCGTGGTCCAGTGCTCGACCCGGTCGCCGAGGGCCTCGTACGCGAGGGAGGCGTACTCCGCGAAGCGCAGGGCGGTGTCACGCGCGGGCCAGCCGCCCGCGTCCTCCAGCTCCTGCGGCAGGTCCCAGTGGTACAGGGTGATCCAGGGGGTGACGCCGCGCCCCCGGAGCTCGTCGATCAGCCGCTTGTAGAAGTCGAGGCCCTTCGCATTGACCGGGCCCCGGCCGCCCGGCTGGATGCGGGGCCAGGCGAGCGAGAAGCGGTACGTGTCGACGCCCAGGCCCGCGATCAGTTCCACGTCCTCGGGCATCCGGTGGTAGTGGTCGCAGGCCACGTCGCCGTGCTCGCCGCCCTCCACCGCCCCGGGCACCCGGCAGAAGGTGTCCCAGATGGACGGGGTGCGGCCGTCCTCGGCGGCGGCTCCCTCGATCTGGTACGAGGAGGTGGCGACGCCCCAGCGGAAATCGGCCGGGAGTCCGCGTACCGGGGCCGGACGAAGGATTCGCTGAGGAGGGGTGGCGAGGTTCATCGGTCTCCGTACGTAGGAGGGGAGGGGCCGGGTCAGGCGTGCAGATGGCAGGCGACCGCGCGGCCGGGCCCATCGGCGGGCGGGGCGAGGGGAGGGATCTGCCCGGCGCACGGGGCGAAGGCCTTGCCACAGCGCGGGTGGAAGGCGCAGCCGGTGGGCATCGCGGAGAGATGCGGCGGGGAGCCGGGGATGCCGGTCAGTTCGCGGCGCGGGCCGTGGAGCGCGGGAAAGGAGTGCAGGAGCCCGTCGCTGTAGGGGTGGCGGGGGTCGCGGTAGATCTCCGCCGCGCCCGCCTGCTCCACGATGCGGCCCCCGTACATGATCGCGATCCGGTCCGAGAATTCGATCAGGAGGGAGATGTCGTGGGTGATGAACACGACCGAGAAGTTCAGCTGTTCCCTCAACCGGACGAGCCGTCGCAGGATCTGGCGCTGCATGACGACGTCGAGCGCGGTGGTCGGCTCGTCCATGATGACGATCTCGGGTTCCAGGGCGAGCGCCATGGCGATCATCACGCGCTGGCGCATCCCGCCGGAGAGCTGGTGCGGGTAGGCGGCGAGCCGGTCGGCGGAGATACCGACGAGCGCCAGCAACTGCTCCGCCCGATCCGCGCGTTGACGTTTCCTCAGCTCGGGGCGGTGGGCGGCGAGGACGTCGGTGAGCTGGCTGTGGACGGTGTGCACGGGGTTGAGGGAGTTCATCGCCCCCTGGAAGACGATGGACAGCTCCTGCCAGCGGAAGGCGCGCAGCTGCTGCGGGGCGAGGGAGAGGATGTCGACACGGTCACCGCCGGGGCGGTGGTAGTGGACCTCTCCCCCGGTGATGACGCCGGGCGGTGACAGCAGCCGGGTCACGGCGTACGCGAGCGTCGACTTGCCCGAGCCCGACTCCCCTGCCAGGCCGAGGACTTCGCCCCGGTTCAGGGTGAGGTCGATGTCGCGCAGGGCGTGGACGGCGCCCGCGTCGGTGCCGTAGTCGACGTTGAGTCCGCTGATGGTCAGGACCGGCTCGGCGCTCATGTGCGCGGCTCCTTGCTGCTGTTCTGCCCGGGGTGGCCCGTACCGGGGGACTTCCGGGCCACGGGGGTGAAGCCGACGCGCATCTTCACCTTCCGGGAGGATCCGGTGGCGGTGCGCAGGCGGGGGTTGACGAACTCGTCGATGCCGAAGTTGATGAGGGCGAGCGCGGTACCCAGCAGGGCGATGCACAGGCCGGCCGGGACGAACCACCACCAGGCTCCCTGGGCGAGGGCCTGGTTGGACTGGGCCCAGAAGAGGACGGTGCCCCAGTTCCAGTGGGAGATGTCGGCGACGCCGATGAAGGCGAGGGTGATCTCGGTGAGGACGGCGAAGATGACCGTGCCGACGAAGCCGGAGGCGATGACGGCGGTGAGGTTCGGCAGGATCTCGAAGAGGATGATGCGCGGGGTCGACTCGCCGGTGGCGCGGGCCGCCTCCACGTAGTCGCGGCGGCGCAGGGACAGGGTCTGGGCGCGCAGGATCCTCGATCCCCAGGCCCAGGAGGTCAGGGCGATGGCGACGGCGATGACGACGTCGCCTGTGTCGGGGACGAAGCTCGCGACGATGATGATCAGCGGGAGTCCGGGCAGCACCAGGAAGATGTTGGAGAGTGCGGAGAGGATCTCGTCGACCGCTCCGCCGAGGAATCCGGCGCTGACCCCGATCAGGACGGACAGGGCGGTGGCGATGGCGGCGGCGAGCAGTCCGACGACGAGCACGCCCCGGGTGCCGACGAGGATCTGCGAGAAGACGTCCTGCCCGGTGTGCGTGGTGCCGAACCAGTGCTCGCCGGAGGGCGGTTGGAGCAGCTGGTCGCTCATGGCGTCGGGGTCGTAGGGCGCGAGCCAGGGGCCGGCGATGGCCAGCAGGACGAAGAACGCCAGGATGATCAGGCCGGTGCGGGTCTTCCCGCCGCGCAGGAACCGGAGCCGGGCGCGGCGCGTGGGGGCCGTGGGCGGGGGCGCGCCGTCGAGGACGGCGACGTCGGTGGCAGTGATGGACATGCCCTATGCCTCCTTCCGGGTACGGGGGTCGAGGGCGGCGTAGACGAGGTCGGCGAGCAGGTTCGCGGCGAGGACGGAGAGCGTGATGATGAGGAAGACGCCCTGCATCAGGGGGTAGTCCTTGGCGCCGACCGCCTGGAGCAGCTGGAAGCCGATGCCCGGGTAGGTGAAGACCATCTCGACGAGCAGGGTGCCGCCGACGATGAAGCCGAGGGAGAGGGCGAAGCCGGAGATGTTGGGGAGGACCGCGTTGCGGGCGGCGTAGCCGAACATCACGCGCCGCTCGGAGAGCCCCTTGGCCTGGGCGACCATCACGTAGTCCTCGGAGGAGACGGTGACCATCATGTTCCGCATGCCGAGGATCCAGCCGGCGACCGCGCTGAGGACGATCGTCACGCCGGGCAGGACCGCGTGGTAGAGGGCGCTTGAGATGAACGGCCAGTCGAAGGCCGGGACGAGCGCGTTGTCGTAGCCGCCGGAGTTGGGGAACAGCGCCCACTTCTCGGCGAACACGGCGATGGCGACGAGGCCCAGCCAGAAGTACGGGATGGAGGAGATGAAGGTGGTGACGGGCAGCAGCCCGTCCAGCCAGGAGCCGCGCTTCCAGCCGCTGTAGACGCCGATGCCGGTGCCGAGGACGAAGCTGATGAGCGTGGTCGTGCCGACCAGGGCCAGCGTCCAGGGCAGGGACTGGCCGATGACCTCGCTGACCGGGGTGGGGAAGAAGGTGAAGGAGAGGCCGAGGTCGCCGTCGAGGAGGTGGGCCCAGTAGTCGGTGTACTGCTGCCACAACGACTGCTGCTCGTCGAGGCCGAAGAGGGCCTTGAGCGAGTCGATGGCCTTGGTGTCGAGCTGCCCCTGGTAGCGGCTGAGAAGGGCCTGTACGGGGTCGCCGGGCATGAGCCGGGGGATGAGGAAGTTGATGGTGATCGCGGCCCACGCGGTGACGGCGTAGAACGCGAGGCGCTGGAGGAGGTACTTCACCGGGTGGCCTCCTTCGCGGCTCGGTGGCCCGCTGCCGCCGCCGTGCCGGCCGCGCCCGTGGGGTGCGACACCCCGCCCTCGTACAGCCAGCAGGCCGCCCACTGGCCCTCGGGCAGGTCGAAGCGCGGCGGCAGTTCGGTGCGGCAGCGCTCCATCGCCCGCGGGCAGCGGGGGTGGAAGCGGCAGCCGGCCGGCGGGGTGATCAGGGAGGGCGGTTCACCGGTGCCGGTCTCCTCCTGTTCCTCGTCGGCGACGATCCGGTCCGGGTCGGGCGCGGAGGCGATCAGGAGCTGGGTGTAGGGGTGGGCGGGGTGCTGGGTGACGCGTTCGCTGTCGCCGCCCTCGACGATGCGGCCCGCGTACATGACGAGGGTGGTGTCGGCGAAGTAGCGGGCGGAGGCGATGTCGTGGGTGATGTAGAGGATCGCCAGGTGGAGGCGTTCCTTGAGGTCGCGCAGGAGGTTGAGGACGCCGAGCCGGATCGACACGTCGAGCATCGAGACGGGTTCGTCGGCGAGGAGGACCTGCGGGTCGGCGCCGAGCGCCCGGGCGATGGCGACGCGCTGGCGCTGCCCGCCGGACAGCTCGTGCGGGAACTTGTCCAGGAACTGCTGCGGCGGGGTCAGCTGGACCCGGTTCAGCAGGGCGGCCAGGTTCTCCGCCAGCTCCGCCTCCCCGCTGCCCGCCCGGCCGTGGATCCTCAGGGCGCGGGTGAGGTGGTAGCGCACGGTGTGCACCGGGTTCAGCGAGGCGAAGGGGTCCTGGAAGATGAGCTGGACCCGGCGTACGTAACGGCGGAAGGACCGGCCACGGCCGGCGGCCACCTGCTCGCCGCCCAGCCGTATCTCGCCCGAGGTGAGCGGATAGAGCTGGGCGAGGAGGCGGGCGACGGTGGACTTGCCCGAGCCGGACTCCCCCACCAGAGCCGTGACGGTGCCGCGTCTCAGCCGGAGCGAGACGTCGTCGACGGCATGGACGCTGCGGCGCTCGCGGGCGAACAGGTCGCGGGCGGTGCGGCGCAGGGGAAAATGCTTGGTGACTCCGCGCGCTTCCAGCACCACGTCGGTGCCGGTGGGCGCGGGCTCGGAGCCGGTCCGCGTGGTCTCGGAGCCGGTCCGTACGTGCTCGGGCTGATCGCTGGTCATGGCCGGTTTCCCGTCTTCTTCCCGTCCGGTCTTTCCCCGTGCCTACTTGGAGGAGGGCCTGAGGTTGAGCACGATCTCCAGCGCGGTCCGCTGGGTGTGCTGGGGCGGGGCGTAGGGGTTGGCCTCCGACGGCCAGCCGATCCAGTTCTTCGTGGAGAACTCGGCGCCGATGGGCGCGGCGGCCGTCGGGATCATGGGGGCCTGCTCGACGAAGATCTTCTGGAGGGTGTTGAGGGCCTTGGTGCGGGCGGCGTCGGTGGTGGCGTTGGCGTACTCCTTGAGTGCGGCCGTCGCCTCGGCGTTCTTGAAGCGGCCGAAGTTGCCCGCCTGGGAGCTCTTGCCGATGGGCTGGGCGATCGCCCCGTCCATGATGTTCTGGTACATGTCGTAGGGGGTGGCGCCGCTGTTGGTCCAGTGCAGGGTGGCGTCGAAGTTGCCGTTGGCCACGTCGGTGCCCCAGGCCTCGGCGGTCTGGGTCTTGACCTTGGCCTCGATGCCGATCTCCTTGATGTTGTCCTTGATGATCGCGAGCCCGGTGATGTAGTCGTTCCACCCGGCCGGGTCGGTGAAGGTGAGCGTCACCGGCTTGCCGCTCGGGTCCTTGAGCACACCGCCGCTGAGCTTGAACCCGGCCTCGGCGAGCACCTTCTTGGCCCCGGGGACATCGGGCTTGGTGGTGGCGTTCTCGTACTCGGGGGCAAGGAAGGGCTCACCGGCGGGGAGCGGGATGCCGGTGGGGTTGGTGATCTCCGGGTAGAGCGTGGCCTGTGCCTGGATGTGGATGGCCTTGCGGTCGACGACCATCGCCATCGCCTTGCGCAGGGCAGGGTTGTCGAAGGGCTTGCGCGTGGTGTTGAACCACAGTCCGTGGATACCGAGGCCGGAGGGGAACCAGAGCTGGTGGTTCTTGGGGTCCTTGTCGATGAACAGCTGCTTGTGGTTCGGCATGAAGACGAAGGACCACTCCATCTTGCCGGTGGCCAGGGCGGTGGTGGCGGCACTGTTGTCGTTGTAGGCGGTGTAGCGCAGCTCCTTGACCTTGGTTTCGCCGTTCCAGTAGGTCGGCGTGGCGGTCAGGGTGGTGGTCTGCGGGGTGAACGTCTTGAGCTTGTACGGTCCGGAGCCGACCGGGGTGCGATTGGGCCAGGTCTCCGGGTTGTCGACCTTCTCCCAGATGTGCTTGGGCACGATGAAGGTCTGGATGATCTTGTTCTGGTTGACGAACTGGCTCTCCTTGAAGGTCAGCACGACCTGCTTGCCCTTGACGGCGACCCCGTCGAAGGGCACCCCGTCGCCGTTGAGGGCGGGGTGCTTCTTGAGCAGGTTGAAGGTGAACTCCACGTCGGCGGCGGTCAGGGGCTTGCCGTCGGCCCACTTGGCCCGGTCGTCCAGGGTGAAGGTGACCTTGGTGAAGTTGTCCTCCCAGGCCCACTCGGTGGCGAGCCAGGGGTCGGCCTTCTCGGTCGGCCGGATCATGTTCGTCATCGCGAGCGGCTCGTAGATCATGTGCCGGTAGCCGAGGACCGCTCCGGCCGAGGTCGTGAGGAACGGGTTGCTGTTGTTCGTCTGCGGCCCGTCCGGCTTGCCGAGGGTCAGTACACCGGCGGCCCCGCCGCCCTTGTTGGCACCCGAGTTGGCGTTCGAGCAACCGGCGGCGAGCGCCACCACGACGGTGGCTGCGGCGACCGCTCCGAGGGTCGTGCGACGGCGTACGGACATGGCGACTCCAGGAAGGGGCTGCCGGGTGTGGGAGATCCCGGCGGGCGGAAGGTGCGAGGCGGGGCGCGGCCGGGCGGCCGGGTCCGTTACGGCGCCGAGTGGCGCACGACCAGTTCGGTGGGCAGCACGGCCGGTCCGTCGGGTACGGGCGTGCCGCCGAGGTGGGAGAGCAGCATCCGGGCCGCCGTCTCGCCCATGCGGCGGGTGGGCTGGCGCACGGTGGTCAGCGGTGGTTCGGTGTGTTCGGCCATCGGGATGTCGTCGAAGCCGACGACGGCGATGTCGTCCGGGACCCGGCGTCCGGCGGCCCGCAGGGCGCGGAGCACGCCGGCCGCGCTGATGTCGTTGTGCGCGAAGACCGAGTCGAACGTGACGTCCCGCGCGAGGAGTTCCTCGACGGCGAGCCGGCCGCCGCGTTCGGTGAAGTCGCCTTCGACGACCAGGCCGGTGGGCAGGACCGAACAAAATCCGGCTGTCCGGTCCCGTACGCAGCCGAAGTGCTGGGGGCCGGTCAGGACCAGGGGCCGGGTGCGTCCGGCGGCGTGCAGGTGGCGAGCCGCGGACGCGCCTCCCTCGTGGTTGGTGGTCACGACGGAGGGGAACTCGGGGTGGTGGCCGCGGTCGTCGATGAGCACGATCGGCAGGCCGTCGCGGTGCAGTTCGGTGAGGTGGCCGAGGGTGTTCTCGGGTTCCACGACGACGAGCCCGTCGAAGGCGCGCGCGGACACCTGGCTGGTGAAGCGCTGGACGGACTCGGCCCCGCGGTTGCAGGTGAACAGCAGCAGCCCGTAGTCGGCGGCCTCGACGGTGTCGACGACGCCCTGGAGCAGTTCGCCCATCCACGGCCAGGTCAGCGAGGGCACGAGCATGCCGACCGTACGGCTGGAACCGCGGGCGAGACCGACGGCTCCTGAGCTGGGTACGTAGCCGAGCTGTGCGATCACTTCACGAACACGGGCGGCCGTGGTCCGGTCCACCTCGCCCTTGGTGTTGATGACCCGGGACACGGTCGTCTTGCTGACGCCGGCCTCACGGGCGACATCGGCGATGGTGACGCGCATCCGGTCCTCCAGAGGGCCAGGCGGGGCGGAAGAGGGCAGGCGGGGGTAGGGCGCGGGCATGCGGTGGAGAGGTGCTTCGGTACCGGTTCCGGAACCGGTACCGGCGTTGCGGCGTGAGTTAACCGCGCCGATACAGGGCCGTCAATACTTCACGTCGAGATTGGGCGGGTCTCATCTGCGGGGCGGGCAGGCGGGGTTGTGTGTTCACTTCTTGAATGCCCAGGGAACGTACGAGAGCCGCCGCCCGGTGGGGGGCGGCGGCTCGGTGGCGAAGGTGACGAACGGTCGTGGCGGGCTACTCCGTGGGCTCGACGCCCGCGCGCAGCAGTCCGTAGGTGTACGCGTCCTCCAGAGCCTGCCAGGAGGCGGCGATGACGTTCTCGGCGACGCCGACGGTCGCCCAGTCGCCGGCGCCGTCACCCGTGGTGATGAGGACGCGGGTGGTGGACTCGGTGCCGGTGCGGCCCTCCAGGATGCGGACCTTGTAGTCGATCAGCTCCAGCTTGGCGAGCTGCGGGTAGATCCGCTCCAGGGCGACGCGCAGCGCCCGGTCCAGGGCGTTGACCGGGCCGTTCCCCTCGGCGGTGGCGACGATGCGCTCGCCCTTGGCCCAGAGCTTGACCGTGGCCTCGTTGGCGTGGGTGCCGTCGGGGCGGTCCTCGACGATCGCCCGCCAGGACTCGGTGCGGAAGTAGCGGCGGGCCCGGCCCTCGACCTCGCCGCGCAGCAGGAGTTCGAAGGAGGCGTCGGCGGCCTCGTAGGTGTAGCCCTGGAGTTCGCGTTCCTTGACCCGCTCGACGACCCGGCCGACCAGGGCGCGGTCGTCACCGAGGTCGACGCCGAGCTCCTTGCCCTTCAGTTCGATGGAGGCGCGGCCGGCCATGTCGGAGACCAGCATCCGCATGGTGTTGCCGACCAGTTCGGGGTCGATGTGCTGGTACAGGTCCGGGTCGACCTTGATCGCGGAGGCGTGCAGCCCGGCCTTGTGGGCGAAGGCCGAGACGCCCACGTACGGCTGATGGGTGGAGGGGGTGAGGTTGACGACCTCGGCGATGGCGTGCGAGATCCGGGTCATCTCGGCGAGCGCGCCCTCGGGCAGCACCTTCATGCCGTACTTGAGTTCCAGGGCGGCGACGACGGGGAAGAGGTTGGCGTTGCCGACCCGCTCGCCGTAGCCGTTGGCCGTGCACTGGACGTGGGTGGCGCCCGCGTCGACGGCGGCCAGGGTGTTGGCGACGGCGCAGCCGGTGTCGTCCTGGGCGTGGATGCCGAGCCGGGCGCCGGTGTCGGCGATGACGGTGGAGACGACGGCCTGGACCTGGGCGGGGAGCATGCCGCCGTTGGTGTCGCAGAGGATGACGACCTCGGCGCCCGCCTCATGGGCGGTGCGGACCACGGATTTGGCGTACGCGGCGTTGGCCCGGTAGCCGTCGAAGAAGTGCTCGCAGTCCACGAAGACCCGGCGGCCCTGTTCGCGCAGGTGGGAGACGGTGTCGCGGACCATCTCCAGGTTCTCCTCCAGGGTGGTGCGCAGGGCCAGTTCCACATGGCGGTCGTGGGACTTGGCGACCAGGGTGATCACCGGGGCGCCGGAGTTGAGGAGCGCCTTGACCTGCGGGTCGTCGGCCGCGTTGCCACCGGCCCTGCGGGTCGCGCCGAACGCCACGAGCTGGGCGTTCTCGAAGGTGATCTCCTTCTGGGCGCGGGCGAAGAACTCCGTGTCGCGGGGGTTGGCCCCCGGCCAGCCGCCCTCGATGTACCCCACCCCGAAGGTGTCCAGATGACGGGCGATGGTCAGCTTGTCGGCGACCGTCAGGTTGATGCCCTCACGCTGAGCACCGTCGCGCAGTGTGGTGTCGAAGACATGGAAACTGTCGTCGGTGGCGTTGGCCTTGGTGGTCATGCTGATCTGGCTCCTGTCGGATGAGTGGATCCGGACGATCGGGTTCCACTTGCCCCCATCATCCCGCTTGCCTCGTCCGACCCGGGTGCGGGCCGGAAAACGAAAAAACCCCTCGCGGGTGCGAGAGGTCTGCGCGCGGGTCTGGGGCACGGTGGCCGTGCCGTACGGGGTGGTACGGGACGGTCACTGCGGACCGGCGCGCCTGCTGCCAATAATCATGACGAACGAGGACACGGCAGAAGTCTCGCACAGTGACGCGCCCGTGACACCGGCGTCTCAGGATGCGGTCGTGACGCCGGTCGCATCTCCCCCGGACCGGCTGGGCGTCAGTGCCGGGCGCGGTCGTCGCGCTCGCCGCCTCGCTCCTCCGGGCTCAGCGTCTCGTCCAGGAACTCCGCTGCCTGGGCGAGCACCTGCTCGCGGCCCGTCCCCGGGATGCCGACCGTGACATGGATGCTGAACCCGTCCAGAAGGGCCCGCAGCCGGGCGGCGAACCGGTCGGCGTCCACCGGCCGGAACTCGCCGCGCGACATCCCCTCGGCGAGCAGCGCCACCAGGTCGCGGTGCCAGGCCCCCTCGATGGCGGCCTGCCGGGCGCGGGCGTCGTCGTCGGCGTTCCGCGAGCGGCCCCAGACCTCCAGCCAGAGCGTCCAGTGGGGGTCACGGTGCCCGGCGGGGAGGTAGAGGCCGATGTACGCCTCCAGCCGTTCGCGAGCGCTCCCCGGCCGGGCGAGCAGGGCGCGGCGCTCGGCCCCGAGGCGGCTCTCGCTCCACTCCAGGGTCCGGAGCAGCAGTTCGTCCTTGCTGCGGAAGTAGTAGAGCAGGTGCCCGCTGCTCATCCCCACGTCCCGCCCGAGCCCGGCCATGGTCAGCCCGTCGAGCCCGCGCTCGGCGATGGTGGCCATGGCGGCGGCGAGGACGTCCTCGCCGGGGGCGGGGCGT
>NZ_QWFA01000075.1 GCF_003501885.1 Streptomyces globisporus
GTCCCCGGACGCGAGGCCCAGGAGCAGGCCCTCGATCCGGGCGCGGCGGGAGGGGGCGGGGGAGGGGGACGATTCCCTACCCGGCCGGGTGACCCCCGGGCTTCCGGTGGGCCCGGTCGTCGTCTCGCCCGTCGTCGTCATCGCCGCTCCTCATGCTCCGGCTCGAAGGACGCCGCCACCGACGCCATGTCCCGTACGGCGGAAGGTTCGCGGCCGCCGCCCCGCTCCCGGGCCGTCCCCGCCTCCGCGTCGTCCGGGGTCAGCAGTTCCGCGATGTCCAGGACGTGGTAACCGCGCATCGACGGCAGGCAGCTGCCCCGGACCGGGCCGATCGCGCGCGCCCAGGCCGGTGGGATGGCGCTCTCCCCCCGCAGTGCCCCGGCCAGCGCCCCCGCCACCGCAGCCGTCGTGTCGGCGTCCCGGCCCATGTTGACGGCGGTCAGCACCGCCGTACGGAAGTCCCCGCGCGCCGCCGTGAACGCCCCGAACGCCAGGCCCACCGCCTCCGGCGCGAGGTCCGTCCACGGATAGCCGGCGATCACCACCGCCGAGCGCACGGCACGTTCCATCGTGAGCCGGTCGGGGTACGGGCGCTGGGCCGCCGCCACCGCCCGGCGCAGTGAGCGGGCCGTCCAGGAGTCCATCGGGACCACCGAGAGCGCGGCCGCGATCACCGAGGCGAGCCCCGAGCCGACCATGGCCGCCGCCACCCCGGCCGCCACCGCCTGACCCCCGTAGATCCCCTCGCCCTCGTGGCTGACCCGGCCGTCCACCGCGACCAGCCGGGCCGCCTCGGCGGGGCGGCCCGCAGCGAAGACCCCGAAGGGCGCCGCCCGCATCGCGAGCCCGTCGCTCCAGGCGTGCCGGTGCTGGGCCGAGATCGGTGCGGCCAGGCCCCGGCGCAGGTTCTCCAGGGTGCCGCGCTCGCTGAACCCGGCCCCCCGGAACGGGCCCTCGTCGAGGTCGGCGATCCAGTGGTGCCAGGCCCGCTCCACATGGGTGACGTCGAGCGCGGAGCCGTGCCGGGCCAGCAGCAGCCCGGAGAAGATCGCGTACTCCGTGTCGTCGGTTCCCGCCGGGTCGTCGCTCACGAACCCCTCGATCCGCCCCCAGCGGCGGCGGATCTCGGAGGGCCGCAGGTTCTCCGCCGGGGCGCCGAGCGCGTCCCCGACCGCCAGTCCCAGCAGTGCGCCCCTGGCCCGGTCGTGGCCGATGGCCGTGTTCATCGCGTCGCCCTTCCGCTCGTCCGGCGGGTCCGAGCCGCAGTCGGACCGGGTCCGTTTCCGGGCCCTGTCCGCATCTGTCCCACGTGGAGCGTGAAGGGAGGCGGAAATCGCCAGGAAAGGGGCCAGGCGTGTGACGGTCCAGGAAGCTGAGGCTGTCCTTTCTTCGCAGGTCAGAGGGGGTATAGGGCAGCCTTGCCTTGCTGGCGGCGGACCTCCGGACGGCGTACCTTGGACTTTGTCGAAAGTTGAACTCGGTAGGGGAGAAGTGAGCCGTGGCCATCATCGAGACCGACGCCGTTCTGCACGAGGCGCACCGGGACAACCACACCCACCGGGATGTCAACGGTGGCTGGCTGCGTCCCGCCGTCTTCGGTGCGATGGACGGTCTGGTCTCCAACCTCGCCCTGATGACCGGCGTCGCCGGCGGCGCGGTGTCCCAGCAGACCATTGTGATCACCGGGCTCGCGGGTCTCGCCGCCGGGGCGTTCTCCATGGCGGCGGGCGAATACACCTCCGTCGCCTCCCAGCGGGAACTGGTCGAGGCCGAGCTGGACGTCGAACGCCGCGAACTCCGTAAGCACCCCAAGGACGAGATGGCCGAGCTGGCCGCGCTCTACGAGTCCCGCGGCGTGGACGCCCCGCTGGCGCGCGAGGTCGCCCGGCAGCTGTCGCGCGACCCGGAGCAGGCGCTGGAGATCCACGCCCGTGAGGAGCTGGGCATCGACCCCGGCGACCTGCCCTCGCCACTGGTCGCCGCCGTCTCGTCGTTCGGCGCGTTCGCGCTGGGCGCCCTGCTCCCCGTCCTGCCGGCCCGGTGAACGGCGTAACCGGGCCGCCCGAACGGCGCAACCGCCCCGCAACGCGTGTGACGTACGTCTTGGCGCCGCCCACTGGGCGCGACCGGCCCCGCAGCCGTAAAATGAGACGCTATGCAGCGCTACACATAAGTAGCCGTTACTCGGTGGTTTCGTTTCCCGTGCCGCCGGGCAAGAGCCGTAAGCACCGCAGGCAACGACGCCTGCTCTCTGCGACTCCCGGGCGCCGATCGTTCCGACAGCGACCCACCCCCTGGTCGAGCCGGTCACCTCTGGTCACCCAGTCACTTCCGGTCACCATGGTGTCCGTATGTTGGAACAAGCCTTCCGCTTCTTGAGAAGCGCCCCATCATGTAACCTGCACGAAATTTCGCAGAGGGCCAACGTCGTCCCTCGGCACCGCAAATGCCACGACGACGACGGGAGAGCCGATGCGTATCGACGCCTGGTCGCCCATGGACGGTCGCCCCGCCCAGCAGGGGATGTACGACCCCCGTAACGAGCACGACGCCTGTGGCGTCGGGTTCGTGGCCACTCTGACCGGTGTGGCCAGCCATGAGCTGGTCGAGCAGGCGCTGACCGTACTGCGCAACCTCGAACACCGCGGCGCCACCGGCTCCGAGCCCGACTCCGGCGACGGCGCCGGCATCCTCTGCCAGGTCCCGGACGCCTTCCTGCGCGCCGAGACCCCTTTCGAGCTTCCCGAGGCCGGCTCGTATGCCGTGGGCATCGCCTTCCTCCCCGCCGACGACTCCACCGAGTCCGTCCGCACGATCGAGAAGATCGCGACCCAGGAGGGCCTGAAGATCCTCGGATGGCGCGACGTCCCGGTCACCCCCGAACTTCTCGGCAACGGCGCCCGCGCCACCATGCCCACCTTCCGCCAGGTCTTCGTCGCCGACGGCGAGAGCGCTGGCATCGTCCTGGACCGCAAGGCGTTCGTCCTGCGCAAGCGTGCCGAGCGTGAGGCCGGGGTGTACTTCCCCTCGCTCTCCGCCCGCACCCTCGTCTACAAGGGCATGCTCACCACCGGGCAGCTGGAGCCGTTCTTCCCGGACCTCTCCGACCGCCGCTTCGCCTCCACGGTCGCCCTGGTCCACTCCCGGTTCTCCACCAACACCTTCCCCAGCTGGCCGCTGGCCCACCCCTACCGCTTCGTCGCGCACAACGGCGAGATCAACACGGTCAAGGGCAACCGCAACTGGATGAAGGCCCGCGAGTCCCAGCTCGCCTCCAGCCTCTTCGGTCAGGCGCAGCTCGACCGGATCTTCCCCGTCTGCACCCCGGACGCCTCCGACTCGGCCTCCTTCGACGAGGTCCTGGAGCTGCTCCACCTCGGCGGCCGCTCGCTGCCGCACGCCGTGCTGATGATGGTCCCCGAGGCGTGGGAGAACCACGACTCGATGGACCCGGCCCGGCGGGCGTTCTACCAGTACCACTCCGCGATGATGGAGCCCTGGGACGGCCCGGCCTGCGTCACCTTCACCGACGGCGTCCAGGTCGGCGCGGTCCTCGACCGCAACGGTCTGCGCCCCGGCCGCTACTGGGTCACCGACGACGGCCTCGTCGTCCTCTCCTCCGAGGTCGGCGTCCTCGACATCGACCCCGCGAAGGTCGTCCGCAAGGGCCGCCTCCAGCCCGGCCGGATGTTCCTCGTCGACACCGCCGAGCACCGCATCATCGAGGACGACGAGATCAAGGCGTCCCTCGCCGCCGAGCAGCCCTACCAGGAGTGGCTGGAGACCGGCGAGATCGAGCTGAGCGACCTGCCCGAGCGTGAGCACATCGTGCACACCCACGCCTCGGTCACCCGCCGCCAGCAGACCTTCGGCTACACCGAGGAAGAGCTCCGCGTCATCCTCGCGCCGATGGCCCGCACCGCCGGTGAACCCCTCGGCTCCATGGGCACCGACTCGCCGATCGCCGCGCTCTCCGAGCGCCCCCGGCTGCTCTTCGACTACTTCACCCAGCTCTTCGCCCAGGTCACCAACCCGCCGCTGGACGCCATCCGCGAGGAGCTCGTCACCTCGCTGCGCTCCTCGCTCGGCCCTCAGGGCAACATCCTGGAGCCGACCGCCGCAGCGGCCCGCAGCGTCACGCTGCCCTTCCCGGTGATCGACAACGACGAGCTCGCCAAGCTGATACACATCAACGCCGACGGCGACATGCCGGGCATGCGGGCCGCCACCCTCTCCGGTCTCTACCGGGTCAGCGGCGGCGGCGACGCGCTCGCCGCGCGTCTGGAGCAGATCTGCACCGAGGTCGACGCCGCCATAGAGGACGGCGCCCGCCTCATCGTCCTCTCCGACCGGCACTCCGACGCCGAGCACGCGCCGATCCCCTCGCTGCTGCTCACCTCCGCCGTCCACCACCACCTCATCCGCACCAAGCAGCGCACCCAGGTGGGCCTGCTGGTCGAGGCCGGGGACGTCCGCGAGGTCCACCACGTCGCCCTGCTCATCGGCTACGGCGCCGCCGCGGTCAACCCGTACCTCGCCATGGAGTCCGTCGAGGACCTGGTCCGCGCCGGGACGTTCATCGAGAACATCGAGGTCGAGCAGGCCATCCGGAACCTGATCTACGCGCTCGGCAAGGGCGTCCTGAAGGTCATGTCCAAGATGGGCATCTGTCCAACACCGGCGAGGGCGGCGAGGACCCCGAGCGCCTGTACGACCCGGAGCGCCGCTCCTCCATCAAGCAGGTCGCCTCCGGCCGCTTCGGTGTGACCAGCGAATACCTGGTCAACGCGGACGACATCCAGATCAAGATGGCCCAGGGCGCCAAGCCCGGCGAGGGCGGCCAGCTGCCCGGCCACAAGGTCTACCCGTGGGTCGCCAAGACGCGTCACTCGACGCCCGGCGTCGGCCTCATCTCGCCGCCGCCGCACCACGACATCTACTCCATCGAAGACCTCGCGCAGCTGATCCACGACCTGAAGAACGCCAACCCCGGCGCCCGCATCCACGTGAAGCTGGTCTCCGAGGTCGGCGTCGGCACGGTCGCCGCCGGTGTCTCCAAGGCGCACGCGGACGTCGTCCTCATCTCCGGCCACGACGGCGGAACGGGCGCATCCCCGCTCACCTCCCTCAAGCACGCGGGCGGCCCCTGGGAGCTCGGCCTCGCCGAGACCCAGCAGACCCTGCTGCTCAACGGCCTGCGCGACCGCATCGTCGTGCAGACCGACGGCCAGCTCAAGACCGGCCGCGACGTCGTCATCGCCGCCCTCCTCGGCGCCGAGGAGTTCGGTTTCGCGACCGCGCCGCTCGTTGTCTCCGGCTGCGTCATGATGCGCGTCTGCCACCTGGACACCTGCCCGGTCGGCATCGCCACCCAGAACCCGGTGCTCCGCGACCGGTTCTCCGGCAAGGCCGAGTACGTCGTCAACTTCTTCGAGTTCATCGCCGAAGAGGTCCGCGAACTCCTCGCCGAGCTGGGCTTCCGCTCCATCGAGGAGGCCGTCGGCCACGCCGAACTCCTCGACACCGACCGGGCCGTCTCCCACTGGAAGGCGCAGGGCCTGGACCTGGCTCCGCTCTTCTACGTCCCGGAGCTGCCCGAGGGCGCGGTCCGCCACCGCATCGTCGAGCAGGACCACGGTCTGACGAAGGCGCTCGACAACCAGCTCATCAAGCTGGCCGCCGACGCGCTGGGCGCCGAGAGCCCCGAGGCCGCCCGGCCGGTCCGCGCCCAGGTCGCGATCCGCAACATCAACCGGACCGTCGGCACGATGCTCGGCCACGAGGTGACCAAGAAGTTCGGCGGCCCGGGCCTGCCCGAGGACACCATCGACATCACCTTCACCGGCTCGGCCGGCCAGTCCTTCGGCGCGTTCGTGCCGCGCGGCATCACCCTGCGTCTGGAGGGCGACGCCAACGACTACGTCGGCAAGGGCCTCTCCGGCGGCCGGGTCATCGTCCGCCCGGACCGCGGCGCCGACCACCTCGCCGAGTACTCCACCATCGCCGGCAACACCATCGGCTACGGCGCGACCGGCGGCGAGATCTTCCTCCGCGGCCGCACCGGCGAACGCTTCTGCGTCCGCAACTCCGGCGCCCTCGTCGTCTCCGAAGGCGTCGGCGACCACGGCTGCGAGTACATGACCGGCGGCCACGCCGTCGTCCTCGGCGAGACCGGCCGCAACTTCGCCGCCGGTATGTCGGGCGGCGTCGCGTACGTCATCGACCTCAACCGCGACCACGTCAACGTCGGCAACCTCGGCGCGGTCGAGGAGCTGGACGACACCGACCGGCAGTGGCTGCACGACGTCGTGCGCCGCCACCACGAGGAGACCGGCTCCACCGTCGCGGAGAAGCTCCTCGCCGAGTGGGACACCGCCGTGACCCGCTTCAGCAAGATCATCCCGTCCACGTACAAGGCAGTGCTCGCCGCCAAGGACGCCGCTGAGCTCGCCGGTCTCTCCGAGCAGGAGACCACCGAGAAGATGATGGAGGCGGCGACCAATGGCTGACCCCAAGGGCTTCCTGACCACCGGGCGCGAGGTCGCCAAGACCCGCCCCGTGGCCGAGCGCGTCAAGGACTGGAACGAGGTCTACGTTCCGGGCTCGCTGCTCCCGATCATCAGCAAGCAGGCCGGCCGCTGCATGGACTGCGGCATCCCGTTCTGCCACAACGGCTGCCCGCTCGGAAACCTCATCCCCGAGTGGAACGACTACGCCTACCGCGAGGACTGGACCGCCGCCTCCGAGCGGCTGCACGCCACGAACAACTTCCCGGAGTTCACCGGGCGGCTGTGCCCGGCCCCCTGCGAGTCGGCGTGTGTCCTCGGCATCAACCAGCCCGCCGTGACCATCAAGAACGTCGAGGTCTCCATCATCGACAAGGCGTGGGACAGCGGCGACGTCACCCCGCAGCCGCCCGAGCGCCTCTCCGGCAAGACCGTCGCGGTCATCGGCTCCGGACCGGCGGGACTCGCCGCCGCCCAGCAACTGACCCGGGCCGGCCACACCGTCGCCGTCTACGAGCGCGCGGACCGCATCGGGGGCCTGCTGCGCTACGGCATCCCCGAGTTCAAGATGGAGAAGTCGCACATCAACCGCCGCATCGAGCAGATGCGCCTGGAGGGCACCAAGTTCCGTACGGAGGTGGAGATCGGCAAGGACATCGACGCCGCCAAGCTCCGCCGCCGCTACGACGCGGTCGTCATCGCGGCCGGTGCCACCGTCTCCCGCGACCTGCCGGTCCCCGGCCGTGAGCTGAACGGCGTCCACTTCGCGATGGAGTACCTGCCGCTCGCCAACAAGGTGCAGGAGGGCGACCTGACCGTCTCCCCGATCCATGCCGGCGGCAAGCACGTCGTCGTCATCGGCGGCGGCGACACCGGCGCCGACTGCGTGGGCACCGCCCACCGCCAGGGCGCGGCCTCCGTCACCCAACTGGAGATCATGCCGAAGCCGGGCGAGGAGCGGAACGCCAACCAGCCGTGGCCGACCTTCCCGATGCTCTACAAGGTCACCTCCGCGCACGAGGAGGGCGGCGAGCGGGTCTACTCCGTCTCCACCACCCACTTCGAGGGCGACGAGGACGGCAACGTCCAGGCCCTCCACCTGGTGGAGGTCGAGTTCAAGGACGGTAAGCTGGAGCAGAAGCCCGGCACGGAGCGGCGCATCCCCGCGCAGCTCGTCACCCTGGCCATGGGCTTCACCGGAACCGACCAGTCCAACGGTCTGGTCCAGCAGTTCGGCCTGGAGCTCGACCAGCGCGGCAACGTCGCCCGCGACGAGAGCTACGCGACCAACGTCGACGGCGTCTTCGTCGCCGGTGACGCCGGACGCGGCCAGTCGCTGATCGTCTGGGCGATCGCCGAAGGCCGCTCCGCCGCCCGCGGAGTCGACCGCTTCCTGACCGGGACCAGCGCCCTGCCGGCGCCGATCCGCCCGACGGACCGGTCCCTGCTGGTCTGAGCACCACCCGGGTTCCCCCTGGGCCACGCGGCCCGGGGGCACCCCCTTGATACGTCCCGTACAACGGCGTACGGAACTGAACGCGGCGCCCGCCTGTCCCCGACCGGACTCAGTGGGCGCCGTGGCGCGTCCGGGGCCGGTTCCTGTCGCCGTCCCGGACGCCTCGGCCGGTTCAGCCCGTCAACGCCGAGGTTCTCACCACCACCGCCACCGCGAACAGCCCCAGCAGTACCAGTCCGCCCGCGAGCTGGAGGGGCCCGGTGCGCAGCTTCGCAGGTGCGTAGGCCAGCCCGTACGTCACCAGTGCCCCGGTCAGCAGCCCGCCCAGGTGCCCCTGCCACGAGGTGAACAGCGCCGAGAGCACCATCCAGATCAGGAACCCGGCCATGAACCGGTTGACCGCCGCCATGTCATGGCCGAGCCGCCGGTGGATGACCCAGTACGCGGCGGCCAGACCGAAGACCGCACCGGAGGCGCCGACGGTCGAGGTGTCCGGGGCCAGCAGATACACCAGCACCGAACCGCCCACCGCCGACAGCAGATACAGCGCCAGATAGCGGGCCCGGCCGAGCTGCCCCTCCACGGCCCGGCCGATGTTCCACAGCGCGAACATGTTGAACAGCAGGTGCATCACCCCGAACGAGGCGTCCGGCGGCAGGTGCAGGAACGCCCCGGTCACCAGCCGGTACCACTCGCCGTCCGCGACGCCCGTCAGCTCGTACCCCGGGAAGGTGTCGCCCCGGTAGTAGTACTGCTCGCCGTCCGGGCCGGTGAGCGCCGCCCCGAGCACCGCGAACCGGTCCACGATCTCCGGCCGGACCACCTCACCGAGGTAGGCGAGCACGTTGAGCGCGATCAGGACGTACGTCACGACCGGCGCCGTCGCCCGGGACACCGTACCGCCGAAGACCGTACGGGGCTGCCGCACCGAACGCCGGCCCTCCTTCACGCACTCCACGCACTGGTGGCCGACGGAGGCCTCCCGCATGCAGTCCGGGCAGATGTAGCGGTCGCAACGGGTGCAGCGGACATACGCCTCGGTGGACGGATGGCGGTAACACGTGGTGGCGGCGGCCTCCATGGCCGGCTCCTTCACTGGGGGTGGGCAACGGGGCCGGTGGGGGCGGCGGCGATCAAGATAGCGAACCGGGGTGACGGGCCGTGTGCCCGGGGCCCGGCGGTGGCCTACGCTCGGACTCCGCGGAACGCGGAACGCCGAGTGGGGGGAGCCGTCATGCACGGTGTGGACACGGCCGTGGGCAGCAGCGGCCCGGCCATCAGCCTGACCAAGGTCCAGGAGACGGCTCCGGCCCTGGTCAGCCTGTACAAGAGCGCCGGGGTCTCGCTGGAGAAGCACGGCCTGAACGGTCACCGCGCGGCCGTCTACCTCGTCATCGACTACTCCGGGTCGATGAAGCCCTACTACCAGGACGGCAGCGTCCAGGCGCTGGCCGACCGGGTCCTGGGCCTCTCGTCCCACCTCGACGACGACGGCACGGTCCCCGTCGTCTTCTTCTCCACCGACGTCGACGCGGTCACCGACATCGCCCTCGACAACCACCACGGCCGGATCGACAAGATCGCGGCGGGCCTCGGGCACATGGGGAAGACGAGCTACCACCTGGCGATGGACGCCGTCATCGACCACTACCTCGACAGCGGCTCCACCGCGCCCGCCCTGGTCGTCTTCCAGACGGACGGCGGCCCGATCAACAAGCTCGCCGCCGAGCGCTACCTCTGCAAGGCCGCGAAGCTGCCGATGTTCTGGCAGTTCGTCGGCTTCGGCAACACCCGCAGCAGCCAGTTCGACTTCCTGCGCAAGCTCGACGAGCTGGCCGTACCCGCCAAGCGGCCCGTCGACAACGCCGGGTACTTCCACGCGGGCCCCGACCCCCGCAAGGTCCCGGACCGCAAGCTGTACGACCGGCTCGTCGCCGAGTTCCCGCTCTGGCTGGCCGCAGCCCGCGAGCAGGGGATCGTCCGGTGACCGTACGGATCCTGCGCGCCGCCGAGCTGACCCCCGCCCCCTGGAAGAACGGCGGCGGTCTCACCCGGGAGATCGCCACCGGCCCCGAGGGCACGGAGGCCGACGCCTTCGACTGGCGCGTCAGCCTCGCGGACGTCACCGCCGACGGGCCGTTCTCCGTCTTCCCCGGGGTGGACCGCATCCTCACCGTGGTCGAGGGCGCGGGCATGGACCTCGTCGTCGACGGCGAGCACCACATCGTGGACGAACCCCTGTGGCCGCACGGCTTCCCCGGCGACCTGCCCACCGAGGGCTTCCTGCTGGGCGGGCCCGTCGTCAACCTCAACGTCATGTACCGCAGGGCCCGTACGCGGGCGGAGACCGCCGTCGTCTGCGGCACGGTCCGCCTGCTGCCGCCGGAGGGCGGCACGGTGCTCGCCGTCTCCCTCGACGACGGCGCGGAGCTGGAGGGCGGGGACGACGGTGTCCGGCTGGGCCGCTACGACGCGGTGCTGGCGGCCGGGGAGCCGCCCGGGATCCTGCGGACGATGGGCCAGGCGGTGCTGGTCACGTTCTCCCGCACGTGACCGACCGGCCCTGGGCGGGCCGGAAACCCGGCTGCCGATCTCCCCGTCGCAAGATACGGTCCCACTCATGCCCGAGAACGTATCCGGAAGCACCGTGATCCGCCGTTACGCCGCCGCGGACGAGAACGCGGCGATGGACGTCTGGTCCCGTGCCGGCGCTCTGGCCCACCCCTTCATCCCCGACGAGGGCGAGGGTGAGCGCGCCCGCAAGATGCGCGAGATCTACCTCGTCCACGCCGAGAACTGGGTCGCCGAGACGGGCGGCCGGGTGGTGGCCCTGCTGGGACTCCTGGACGCCGAGATCGGCGGCCTCTTCGTGGCCCCGGAGACACAGGGCACCGGGGTGGGCCGGCGCCTGGTCGAGCACGCGGCGGCGCTGCACGGCTCATTGACCCTTGAGGTGTACGAGAAGAACACGGGGGCTCGTGGCTTCTACGCGCGGATGGGTTTCGTGGAGGAGAGCCGCCGCGTCGACGAGGAGTACGACGAGGTGATGCTGAGGCTCACCCGGCAGGCTCCGGAGAACCACGCCTGAGGCGGTGAGACGGTGCGGCGGTGGCGTCCGGCTCGCCGGGATTCGCCCGCATGTCGCGCACAAACACCGACAGGAGTTGTCGGGTATCCGGTGTTGCATGGCGTCCATGACGTCTTCTTCACCTTCGCACGCCCCCGCCTCCTGGGACGGCTTCGCCGCCGCCGAGCCCGAATTCGCCGACATTGTGCGAGCCCGCTTCCGTCTCTACAAGCACCATGTCCTCGCCACTCTGCGGAAGGACGGCTCGCCCCGGGTCACCGGTCTGGAGGCCGACTTCCGCTTCGGTGAGCTGCTGCTCGGCATGATGCCCGACTCGCTCAAGGCGCTGGACCTGCGCCGCGACCCGCGCTTCGCCCTCCACGCCAACCCGGGCCCCGACGCCGAGATGAACGACGGCGACGTCCGGGTCAGCGGCCGGGCCGTGGAGATCACCGACCCGGAGGTGATCGCCCGCTTCATCGAGGAGGCCACGCCGCCCGAGCCTTTCCACCTCTTCCGTACGGAACTGACCGAGGTGGTCCGTATCGGGCTCGACAACGACGAGCTGGTCATCCGGTCCTGGCGGCCGGGACAACCGCTGCGCACCGTGCGCCGGAAGTGACAGGAGCCCCTGAGGCCGGGCGGACCCGGCCGCAGGGGTGCTCACCCCGCCAGCACCCGGGCCCGGCAGACGGACGGCGTCCCCCAGGCGTCCCGCAGCGGCCGGGCCCGGCGCAGCCACCACGCCAGGTCCAGCTCCTCGGTGTAGCCGACCGCGCCGTGCAGTTGCAGGGCGGTGCGGGCCGCCGCGTACCCCGCCTCGCCCGCCGTCACCTTCGCCGCCGCGACCGCCGCTCCGGCCCCGGGCGACCCCTCGGCCAGCTCCACCGCCGCCCCGTACAGCAGCGGGCGGGCGAACTCCAGGCCGAGCAGAGTGTCCGCGAGGCGGTGTTTGACCGCCTGGAAGGAGCCGACGGGCACACCGAACTGGGTGCGCTGCTTCACGTACGCCACGGTCGCCCGCAGCAGCTCCTCCCCGCAGCCGAGCGCCAGGGCCGCCGTGGCGAGGGCGGCCGTGTCGCCCGCCGCCCGTGCCGCTGCCCGTATCGCCGGGCCCTTGGCCACCGGGGCGCCGCCCGGCTCCGGACGGAACAGCCGGCGCGCCGGGTCCGCCGACGCCGACGACTCTCCGGGGCCCGCGGCGAGCCGCAGTTCGTCGCCGGTCACCGTGAACACGGCGTCCGCCGCGTCCGCGTCCGAGGCGTACGGCCCGGACCCCTCCAGGGTCAGTGACACCATCGCCGTACCCGACGCGATCCCCGGCAGCCACTCCTCGGCCACCGGGCCGCCCGCCCCCGCCAGCAGCACCCCGGCCGCCAGGGTCTCCGCCAGCGGGCCGGGCACCGCGTGCCGCCCCAGCTCGACGCAGGCGACGGTCGCCTCCACGGGCAGCGGCCCGACACCCCCGTACGCCTCCGGGACCGCGAGCGCGAACACGCCCGCGTCCGCGAGCCGCCCCCACAGGGCCCGCCCCGGACCGTGGTCCCCGGCCGCCCACGCCCGCAGGACCGCCGGGGTGTCCGCCGCCCCCAGCAGCGCGTCCAGGGACCGCCCGAACTCCCGCTGCTCGTCGGTGAGCAGAAAACGCATCAGCGCCGTCCCTTCGGCAGGCCGAGCAGCCGCTCGGCGATGATGTCGCGCTGGATCTCGTTGGTCCCGGCGTAGATCGGCCCGGCGAGAGCGAAGACGTACCCCTCCGCCCAGGGGGTGTCCGCCACCTCCGCTTCCGGGCCGAGCAGGTCGAGCGCCGTCTCGTGCAGCGCGATGTCGTAACGCGACCAGAACACCTTGTTCAGGCTGGACTCCGGCCCGAGCGCCGCGCCCGCCGCGAACCGCGACGCCGAGGCGGCCGTGAACAGCTGGTACGCCCGCGCCCCGATCACCGCGTCCGCCACCCGGTCCCGCAGCGCCGTGTCCGCCGGGTCGCCCGCCCGGCGCCACAGTTCCGTCAGCCGGTCGGCGGCGGCCATGAAGCGGCCGGGGGAGCGGAGCGTGAGGCCTCGCTCGTCGCCGGTCGCCGACATCGCGATACGCCAGCCCTGCCCCGGCTCCCCGATGACGTCCTTGTCCGGTACGAAGACCTCGTCCAGGAAGATCTCGGCGAAGGCCGGTTTCCCGTCCAGCCGCCCGATCGGACGGACCGTCACCCCGGGGTCCCGCAGCCCGAACATCAGATACGTCAGCCCCTGGTGCGGTTTCGCGGCCCCCGGGTCCGTACGGAAGATCCCGAACGCCCGGTCCGCGAACGCCGCCCGCGACGACCACGTCTTCTGCCCCGACAGCAGCCAGCCGCCCTCCGTCCGCACCGCCCGCGACCGCAGCGCCGCCAGGTCCGACCCGGCCTCCGGCTCCGACCAGGCCTGCGCCCAGATCACCTCGCCGCTCGCCATCGGCCCCAGCACCCGGGCCCGCTGCCCGGCCGTGCCGTGGGCGAGGAGGGTCGGGGCGAGCAGGCTGACCCCGTTCTGCGAGACCCGGCCCGGCGCGCCCGCCGCCCAGTACTCCTCCTCGAACGCCAGCCAGCCGAAAAGATCCGCGCCCCGGCCCCCGTACTCCTCGGGCCAGGAGACCGCCGACCAGCGGCCGGAGTGCAGCAGCGCCTCCCACTCCCGGTGCGCGGCGAACCCCTCCTCGGTCTCCAGGGAGGGCAGCGGTCGAGCCGGTACGTGCTCCCGGAGCCAGGTCCGGGCCTCGGTCCGCAGGGCCTCGGTCCGTGCTGTCTGCTCCAGATCCATGGGGTCCGCCTTCCGTGAGGCCGTTCCCTAACAAGTGTTTGGTAGGTTAACGTACGGCTCACGCACCGTCGAGGAGCCAGGGGGATGGGCCGATGAGCGCACCGCCGTACCTGCCGGGACACGGACTGCTGGCCGGCCGCACCGCCGTCGTCACCGCCGCCGCCGGAGCCGGGATCGGCGGCGCCACCGCCCGCCGCTTCCTGGAGGAGGGCGCCCGCGTCCTCGTCAGCGACGCCCACGCCCGGCGGCTCAAGGAGAGCGCCCTCGCCCTCGCCGACGCGTTCGGTCCCGACCGCGTCACCGCCCTGGCCTGCGACGTCACCGACGAGAACCAGGTGGCCGCCCTCTTCGCCCACGCCGAGCGCACCCACGGCGGCCTCGACATCGTCGTCAACAACGCCGGACTCGGCGGCACCGCCGAACTCACCGAGATGACCGACGAACAGTGGACGAAGATCCTCGACGTCACCCTGAACGGCACCTTCCGCTGCACCCGCGCCGCCCTCCGCTCCCTCAAGGCCGCCGGGCGGGGCGGAGTCGTCGTCAACAACGCCTCCGTCGTCGGCTGGCGCGCCCAGCGCGGCCAGGCCCACTACGCCGCCGCCAAGGCCGGCGTCATGGCCCTCACCCGCTGCGCCGCCGTCGAGGCCGCCGACTACGGCGTACGCGTCAACGCCGTCGCCCCCAGCCTCGCCATGCACCCCCACCTCGCCAAGGTCACCTCCGTCGAACTCCTCGCCGAACTCACCGGGAAGGAGGCCTTCGGCCGGTACGCCGAACCCTGGGAGATCGCCAACGTCATCGTCTTCCTCGCCAGCGGCTACTCCTCGTACATGACCGGCGAGGTCGTCCCCGTCAGCAGCCAGCATGCGTGAACACGCAGGCCGTGGACGGACAATGGCCGGGTGTCTACCAAGAAGAAGCCCCAGGTGACCCCCACGCCGGAGCGACGACGGGAACTGCTCGCCACCGCCGCCGAGGTCTTCGCCGCCCAGGGATACAACGCCACCACCGTGCGCCGCATCGCCGACGAGGCCGGGATGCTCGCGGGCAGCCTCTACTACCACTTCGATTCCAAGGAATCGATGCTCGACGAGATCCTCTCCACCTTCCTCGACGAGCTCTGGCAGGGCTACGACGAGGTCCTTGCGGCCGGCCTCGGCCCCCGCGAGACCATCGAGGCACTGGTCACCGAGTCCTTCCGGGAGATCGACCGGCACCGCCCCGCCGTCGCGATCTACCAGAAGGAGTCCAAGCACCTCGCCACCCAGCCGCGCTTCGCCTACCTCGCCGACTCGCAGGCCAAGTTCGAGAAGGCCTGGCTCGGCACTCTGGAACGCGGCGTCACCGAAGGCGTCTTCCGCGACGACCTCGACATCCGCCTCACCTACCGCTTCGTCCGCGACACCGTCTGGGTCGCCGCCTCCTGGTACCGGCCCGGCGGACACCACAGCCCCGAGGAGATCGCCCGCCAGTACCTCTCGATGGTCCTGGACGGCATCGCCCTGCGTACCTGACCCCGAGCGCCCCGAGGAGCAGCAGCCATGACCGAGGCCTACATCGTCGAAGCGGTACGCACCCCCGTCGGACGGCGCGGAGGGGGCCTCGGGGCCGCCCACCCCGCCGACCTCGGCGCCCATGTGCTGCGCGAGCTGATCGCCCGGTCGGGCGTCGACCCGGCGGCCGTCGAGGACGTCGTCTTCGGCTGCCTCGACACCGTCGGACCGCAGGCCGGCGACATCGCCCGTACGTCATGGCTCGCCGCAGGACTGCCCGAGGAAGTCCCCGGCGTGACCATCGACCGGCAGTGCGGCTCCTCGCAGCAGGCCCTCCACTTCGCCGCCCAGGGCGTCCTCTCCGGCACCCAGGACCTCGTCGTCGCCGGTGGCACCCAGAACATGACCCAGATCCCCATCGCCTTCGCCTCCCGGCAGGCCGCCGAACCGCTCGGCCTCACCCAGGGGCCGTACGCGGGCAGCGAGGGCTGGCGCGCCCGCTACGGCGACGCGCCCGTCAACCAGTTCCACGGCGCCCAGCTCATCGCCGAGAAATGGGGCATCAGCCGCCGCGACATGGAGGAGTACGCCCTCGCCTCCCACCGGCGGGCCGTCCGCGCCCTCGACGAGGACCGCTTCAACCGCGAGACCGTCGCGTACGGGAACGTCACCGCCGACGAGGGGCCGCGCCGCGACACCACCCTGGAGAAAATGGCCGGACTGCGCCCCGTCGTCGAGGGCGGCACCATCACCGCTGCCTGCTCCTCCCAGGTCTCCGACGGAGCCGCAGCCCTGCTCATCGCCTCGGAACGGGCCGTCGCCGAGCACGGCCTCACCCCCCGTGCCCGCGTCCACCACCTGTCCGTCCGGGGCGAGGACCCCATCCGGATGCTCTCGGCCCCGATCCCCGCCACCGCGTACGCCCTGAAGAAGACCGGCCTCACCCTCGACGCCATCGACCTCGTCGAGATCAACGAAGCGTTCGCCCCGGTCGTCCTCGCCTGGCTGAAAGAGACCGGCGCCGACCCCGAGCGGGTCAACGTCAACGGCGGGGCCATCGCCCTGGGCCACCCGCTCGGAGCCACCGGCGCCCGGCTCATGACGACCCTGCTCCACGAACTGGAACGCACCGGCGGCCGCTACGGCCTCCAGACCATGTGCGAGGGCGGCGGACAGGCCAACGTCACGATCATCGAGCGGCTCTGAGCGCCGCCCCGACCCGCGGCGGCGTGTCATGATCCACCGCCGCGGGGGAGGGCGTGCTAAGGTGGTCCGCGTTGCAGTTTTGGTACCCATGAACATTATGTGCGCCTGACGGGAATGCTTCGTCAGGCGCTTTATTGTTTTCCGGCTTTCTCCGGATGGGGCTCAATGCGGCGACTTGGAATTCGTAAAGTGCGGATTTCCGGCACTGCACCTGTTTTAGGAGATTGACATGGCCACCGGTACCGTGAAGTGGTTCAACTCGGAAAAGGGCTTCGGCTTCATCGAGCAGGACGGCGGCGGCGCCGACGTCTTCGCCCACTACTCCAACATCAACGCCTCCGGCTTCCGTGAGCTGCAGGAGGGCCAGAAGGTCTCCTTCGACGTCACGCAGGGCCAGAAGGGCCCGCAGGCCGAGAACATCGTCCCGGCCTAATCGTCGGACGCGTACCTCGCTGACCGGGGCCCGCACCGTGAAGGTGCGGGCCCCGGTTTGTGCTGTCCGAGCAAACAAGCCGTTCTGTGCGCACATCCTGGGGGCGCACGGGGAACGGCCGGGCCGGCACATCGCAGTAACCCATTCGGCAGTTGCCCAGGAATCCCCCCAGGAGGGCAATTCCGTATGACCAGCTCCGAACGCTCCGAGCGATCCGAACGCCAGGACCGCACCCCCCGCTCGCGACCGGCCCGTGGCCGGGGCCGCGGCCAGGGCGCCGGCTCCCCGGCATCCTCGAACGGCCGGGGCGGCGCACCCCGCTCCCGGGCACAGGGCGGCTCCAAGCCCGCGGCCCGCCGCAAGCCCGCCGTCGCAGCACCCGCCGAGTTCGCCCTGCCGGAGACCATGACCCCCGCGCTGCCGTCCGTCGACGCCTTCGCCGACCTGGACATGCCCGCCGCGCTGCTGAAGACCCTCGCGGCGCAGGGCGTCACCGAGCCGTTCCCGATCCAGGGCGCGACCCTGCCGAACTCGCTGGCCGGCCGCGACATCCTCGGCCGGGGCCGCACCGGTTCCGGCAAGACGCTCGCCTTCGGCCTGGCCCTGCTGGCCCGGACCGCCGGCCGCCGCAGCGAGCCGCGCGCCCCGCTCGCCATGGTCCTCGTCCCCACCCGCGAGCTGGCCCAGCAGGTCACCGATGCGCTGACCCCGTACGCGACCGCCGTGAATCTGCGGCTCGCCACCGTCGTCGGCGGCATGTCGATCACCAAGCAGTCCGCCACCCTGCGGCGCGGCGCCGAGGTGCTCGTCGCCACCCCGGGCCGGCTCAAGGACCTCATCGAGCGCGGCGACTGCCGCCTGGACCAGGTCGCCATCACCGTCCTCGACGAGGCCGACCAGATGGCCGACATGGGCTTCATGCCGCAGGTCGTCGCCCTGCTCAAGCAGGTCGAGGCGGACGGCCAGCGCATGCTGTTCTCCGCGACGCTCGACAAGAACATCGACCGCCTCGTCAAGATGTTCCTCACCGACCCGGTCGTGCACTCCGTCGATCCGTCCGCCGGTGCGGTCACCACGATGGAGCACCACGTGCTCCACGTCCTGGACGAGACCGACAAGAAGGCCGTCGCCACGAAGATCGCCGCCCGGGACGGCCGCGTGATCATGTTCGTCGACACCAAGCGCGCCGCCGACCGCTTCGCCAAGCGGCTGCTCGCCAGCGGTGTCCGGGCGGCCGCGCTGCACGGCGGGCGTTCGCAGCCGCAGCGCAACCGGACGCTGGACCAGTTCAAGAACGGGCAGGTCACCGCGCTCGTCGCGACGAATGTCGCGGCCCGTGGCATCCACGTCGACGACCTCGACCTGGTCGTCAACGTGGACCCGCCGACCGACCACAAGGACTACCTGCACCGGGGCGGCCGTACCGCCCGGGCCGGGGAGTCCGGCAGCGTCGTCACGCTGGTGCTGCCCGACGAGAAGCGCGAGATGACCCGGCTGATGCAGGACGCGGGCATCGCGCCGCGGACGACCCGGGTCACGTCCAGCGACGAGGAGCTGACCCGGATCACGGGTGCGCGTGAGCCGTCGGGCATCGCGATCGTGATCGAGGTCCCGCAGCCGACCCCGCCGAAGCAGCGGACCCGGTCGGGCTCCGGCTCCGGCGGTGGAGCGGTGCGCTCCGGGAGCCGGGGGCGTGGACGGCGGGGGTCGGGTGCGGGTGCCGGAGCCGGCGCGCAGGGCGGCGCGGCGCGTTCTGGTGCGCCTGCGCGGGCCGGCGCTCCTTCGCGGCGTCGCCGGGCGGCGTAGGGCCCGCGTTCAGCCGTCCGGCGCATATCAAGCCGTCCGGCGTTTGAGGACGGGCAGGCGTCCAGCCGCCCGACAGTTGCGGACCGGGACACTTCCGGCCGCCTGACGGCTGCGGAACGGGGGCCTTTCAAGCCGTCCGGCGCTTGAGGACCGGGGTCCGGGGCAGAGCCCCGAAAGCCCCGGGACGGGGCTTTGTCCTCAAGCGCCGGACGGGCTGGAATGTGGCCGCCCGGTCCTCGGCCTCGGGCAAAAGACGTCCTCAAGCGCCGGACGGGCTTGATGCGGCCGGAGTCGTCCTCCAGCCCGGGCCCGGGCTGGATGGGGGCGGCCGGGCCCTCAAGTGCCGGAGGGGCTTGATGCGCCCCCGGTCCGTGGCTTCGGGCACGGGCGTCCTCAATCGCCGGACGGGCATGAAGGGGCGGCCCGGTCCCCAAGTGGCGGGTCCGGCATCGCGCCCAGGTCCGCAAGCGTCCGCTCCGCGTCCGCCATCACCCCCTCCACCAGCCCCGCCACGCTCGGCAAGTCCTCGATCAGGGCCGCCACCTGGCCGGAGGCCATGATTCCGAGGTCCGTCCGGCCCTCGACCATCGCCGCCCTCAGCAGCATCGGCGTGTTCGCCGAAAGAAGCACCTGGCTCCAGCTCAGGCCCTTGCCGTGCCGCATCGCCAGCCCGTCCCGGACCATGCCCGGCCAGCTCAGGCCGGACAGCCGGCGGAAGCGGGACGCCCGGCGCACCGCCTCGTACAGGGCGCGCAAACGGCCCGCCCCGCCCTCCAGTTCCGCCACCATCTCCGTACGGAGCATCCGGTGCGGCAGCCCGTCCACCGCACGCGTCAGCGTGATGTCCTTCGCCGTCGCCGCCAGGTAGCGGGCCTTCACCGCGTCCGGGACCGTCGAGTCCGACGTGAGCAGGAAGCGCGTCCCCATCGCGACCCCCGCCGCCCCGTACGCCAGCGCCGCCACCAGGCCCCGGCCGTCGTGGAAGCCGCCCGCCGCGATGACCGGGATGTCCACCGCGTCCACCACCTGCGGCAGCAGGACCGTGGTGGCGACCTCGCCCGTGTGGCCGCCGCCCTCGCCGCCCTGCACGATCACCGCGTCCGCACCCCAGGCCGCGACCTTCTCCGCGTGCCGCCGGGCCCCCACCGACGGGACGACGAGAACGCCCGCGTGCTTCAGCTCCGCGATCAGCTCCCGCGACGGGGCGAGCGCGAACGACGCCACCCGGACGCCCTCCTCGACGATGATCCGCACCCGCTCCCGGGCGTCCCCCGCGTCCGCCCGCAGGTTCACCCCGAACGGCGCGTCGGTCCGGGACCTCACCTCCCGTACGGCGGAACGCAGTTGCTCCGGCGTCATGGTCGCGGAGGCCAGGATGCCGAGCGCCCCGGCCCGTGCGGTCGCGGTGACCAGGCGGGGGCCCGCCACCCAGCCCATCCCGGTCTGCACGATCGGGTGCCGGACGCCGACGAGGTCGGTCAGGGCGGTGCGCATCAGACCCTGACCTCCCGGTCCCGGGTGCGCGCCGGGTCGATGGCCTCGCGGATCAGGGCGAGTTCGGCGGGGGAGGGGCCGCGGGTGTACGGGACGTCGGCGGGGACCGTGAGCGCGAAGCCCGTCGCCTCGCGGACCTGGTCGACCGTGACGCCGGGGTGGAGGGAGGCCAGCCGCATCGAACGGTCCGGGGTCGCGAAGTCGAAGACCCCGAGATCGCTCACGACCCGGGGGATGCGGTGGAAGCGGGTGGCCGAGGGGCCCGCCGCCCGCGCGCTGTCGTGGCCGACCCCGCAGATCATGTCGACGCGTTCGACGAAGACCCGGGGGGAGTGCCGGGGGATCCAGTAGCTCACCGGGTTGTTAAGGGTGTTGACGGGTGCGCCGCGCACCCCGAGGAGCTGGCGTGCCGGCCGCTCCCAGGCGCCGATGCAGGAGATGTTCTGGTTGCCGAACCGGTCGATCTGGCTCGCGCCCATCATCACGTGCCGCCGTCCGCCCGTCACCAGGGCCAGATGCCTCCGGTAGGGGAGCCAGCCCTCCGGCTCGCCGTCCGGGCCGACGAGCGTCGCCTCGCCGTCCGTGAGGAGCAGATCGGGGGCGAAGGTCAGCCGGGCCAGCCGGGCCCCCACCGACGGCACCGCGCCCATCGGACTGGCCAGGATCTCCCCGCCGCCCCGCCAGGCCTCCGCGCAGGCGATCACGCAGTACTCGGCACGGGTCACGGCCGCGGTGGCGGCCCCGCCGCCGGACGCGTTCACTTCTGCTCCTCGTGCCAGATGCGGACGGCTTCCCGGTAGCTCTTCTCGTCGCCGTCCGGAGGCAGGAAGCGCGCTGCGAAGTCCGCCCAGGCCACGGGGTCCGCCGCCGCGGCCGCGTACGCCTTCTGGAACAGCTCGTCGCGCGGGTGGTCGGGTGCGCAGGAGGTGAAGTGGGCCCCGCCGGGCGTTTCCACGACACCCGTGACGGAGTGCCGTTGGACGAGGAGAGTCGGCAGTGCCCCCGTGTCCTCGGTCAACTCCCGCGTGTCCACCAGGCGTTCGCAGGAGACGTACGCCGTGTCCGCCGCCTCGCAGAACAGGTCGTCGAAGTACGGGTCGGGGCCCAGGTACCGGCCGTTGCCGAGCCGGTCCGCCCGGTTGAGGTGGACCAGCGCAGCGTCCATCCGCAGGGCGGGCATCGCGACGAACTCCTCCCCGTCCTCGTACGGCGAAGTCACCTTCCGCAACTCGGGGTTGACCCGCATGACGTCCGAGCCGAGACCGGCCCGCACCGGCAGGAACGGCAGCCGGTTCGCCGCCGCGTGCAGCCCCCACATGAACATCGCCTCGTCGATCTCCGTCAACGCGAACGCCCCGCGTTCCCGGGCCGCCCGGTAGTGCGGCTCCAGCGGGATCGAGTCGAGCGTCACGAACGCCGTGACCAGGCGGCGGATGCGTCCCGCCGCGGCGAGCAGGCCGACGTCCGGGCCGCCGTAGGAGATCACCGTGAGATCGGTGACCGATGACCGGAGCAACGCCCTGACCAGGGCCATCGGCTTGCGGCGGGACCCCCAGCCGCCGATCCCGACCGTCATCCCGCTGCTCAGCCGGTCGACGACCTCCTCGGGTGTCATCGTCTTGTCGTGCGCGTACGGGGCGGTGGTCACGGTTCAGGCCTCCTTGCCGAAGGTGTCGCGGACCCGGGCGGCGGTCCCGGCGAGGTTCGCCTCGAAGGTGAACCCCTGCTCGAAGCGGTAGCTGCGCTGTACGTCGACGGGGTCGATGCCGTTGAGCGCGGCCTTGGCCAGCCGCAGCAGATGGCCGTCCTTGGCGGCGATCTCCGCCGCCAACTCCAGTGCCGCGGCCTGGAGCCCGGCGGACGGCACCACCTGCCAGACCGAGCCGTGGGCGTGCAGTTCGGCGGCCGTGACGGTCCGCGAGGTGTAGTACAGCGTGCGCATCAGATGCTGCGGGACCAGCCGGGCGAGGTGCGTCGCGGCGCCCAGCGCGCCCCGGTCCAGCTCCGGCAGGCCGAAGACCGCGTCCTCGCTCGCCACGATCGCGTCGGCGTTCCCGACGAGCCCGATGCCGCCGCCCAGGCAGAACCCCCGCACCGCCGCGACGACCGGCACCTCGCACGCGTACACCGCCGCGAACGCCTCGGCGCAGCCCCGGTTGGCGCCGATCAGGGACGCGTGCCCCGGATCGCGCTGCAACTCCTTGATGTCCACACCCGCGTTGAAGCCGCGCCCCTCGGCGGCCAGGACGACGCAGCGCACCTCCGGGTCGCGGCCCGCTGCCCGTACGGCGTCGGCCAGGTCGTACCAGCCCTGTACGGGCAGCGCGTTGACGGGCGGATGGTCGACGGTGACGACGCGGACGCCGTCGGTTCCGGAGGGGGAGGAGGTGGAGACAGTCATCGGAGGATCAGCTACCTTTCCACCAAACATTTGTTAGGTGGACGGTAGCAGGCACCCCCGCCCGCCAACCAGGCCCACTTCCAGGGGAGATGAGATGACCGCACCCACCGCACACCGCGCCGGACTCTGCGCGGACCGGGTCGTCGCCGTCACCGGCGCCGGGCGCGGGCTGGGCCGGGCCCATGCGCTGGCCTTCGCCGCCGAAGGGGCCCGGGTTGTCGTCAACGACCTCGGCGTCGGACCGGACGGGGGCGGGGGAGGGACCCCGGTCGGTGACGGGCCCTCCGGCGGACCTGCCCGCGCGGTCGTCGACGAGATCGTGGCCGCGGGCGGCGAAGCCGTCGTCCACGGCGGCGACATCGCCACCGCCGAGGGCGCGGCCTCCCTGGTCGCCACCGCCCTGGACGCCTTCGGCCGCCTCGACACCCTGGTCAACAACGCGGGCTTCCTGCGCGACCGGATGCTGGTCAACCTCGACGAGGACGACTGGGACGCGGTGGTACGGGTCCACCTCAGGGGCCACTTCCTGCCCCTCAAGCACGCCGCCGCCCACTGGCGCGCCGAGTCGAAGGCGGGCCGCACGCCGGCCGCCCGGGTGATCAACACCAGCTCCGGCGCCGGGCTCCTGGGCAGCGTCGGCCAGGGCAACTACGCGGCCGCCAAGGCCGGAATCGTCGCCCTGACCCTGGTCGCGGCGGCCGAGCTGGGCCGGTACGGGGTCCACGTCAACGCCCTCGCCCCCGCCGCCCGGACCCGGATGACCGAGCAGACCTTCGCCGAGGCGATGGCGGCTCCGGGGGAGGGTCGGTTCGACGCCATGGACCCCGCCAACGTCTCACCCCTCGTCGTCTGGCTCGGCTCCGCCGCGAGCGACGGGGTGACGGGCCGCGTCTTCGAGGCCGCGGCGGGCCGCATCACCGTCATGGAGGGCTGGCGCCCCGGCCCCACCGACGACCGGGACGCGCGCAGATCCCCGGCCGAGGCGGGCGAGACGGTGCGCCAGCTGCTGGCGGACGCGGAGAAACCGGGGCAGGTGTACGGGACGTCGTAGGCGGGCCGCAGCCGCTGGGGCTTCGGGGAAACTCGCTTGCGCGGACGTCCGGAAACCCGGTATCCAGCACAGGACACCCGAGGAGCGCATGATGACGCGGCACGGCCCCCTGAACGAGTTCTGCTGGATGGACCTCAAGACCCGCGACCCCTCCGGCACCGCCGCCTTCTTCTCCGCGGCGCTGGGCTGGGACTTCGCCGTGGACGAGGCGGACTGGCGCCGGGCCGTCAAGATCTCTGCCGGGGACCACCGGATCGGCGGCGTGAGCGACCTCGCGCAGCCCGTCCACCCGCCGGACCTGCCCGCCCATGTCGCCTACTACCTGGCGGTCGACGACGTGGACCACCGTACGGCCGTGGCGGCGGAGAACGGCGCACAGATCCTCCTGCCGCCCTTCGACGCGGGTGACCAGGGCCGGATCGCCACCCTGATCGACCCCGTCGGCGCGGCCGTCTCCCTCTGGCGGCCGCGGGGGTTCGCGGGATGGCCGGTCTCGCCTCCCGACGAGGGCACGGCGATCCCTCACCACATGGTCCTGGTCTGCGCGGACCCGGAGCGGGCCCGGGACTTCTACACCGGGACGACCGGCGCTCCGCTCGCCCGGGCCACGTTCCTGGAAGCCGCCTCCGGGACCGCGCCGCAATGGGAGCTGTCCGTGGCCGTGGGCGATCCGGACCGCGTCGCCGCCCGGGCCCGCGAGCTCGGCGGCGAACTGGTCACCGTCAGCGGGGGCATCTCACGACTGTCGAGCCCGGAGGGACTGACTCTCCGCCTCACCACCGCACCGGAGGTCTCCCCGGCGTTCCTGGAGACCGACCGGCTCGTCCTGCGCCCCGCCACGAGCGCCGACGCCCCCGACCTGCTCGCCCTCGACAACGACCCCGCCGTCATGCGGTACATCAACGGCGGCCGGCCCACCAGCCCCGAGGACATCCGGGACCGGACCCTGCCGAGGCTCCTCCACGACCACGCGTGCACCGGAACCCGTGGCTACTGGATCGCACGGGAGAGGAAGACGGGGACGTTCCTCGGCTGGTTCGAACTCCGGCCGCTGGCCGACCACGACCCCGCCGTGGTGGAGCTCGGCTATCGGCTGAACCGGGCCGCCTGGGGGTGCGGGTACGCCACCGAAGGCGCACGCGCCCTGGTCGACAAGGGGTTCACGGACCTCGGGGTCCAGCGGGTCACCGCCAACACCATGGCCGTCAACACGGGGTCCCGGCGCGTGATGGAGAAGGCGGGGCTGACCTTTCTGCGGGCCTACACCGAGGACTGGCCGGAGGTCATCGAGGGCTCCGAGCACGGCGAAGTGGAATACGAGCTGACACGGGAGGCGTGGCGGCGCGGACGGTGAGGGGAGGGGCGGGTCCGGTTCGCGTTCGGCTCAGGCCCACCCGGGCGCGTTCGGCTCACGCCCACCCGGGTGCGCCCGGCTCGCGCGCGCCCGCCTCACGTCCCCCCGCCCGCCTCACGCCCACCCGGGCGCGTCCGCCTCAGGCCCGACCCTCCAGCAGCGCCACGATCTCCGCGTGCCCCGTGTGCTGGTCCATCCCCGCCGACGGCACCCCGTCCCGGAGCAGCTCCACCGCCACGGTCTCCTCGCCGTCCCGCCGCTCGCGGAGCACCACCGTGTCGAGCCCGGAGCCGTACATCTCCTCCAGCCGCCGCAGCAGCTCCCGCTCCGGATCGAGCCCGGCGATGCGCCGCGCCTCGGCCAGGGCGACCGCGACCACGGGCTCCTGCCCCTCCGCCGCCGCGCCGTGCGCGAGCAGCGCCCGTACCGTACGCACCGAGCCGCGCTGCGCCGCCAGCACCAGCATCGCCTCGCCCTGCGGGCCCGGCAGCAGCGGGTCCGCGCCCCCGGCGAGCAGCGCCTCGACCGTCGCGGCGTGGCCCAGGCCGACCGCCCAACGCAGCGCGGTGAAGCCGAACTCCTCGCGCAGATCCGGCCGGGCCCCGGCGGACAGCAGCGCCTCCACCACCTCGGTGTGCCCGCCGCACGCCGCCCCGCACAGCGGCAGATCACCGGCCTCGGGCCCGCTCGCCCGGTTGGGGTCGGCCCCGGCCGCGAGCAGCAGCCGCACCATCTCGGGGCGGTCCTGCACCGCCGCCGTGTAGAGCGCGGTCGTACCCTCCTCGTCGCTCGCCTCGGCCCGCGCACCCGCGCGCAGCGCCCGTACGACCGTGTTCTCGTCCTCGTACAGCGCGTCGAACAGGCTTGGTTCGTCCCTGATCGGCTCGTTCGTCATCCTTCGACCCTACGGCCGGACACGGACAACGCCCGAGGTCAGGTGTCGCACTCCAGGCGCGTACGGCACAGCCCGCAGCGGGCGCTGACCCGGCCCCGGACGGGGAGCCGGATGCGCTGGTGGCAGGTGGGGCAGGGGAAGGAGACGCGCAGCCCTTCGGCGCCGGTCTCGAAGACGTACGGAACGTTCGGGTCCGGGGCGGCTTCGGGGTGGTCCCGGGCGTACCGCCGGTCCTTGGCGTAGCGGCGGCGGCCCGTCCAGCCGGCGGCGGTCAGCGGAGGTCGGCGCAGATCGTCCAGCGCCCGCTGACGCCCCTTGGTGTACGCGGTGTACGCCTGGGGGCTGGTGAACCACGGCGAGGGGTCCTCGTCGAAGGCCAACGCCCGCTTGGCCAGGACGTATCCGAACTCCTCCGGGGTCAGATAGCCGAGCTTCTGGCGGGACGTCGCGTCCTCCCGGAACGCGTCCAGCAGCAGCCAGCCCGTGCCGAGGTAGGCCGTCGTCGTGTCGGTCAGGATCTCGTTGGCGCGGGTGCCGGGGAACTCCAGGCCGAGTCGGTGCAGCAGGACATGGGTGACCTCGTGCGCGAGCGCCGCCCCGATGTCCCTGCGGTGGGTGCGGAACCGGTCGTTCAGCTCGATGAAGTACTCGGGGCCTGCGGCCAGTTCCACGCTCGCCGCGTGCTCCATCGCGCGGAAGCCGACGATCATCCGGGCGTCGGGGAGGCGCAGATGCTGGACCAGGGAACGCGCCACCCGCTGGGCTCCCAGATGCAGATCGTCCTCGTCCGCGAATGCGGCGTCGACGGGCGCGAGGCTGGTGGCATAGGTGCGGACGCCGTCCGCCGAGAGCCGCCGGTAGAGCGCCGTGATCGCGGAGCGGACCGTGTCCAGATGCGGAAAGCCGTGGGCGACGGGTGCGCCCGGAGGACTGTTCGTCACGCCGGAATCCCCCATCCGCGACGGTCGACGGATCTCCACTGTATGCCGGGCGGGGGAGAGGGGCCGGAAAGCCGCCGGGTGATCTTGGCCGAAAACTACACCTTGTGTCAGCGGTCACCCGGTACCGATAATCGGAGCGTTCTTGTCGAGTACATGACCAATTCGGTTTCCGTGCCGGAGGTCGTCACCCGGCAGGGGCATGCGCGCCGGACCGCGCGACCCGCAGCACGTCGGCACTTCCAGCTCTTCGTACAGGAAGTCCTGCACGGCAACGCGGTACGGCAACCTCCCACAGCAACCCCCCACACGAGATCCCCCCACGAAAGCAGGCATCTGTGAAGCTTCTGAGCGCGCTGAAAAGGTGTTCCGTCGCCATAGCCGCCGTCGCCCTCGCGACCGTCAGCCTCCAGCCGGCCTCCGCCGCCCCCCAGCCGATCGTCGGCGGGGAACGCGCCGAACAGGGCGAATTCCCGTTCATGGTCCGGCTCTCCATGGGCTGCGGCGGTTCGCTCTACACCCAGGACATCGTCCTCACCGCCGCCCACTGCGTGGACGGTTCGGGCGACGACACCTCGATCACCGTCACCGGCGGCGTCGCCGACCTCGAGTCGCCCGACGCCATCACGGTCAAGTCCACCAAGGTCCTCCAGGCCCCCGGCTACAACGGCACCGGCAAGGACTGGGCGCTGATCAAGCTCGACAAGCCGATCGACCAGCCCACCCTGAAGATCGCCACCGACGCCACCTACGACGAGGGCACCTTCACCGTCGCGGGCTGGGGCGCCGACAAGGAAGGCGGCAGTCAGCAGCGCCACCTCCTCAAGGCCGACGTCCCGTTCGTCTCCGACTCCGACTGCCAGGGCGCCTACAGCAACCTCGTCGCCGACGAGGAACTGTGCGCCGGCCTCCTCGACACCGGTGGCGTCGACAGCTGCCAGGGAGACTCCGGCGGCCCGATGTTCCGCAAGGACGACTCCGACGATTGGGTCCAGGTCGGCATCGTCAGCTGGGGCCAGGGCTGTGCCCGCCCGAACTACCCGGGCGTCTACACCCAGGTCTCGCACTTCGCGGCCGACATCGCCTCCGCGGCCGACTCGCTCTGAACCACGCGGAGCGGCTCCGACCCCACGCGGAGCGGCCCACCCGCTCGGACCTGAGTCACCCCGATCGCCGGACCGCTCAGACCTGAGCCCCGACCGTCGGACGACAGGCCTGATCCACCCGATCGCCGGACGTCAGCCCGGCGGTCATCGCCGAACCACCCCGGGGGTGCCCGCTAGGCGGGCACCCCCGGACCCAGCTCCACCCACGGCCCGCCCGCGTCCTCCAGTTCCAGCACCCACACCTCGTTGGCGCCCTCGCGGAGCACCGGGCCCGGCACGTACAGGGTCCGCTGCGGGCCCGCCGACCAGTACCGGCCCAGGCAGAAGCCGTTCACCCAGACGAACCCGCGCGTCCAGCCCGGCAGTTCGAGCCCCGCGTGGCCGAGACCCGCAGCGCCCTCGACCGTGAACGCCCCCCGGAACAGTCCCGTCCGCCCCGCCTCGCCCGCCTCCGCTGCGGCTCCCACCGGCCCGAACGGGAGCGCCGCCACCGCGCCCGGTGCCTCGAAGGCGTCCAGCCGCAGCCCCCGGGCCCGTACCCCGTGCAGATACTGCCGCTCGTGCAGCACCCCGCCCGTGACCCCCTTCGGCTCACCGAGCCGCGGCCCGTAGTTGACCCGGCCCAGCGACTCCACCCACAGCTCGACCTCCGCGGGCCCCGCCACCGGCTCCGGCAGCGTGCCGGACTCCTCGGTCAGCACCCCGGCCCGCGCCCCGTCGACGTACACCACCGCCCGGTCCCGCAGACCCGAGGCGCCCAGCGGATACGCCTGACGCGGCCCCGGCACCGCCACCCGGTAGCGCACCAGACCCCGGTCCACGCCCAGCTCCTCGAAGGTCGGCGGCACCCCCGACTCCGTCTCCGGACCGCCCAGCGCCTCCAGTACGTCCCCGAGCCCCGCCCACCCGGTCAACTCCGCCCGTACCGGCCCGGCCAGCCCCTGCGGCTCCGGCGGCAGCGCGGGCAACGGCCGCCGCGCGTAACCCTCCAGCACCTTCCGGAACAGGTGGAACTTCTCCGTGGCCCGCCCGTACTCGTCGACCGGCGCGTCGTAGTCGTACGACGTCACCGTCGGCTGGAACTCCCCGTCCTGCACGGGGCCACCGCGGTTCGCCCCGGCCCAGCCCGCGAAGTTCGTTCCCCCGTGCGCCATGTAGATGTTCACCGACGCCCCGCACTCCAGGATCTCCCGCAGCGCCCCCGCCGCCTGCTCCGCGTCCCGCAGCACCGGTTCGGCCCCCCAGTGGTCGAACCAGCCGCACCAGAACTCCATGCACATCAACGGGCCCTTCGGCTGATGCCGGCGCAGCACCGCGAAGCCCTCCCGCGCCCCCGAACCGAAGTTCGCCGTCGCCAGCAGCCCCGGCACCGAACCCCCGGTCAGCATGTGGTCCTCCGGCCCGTCCGACGTGAACAGCGGGACCGTCACACCGCACCGCCGCAACAGCCCCGCCAGCCACTCCAGGTACACCGCGTCGCTGCCGAAACTCCCGTACTCGTTCTCCGCCTGGACGAGGACCACCGGACCGCCCCGCGACACCTGCCGCCGCACCACCTGCGGCAGCAGCTTGCGGAACCATCGCTCCACCACCGCCCGGTACTCCGTGTCCCGGGTCCGCACCCGCCGCCCGAACCGGCCCGTCACCCACACCGGCAGGCCGCCGTTCTCCCACTCGGCGCAGATGTACGGGCCCGGCCGTACGATCGCCCACAGCCCCGCCCGCTCCACCGCGTCCAGGAACCGGCCGAGCGCCCCCACGTCCCGGACCTCGCCCTCCCGGGGCTCGTGCAGATTCCACGGCACGTACGTCTCGACGCAGTTCAGGCCCATCGCGGCGAGCATCGCCAGCCGGTGCTCCCACTGCTCCTCGTGCACCCGGAAGTAGTGCAGGGCGCCCGACAGCAGCCGTACGGGCTTCCCCTCGAACCGGAACCCGTCGTCCCCCACGGTGAAGTCGGTCATGGTGCAGTTACGCTCCTGTGCTCGGCCGCACCCGGCGGCCCCCGGGTCGATTGGTCCGACCACTGTCACCTCTGGCGCGCACCGGGTCCATGGACAAAGATCGCTGTTGATTGGACGCAACGGACCCGCCGGGACCGGAACCGACGGACCACACCCGGGAGGGGAAGACCGTGACCTACCACACCTGGATGCGCTTCTTCACCCCGAGCCCGCTCCACCACCGCCTGGGCCTCGTCTGCCTCGGCGTCGGCCTCCAGCACGGCGCGCTGCCCACCGTCGGACCCCGCACCCTCGACCACCACGTCGCCGTGATCGTCAACTCCGGCACCGGCTGGTTCAAGGGCCCCGACGGCCGCCGCACCCCCGTCACCGGCCCCAGCCTCATCTGGCTGACCCCCGGCACCC
>NZ_QWFA01000076.1 GCF_003501885.1 Streptomyces globisporus
CGGCGGACCGGGGCGCGGGAACCACGGGGCCGGCGCCCGGTTCGCCGAACGGGTCCGGAAGACCGGTGAGTTCACGCAACAGGGCGAGGTTGCCCCGGGTCACGGACCACAGCGTCCGCTGCCGGTCGTGGACGTCGGCCACCGCAGCCGGATGGTCGGCCAGCACCGCGAGGGCCCGCTCCGCGAGCCGGGCGCCCAGGGCCCGTTCGTGGACGGAGACGCCCCAGTCGGGCCGGTCGATGTCGGCCAGGAAGTAGGCCAGTTTGGGGTGCGAGACCAGGCTGATGACGGGGGTGCCGCAGCCGAACGGGATCATCCCGGCGTGCCCGCGCATCCCGATCACCAGCCGGGTGCGCCGGTAGAGGTCGCGGATGGCGTCGTTGGAGAGCAGATACAGCGGCTCCACGGGGAGGGCGAGGCCGTGCTCGCGCCGCAGATCGTCGACGAAGCGTTCGTCGGCGGGCATGTGCGCGGCGTAACGGACCTCTGCCGCACCGGAGATGGCGCGGATCGCCGCGGCCATCTCCGCGAGGAAGTGCCCGTAGTCGTGGCCGAAGCGGAGCCCGGCCCGGTCGTAGGCGCAGTTGATGAGGACGGTGTCCTCGCGCACGGCCGGTTCGGCGAGGCGGGCGTCGAGGTGGCGGGCGACCGTGGTGGGGCAGGGCTGGTAGCGCACCTTCTCGCGGAGGGATGTGGGCAGCAGCTCCCTGACCCGGGCGACGGAGCCGTGGTTGCGCAGCCCGAAGAACGCGGACCGCTCGACCAGGGCTCGCAGGGAGGCCGCGAACCGCTCGCGCCGGTAGCGCTGGCCGTCGAAGACGTTGTAGCCGACGGCGAAGACCGCCAGGGGGGCGGTGATCCGGGCGAGCACGTCGTCGGGGATGTTCCACTGCCAGCCGCTGTTCCCGTTGGGCGCGGTGTCGGGGAGGAAGAGCCCGCCGCCGCCGACGATCACGGCCTGCCGGGCGTTGAGGCGTTCGAGGCCGGCCTCGTCGACCAGCAGGTGCACGTGCTGCTGGTGCCAGCGGTCGGGGCCGGTGTCGGCGGTGAAGCAGCTGCGGACCGCCTCGGGCAGCACCCTGTCGCCCGCGTTCTCGTCGCCGTCGGCGAACAGGGCTACATGGGCGAGCTGTTCGCCGGACGGGGTGACCGGCGAGGTGGCGTCCGCCGCGACCATCTCGGAGGTACGGGCGTACCAGGCACGGCAGTTGGCGTCGGTCGGGTCGGAATCCAGACCGGCGAGCGCGTACCCGCGGGCGTCCTCCGTGCGGCCCAGAAGCCAGGCCAGCCGGGCGAGTTGGCCGTACGCGCGTGGGGCGAAGTCCGGGGACGCGGTCGCCAGGAGGAGGTGCGTCTCGGCCTCCTCGTACCGGGACAGCGCCATCAGGCAGACCCCGAGCGTCTCGTGGCAGCGCGGCAGGTCCGGGCGGCCCGCGACGGCCTCGCCCAGCAGGTCGACGGCCACGTCGTGGTGCCCGCGCCCCCGGTGGATCTCGGCGAGCTGCCGGACCAGGTCGATCGGCGGCCGGGACCCGGCGGGGAACGGAAGCGCGAGGTGCAGCAGCAGGTCGGGGTGTTTCGCGCCGGGGAGGGCGAGGTAGGCGGCGCGGAACGCCTCGTCGTCCAGGTCGAACCGCGCCCGGGCCTCGTGGGCGGGACCGGTCCAAGACGTTGGCGTACCCGCGAAGTTCAGGACGACGACGCCTTCGGGGACCGCCAGGTCGTCGCCGAGCCGCAGCGCCCGGAAGTCGTACCGGGAGTCCAGGGGTACGAGGACGCTCTCCGGGATGTCCTGCGCGGCGGCAGGCGGTAGGGGGTGGGCGAGATCCTGGCGCTGGATCACCAGCAGCCCGTCGTCGGCGATGCCGATACGCGGGGCGGGGACGCCGTCCGGACCGGTGCGCGGCACGGCGGCCACGCCCGTACGGAGACGCAGCAGGTCATCGATCCCGCCGAGGACGACCAGGGCGGGGGTGAGCGCGATGACGGTGTCGTAGTCGTCGAGGCGGAAGAAGTCGTGGAGTCCGGTGGCCGTGCGCGGGATCAGCCGGGGGTGCAGCCGGTGGGCGGCGTCGAAGGAGGCATCCGGCAGGCCGGGGTGCAGGACGACGACGTCCTCGCAGAGAGCGGGGTTGGTCAGCGCGAGGCTGCGCAGGAGGGCCTGGAGTCCGGGCAGTTGGCCCGCGTCGGTGACGTACACGGCGAAGGCGATCCGGCGCTTCCCGGTGACGGCGCGGCGGTCGTCGGCGGAGGAGGCGGATGCGGATGCGGCGGCGGACCCGGGCACGGGGGTGGAGTCGTGCGTCGTCATCTCAGCGTGATCCTCACTGCGGTGTCGTCCGTTCTCCCGGTCCGCGATCCGATCCACTCGCCCTCGCGCGGGGACAGGGCCGCCGGTCCTTCGAACCCGATGAGGTCCACCCGGGCGGGGGTGCCCAGGAAGTCGAGGAGCCGCAGCACGGTGTACGCGGTGCTCGCGGGACCGTCGCCGTCGGCCGGTTCGCCGATCAGGGCCGGGTCGTGCAGCGGGCGGCGCAGCGTCGCGTCGCCGATGCGGTCCTGGGCGCCGGGGACGAGCCGGCTGCGCAGGGCGAGCCGCCAGTGCGGGAGCGGGTCGCCGAAGACCAGCCGGGCCGTGGCCCGGCGGTCCCAGCGGGGGCCCTTCCACGGGGAGCCGCCGCGCAGGGTGACGGCGTGCAGGTCGGTTCGGGCGGTGGGGGCGGCGTGGCGTACGGCGTCGCAGCGCACGACGAGGTCGTAGCCCTCGATCAGGGCGGCCAGGGAACTGCCGGGCCGCTGTTCCTGCTCGGCGGTGTGCGGTGTGTCGGCGACCAGGCACACCGTCCGGCCCGCGAGGAACCGGCGCAGGCCGGTTACGCCGATGGGTTCGGCCCCGCCGAGCAGCGGGTCGGCCATCGGGTCACGGTCCGAGAGCCGGCGGTGCTCGGCGTAGAGGGCGGCGAGCCGGCGTACGGCGGGGTCGGCGGCGCCGCGTTCGGTGGTGCGGAGCCGGACGAGTTCGGTGAAGGCGGCGCGGGCGTCGGCGGCGGGCAGGTGGCGGGAGAGGCGGAGGGCGCCGACCCCGGTCCCGGCCTCTTCCCCGTCCGCGGCAGCGGTTCTGTCCCCGCCCGCACCCGCAGCCCCGTCCCCGACCCCGACCAGCGCCAGCGCCTCGTCGATCAGGTCCCCCGCCGCGCGGAGCGTGGCGATCCGGCGTTCGACATCGCGCGAGGCGGCGGTGTTCTGCTGGAGCGCGAGGTGGCGTTCGTACGCGGTGATCGCCTCCTCGCTCCGGCCGAGCGCGTCCAGGGCGTTGCCGCGCAGCCGCCAGGCGCCCTTGGAGCGGGCGCGCAGGGCGGTGGCCTCGTCGGCGAGGGCCAGGGCGAGGCGGGCCCCGGCCTCGCCGCCGTTGTCCAGGGCCTGCTGCCCCGTCCCCAGCAGCGCGTCGAACGCGTCGGCGCCCGGGGTGGAGCACGCGGTGGTCAGCGCGCCGATCGACGCGATGAGCCGGGTGCGGCGGGCGTCGGTGAGGGGGCCGGAGGCGGCGAGGGCGGCGAGGTGGTCGCCGCAGAGCCGCAGGGCGGCCAGCAGCGCCGGGTCCGGTCCGTCGCCGGGGCGGGCCCGGGGCGGCGTTCCCGGCCGTCCCGCTATCGCCCGTACTGACGTGAGCAGCCCGGTGAGGGTCTGGCCCATGCTCGTTCCGCCGTTTCTGTGAGTCGGACGCCGGCACCGGGGTTCGGGCCCCGGTGCCGGTTGCGGGTCAGAGGCCCAGGGTGCTGCGGGTGCGCCGTACGGTGCGGCGCAGCCGGACCGCCGCGCCCCGCGGGCCGCCGCCGGGCAGAGTGAGGCTCTGCAGACGGCGGCGCTTGAAGTAGTGCTGGGTGGTGGGGTCGAGGTGCTCCCGCAGCCAGGCCTCGGCCTCGGGGCGCAGCCCGGGGTTGAGCTTGGCCTGCATGCAGTAGCCGACGGCCCGCACCAGCGGGGCGAGGGTGTCCGGCGCGGTGCGCGGCAGCTGGGGGACGCCCTCGGAGCCTCGTACTTCCGCTCCCCCCGGGCCGCCCTGCGCGTCCAGGTCCGGCACGAGGTGGTCGGTGATCGTCAGCGGGATGCGATTGCTGTTCTCGTACGGGGCGATCCGGTCGAGGACCAGCCGGGTGCCGACGCGGGCGACGGGGATGCCGTAGTACGCGGCGGCGGTGAACATCGCGGTGGAGAAGCAGCCGACGACGAGGGTGGGCGCGCACCGCTCGTACAGCGTCTCGGCGAGCAGCGGGCTGTCCAGCGTGGTGAGCCGTACGCCGAGTTCGGCGGCGGCCTCGTCCAGGGCGCGGGAGTAGCGGGCCGGGGCGGTGGGGTGCGGCTTGAAGAGGATGGAGGTGTGCCCGGCGCGGGCGGCTCCGCGCAGCATCCGGATGTGCAGCTCCTCTTCCTCCTCCGGGGTGAGGATGGTGAGGGCGGCGAGGTACTGGCCCAGCAGCATCGCGGTGGGGGCGGCGGCCTCGGCGGCGGCGAGCCCCTTGTCGCCCTCGGCGGCGGTGGCGATCTCGGAGAGGACCGCGCGGAAGGCGTCGTCGGGGACGAGTTCGGGCTCGACGCCCGCCTCGGCGAGGAGGAGCGGGCGCAGTCCGGTGACCAGGTCGAGGTGGAGGACGCGCCGGATGCGGCAGGCGATGGACTGGGGCATCCGGTTGCGCGTGGGGCCGTAGCTCATCAGGCCGTCGGCGTAGACGTGGACGGCGCTCTCGGAGAAGATCGCGGCGAGCGCGCGGGCCGGGTTGACCTGGATGGACTCGACGGCGAGGTCGACGGGGGCCTCGGGGGCGATGTCCCAGGCCAGGCGGAAGGCCCGCTGCCACAGGACGGTCTCCTCGGAGCGGGGGCCCCAGCCGCTGGGGTGGTGCGGGCTGATGGCCTCGTTCCAGTCGACGACGGCGTCGAAGCGGGCGGCGAGGGAGCCGTAACCGCGCATCTCCTCCAGGCGCAGGGCGGTCTCGGGGACGGCCGCGTTGTTGGAGACCAGCAGGATGCGGTGGCTGTCGAGGGCCCGGCCGAACTGTCCGGCGTCGAGCGCGGCGGCGAGGGTGGCCGCGCCGTACAGGGTGGAGACCTGGAAGATCTGGGTGCGCGGGGGCGTACGTACGGACGCGGAACCAGCGGAACCGAGCGCCGGGTCGGGCGTGGGTACGGAATCGGGCACGGTCATCGGTCAGGCGGCCTTCTGCTTGGTGCGCAGACGGCTGAGCAGCGTGCCGCGCTTGTCGTCGATCATCGTCAGGGTGCGGTCGAGCACGTCCTGCGGCATCCGGCCCAGCGCGGCGGTGGACTCGGCGCGCAGCTTCCGGGCGGTGGCGGGCTCGTAGTCGTCGGCCTTCTCGTTGTGGAAGGCGATCATCGCGCAGTAGGTACGGACGGCCTTCGGCAGCAGGATGTCCGCGTCCCGGTCGGCGCGCAGCTGGTCGAGCAGCGTGTCGTAGGAGGCGAAGAAGTCGAGCTGGCGGGCGTCCTTGATCTGGGTCAGGGAGGTGGTGACCCCGCGCCGGTAGAAGATGCCGTAAAGACCGAGCGCCGCGTAGGTGCGGGCGCGCAGATGGAGCTGCCAGATCCACAGCCGGTCCTCGGCGGTGCGCAGTTCGGTGGCGAAGCGCTGGGCGCCGTCCGCGAAGAGCCGCCGGTGGTAGATCCCGGCCCAGACGAACGGGTAGTCGACCATGGTCTCGCGCTCGGGCGCCCCGATGCCGTCGCGGGGGTCGAGCAGGGTGTCCCGGAGCGGGGCGGGGGCGCGCCGCACGACGCGGGTGGTGCCGGTGGACTGGACGTGGTCGGTGCGGGCGAAGTCGCAGTCGAGGTCCTGGGCGGCGCGCAGCAGCCGGCCCAGGTGGCCGGGGGCGTACCAGTCGTCGCCGTCGAGGAAGGTGAGGTAGTCGCCCTCGGCGGAGTCGATGCCGCTGTTGCGGGCGGCCGCGATGCCGACGTTCGTACCGTGTCTGATCACCCGGGCGTGCGGCAGCCGCTCGGCCCAGTGGTCGACGATGTCCTGCGTACCGTCGGTCGACGCGTCATCGACCAGCAGGAACTCGATGTCCGGGTCCGCGTTGCGGGCCAGGCTCCCCAGCGTGGTCGGGGCGTAGGCCGCGACATTGTGGAGCGGTACGACAACGGACAGTTTCGGCACGCGCGCCCTCACCTTCGATCATGGTCCCGACAACCTAGTGAGACCGCGGAAGGATCGGATGACACCCGCCACGACAGCGGGTGAACTCTGCGCGTCCGCCGGATGACCGGGTGCGGGGGTACGCGAGCCGGAGGCTCGCTGATCCACCAGGGATTACGGGACAGCCCTCAGACGCTGCTGAGCGAGAGCTTCGCGGCGAACCCGAGGAACAGCACACCGGCCGCCGAAGTGGCCCCCGCCGACAGCCGCTTGCGCCGGCGGAAGACGGCGGCCAGCCGGGTGCCGCCGAAGATCAGCACCGAGAGGTAGGCGAAGCTGGCGAGCTGGAGCAGGGTGCCCAGCACCAGGAACGACAGCGCGGGGTAGGCGTAGGCGGGGTCGACGAACTGGACGAAGAAGGAGATCAGGAACAGGATCGCCTTCGGGTTGATCAGGCTGACCACGAGCGCCCGGCGGTAGGGCCGCTCCACGGGTCCCGCCGCCGCTCCGGACGCCTCGGCGGCCCCCTCCGCCCCGACCGTCTCGACGAGTTCGGCGGTACGCCGGTGCCGCTCGCGCCACAGGGCCACGGCGGCCCGCAGCATCCCGATGGCCATCCAGGTCAGGTAGGCCGCGCCCGCGTACTTGACGATCGCGAAGAGCAGGGGCGTGGTCGTGAGGAGGGACGCGGCGCCCAGTGCGGCGAGCGTCATCAGGACGGCGTCCCCGGTCCAGACGCCCGCGGCGGCTTTGTACCCGGTGCGTACGCCGCGTCGGGCGGCGACGGAGAGCACGTAGAGCGAGTTCGGACCCGGCAGAAGGACGATCAGCGCCAGGCCGGCGAGATAGGTCGGAAGATCGGTGACACCCAGCATGAACGGAGTGTTGCACGCCGGTACGGGTCGCCGTCCAGGGGGAATCACCTGGCGATATGCGCCGTCGGACACCGCGCGGCAGAGGACCGGTCCCGACGGCCCGGACCCGGCCATGATCGGCCGGGCGGGCCCTCGGGGGTCTGGACGCGCGGCCGTCGTCCGGCGGAGGATTCGCTGACCGGGCCGGACGGGAATCCGTACGGCATCCGTACAGGAGGCACCGGTCCGACAGGTGAGCCAGGGGGATCGAACATGGTGGACACGGACAGCGGGTGGGACGGCCGGGGCGGGAGGGGCTCGCACGGGACGCGGGACATGCGCGGGGCGTGTGCGGTCGACGCGATACCGGACCGTCGCGTCGCGGTCCCGGACCGTCGCGTCGCCCTGCCGGGCCGTCGCGTCGCCGCCGTGTCCCTCGTCGCGCTGGCCGCCCTCGCGACGGGATGCGAACCGGGTACGGCCACGGGGGCGCAGGACGCGTCTCCTCCGGCGCGGGCCACGCAGGCCGCCGCGCCCTCCCCCACACGCACCGCCCCCGTGACCGAGGACGCGAAGCCGCGTACCGCGCCACCGCCCGTCCCGTCGGCGTCCACCGCCGCACCGGCCCCGGCCCCTGACCCGACGACCGCCCGGCCGGCCCCGGAACCGAGCACCGCGCCGCCGCCGCGCGTCCTGATGCGGACCGGGGCCGAGAGCGACCGGGTGCGCGAACTCCAGGCCCGGCTCCGCCAGATCGGCCACTTCGGGCGCAACCCCACCGGCTACTACGGCTCCGTCACCGCCGACGCCGTACGGTCCTTCCAGGCCAAGCGGAGCCTGCCGGTCACGGGCTCCACCGACGAGGTGACCTGGCGGCGGCTGCTGGCGATGACCCGGACGCCGACGGCCGCCGAACTGCGCCCGCCGACCGAGCGGCCGGTGGCCGCGCCGGACGAGCGGTGCCTGAAGGGCCGGGTCCTGTGCATCAGCAAGAACAGCCGGACCCTGGCGTGGATGATCGACGGCAGGGTCGTCTCGGCGATGGACGTGCGCTTCGGCTCGGAGTACACGCCGACCCGCGAGGGCGTGTTCGAGGTGTTCTGGAAGTCCCGGGACCATGTGTCGACGCTGTACGACACCCCGATGCCGTACGCCCTGTTCTTCAGCGGCGGCCAGGCGGTGCACTACTCCGCGGACTTCGCGGCCAACGGCTACGGCGGCGCCTCGCACGGCTGCGTCAACGTACGGGACAAGAGGAAGGTCGCGGCGCTGTTCGACCAGGTGAGGACCGGCGACAAGGTCGTCGTCTACTGGTGACCGGCTGCTCGGCCGGTCCGGACGAAGGGAGAGGGCGCGGGCGGGACCGGGGGAACGTGTCCCGCCCGCGCCGATGCGCTGAGCCGAAGGTACGGGGGGAACCCCGGCTCGTCGCGCGGCCGATGACCAGTCGGCTCACTCTGTACTGCGCCCGGCCCTCCAAAAACGTCACACCTGGTGGCACGGACGGTCGGACAAGACCTGGAAGCGCAGGTCAGCGGGTCTGTACGGGGGCCGCACCGCTGCTCTGCGGGAGGGGCGGAACCTCAGCGTCCGCCCCCGCGCCGGAACCGTCCTCCGGGGCCGCTGCGGCACGCGGTACGGGATGGAAGGAGACGGGCGGCAGCGAGCCGCCGTCACCCGGCCCGTTCTGACCGCCCTCGTCGTCATCGTCGTCGCCGTCCCCACCGCCGGAACCACCGGAGCCGCCGTTCCCGCCACTGCCGCCGTTCCCGCCGAGGAGGCGGTCGCAGAAGCGCTCCAGGTTCTTCTCGCCCTTGGCGAACTCGATGAGCTGGCGTCGGCTGCGGTCGTCCAGCGTGCCCTCGCGGAAGGCCTTGCAGGCCTTGACGGACTTCTCGTACCAGTTGCCCGAGTCCGTGTCGCCGCCGGAACCGCCGGGCCGGTCGTCCTGCCCGGTGCCGCCCCCGATGGTCTCCTCGCGGCCGTTGCCGCCGGGACGGTCCGGGGTGTCCGGGCGGCCCGTGCCGGACTCGCGGCCGGTGTCGCCGGTCCGCGCGCCGTCGGGCTCCTCGGGCCCGCCGGATTCGCGGGCCGTGGGCGAGGAGGCGGACTCCGGCTCGGCGGGCGCGGACGGGTCCGCCGGGGCCGACGGGTCGTCGGCGGAGCCGCTGGACATCAGCGGTCCCGGGGTCACGGCGGCCGATACGGAGCTGGCCGGCGTGGGCGAGCCCTGCCCGCCGAAGGTTCCGGTGAACACGCCCGTACCGGCGGCGACCGCCACCCCGCCGAGCGCGCAGCCCGCGAGCGAGGCGACCAGGCCGAAGCGGACCGGCCGGCTCCAGCGCGGGCGGCGGGCCGGGGTCTCGGGGGCGGAGCTGAGCTGGACGGCGTGCAGCCGGCCGGGGCGGCCGGGGACTGCGGCACCGGCGGCCCGGCCGGCGAGCCGGTCCACGCCGCTGCCCCGTGGCGGGCCTGCCGGAACGCGGCGAGGACGGCGTCCTCGCCGGGGAGCTCGCCTGCCGGGGGCCGCAGCCCCGCGCGCGCCGCGCCGAGCGCTTCGGCGAGGCGGAGGGCGTCGGTCCGGGCCTTGTCGCCGACGGGGACGACCGGTTCGCCGCGGAGAAGTCTCTCCGCCGCGTCCTTGTCAAGCCACTCGTAGTGCTCGTCGGCCATCACATGTCCTTCTGCGTCCACGGTCGCGAATGCGTCACACCGGGAGTGACCACGGCGGGTGCCGCCGGACCGCTTCGGCCGGGCCGCTGGGAGGGCACGGCCCCGAGCCCGGCGCCGCCGCCCGCGTCGTTCCCGCCGTCCTGGGCCGGGGGCCGGTCCGCGGTGCCGTCCGGGTCGAACGCCCCGTCGCCGTCGGCCCGGGGCGCCGGGAGCTGCCCGTCGGCGCCGAGAAGTTCGGCCAGTCGCTTGAGGCCGCGGTGGGCGGCGGTGCGGACGGCGCCGGGGTGGGCGGCGGGGGTGGTCGTCGGGCTCGACGCGAAGAGTGCGGCGCAGACCCTGGGCAAGCGGCCCGGCGCCGTCCGCACCGCCGCCCACCGCGGCCTCAAGCGACTGGCCGAACTTCTCGGCGCCGGGCCGCTTGCCCAGGGTCTGCGCCGCACTCTTCGCGTCGAGCCCGACGACCACCCGCAGCACGACGGCCTCGGCCTGGTCCTGCGGCAGCTGGGCGATGAGGGACATGGTGCGGTCGGTGTCCAGGGCCTCGATGGCGTCGCCCGCGGTGTCGGACTCGGCGGCGCGCGTGGCCAGCTCGGTCTCGTCGCCGCCGATCGCGGGACGGCGGCTGCGCATCCGCAGATGGTCCAGAGAGCGGTTGCGCGCGATCCGCGCGGCCCAGCCCCGGAACCGGTCGGCGTCACCGCTGAACCGGTCGAGGTCGCGCGCTATCTGCAGCCACGCCTCGGACGCCACGTCCTCGGCGTCCGGCTCTCCGACCAGCGTCCGTATGTAGCCCAACAACCGTGGGTGCACCGCGCGGTACACAGCACGGAAGGCGTCCTCGTCCCCGTCCTGTGCCGCGAGCACCGCGGCAGTCAGCTCCGCGTCGTCCCCCAGCACTCCCTCAACCCGCCCTGCCGTCCTGAATCGCAGCTGGTCAACTGCTGCGCAACCCTGCGCGAACCAGCACGCTACGTGCTCGGTGGGGGCCGCGTCCATGACTTGTACAACTCGCAACAATTCGACGCCCGCGGTTTCGGTGTGACAGAAAACGCAGTCATGGCGCTGAGATGAGTACGGGGTCGTGCTGCGACCCCGTGGAAGACGGCCGGGGCCTCTCCTGTGGGGGGTGGCGGCCCCGGTCGTCGCTCCTCTTCACCCGCGCCCTGACCAGGGGTGCCCCCGCGCACAGACCTCCGCGCGACCGACGGTGTGACCGGCGCCGCACGGATTTCGCCCGGCCGACGGGCCCGATCTCCTGTGGATCGGCACGGCGGAGGGCCTGGAGGCCCAGGAGGCGCTGTCCGCGCGCGCCGCAGGGCTTCCGGCCGCCCTGGCCGAGCTGACCGCCCTGGGCGAGCCCGCCGTGTTCCTCCCGCTCGCCACGGCGGCCGGGAACGAACAGGCCCACAACGCCCGCCACCTGGAGGAGTCCGGGGCAGGGCGGAGGGGCTACGTGATCCGTCCACCCGTAGGGAATACGGTGCCGACTTCCATGAGCACAGCGCACTCATGGAACGCAGCGTCTTCCCGGCCCGCACTCCGCCGCGGCCCGTCCGGTGCGCCGTGTGGCCCTGCCCATGGGTGCCGACGGCCCATGTGGCCCATTCGCCGGGCCCCGTCGGACGCCTCGCGTGCGGTCCGGGCGCTAACGTGCCGTCAGTTTGACGCACAGCACCACGAGGAGACTTGAGGACCGCACATGACAGAGCAGCCACGCGAGCAGTGGGCCACCCGGACCGGCTTCCTGCTCGCCGCGATCGGTTCGGCCGTCGGGCTCGGGAACATCTGGCGGTTCCCCGCGATCGCTTACGACAACGGTGGCGGTGCCTTTCTGCTCCCGTATCTCATCGCGCTCCTGACGGCGGGCATCCCGCTCCTGATCATGGAGTACGCCATCGGGCGGAAGTACCGGCTCTCGCCCCCGGCAGCATTGCGCAGGATGGCCCGCCCCGCCGAGGCCATCGGATGGTGGCAGGTGGCGATCTCCTTCGTGATCGCCACGTACTACGCCGTCATCATCGCCTGGGCCGTGCGCTACGTGGGATTCTCCGTCGGGCAGCAGTGGGGTGACGACCCGGAGGCGTTTCTCTTCGGCGACTTCCTCCGGGCCCCGGACACCCCGGGATTCCTGGACGGCTTCGTGCCGGGGGTGTTCTGGCCCCTCGTCGTCGTATGGGTGGTCGTGCTGGGCATCCTGGCTTTCGGGATCAGACGAGGCATCGAGCGCGCCAACAAGGTCTTCATTCCGCTGCTCTTCGTCCTGTTCGCCGCGCTGGTGATCCGTGCGCTCACGCTGGACGGAGCGGCGACAGGACTCGACGCGCTCTTCACGCCCGACTGGTCGGAACTCGGAAACGGCACTGTCTGGGTGGCCGCCTACGGACAGATCTTCTTCTCGCTGTCCATCGGTTTCGGCATCATGGTCACGTACGCGTCCTACCTGGGCCGTCGCGCCGACCTGACGGGGTCCGCGATGGTGGCGGGCTTCGCCAACAGCTCGTTCGAGATCCTCGCCGGCATCGGGGTCTTCGCCACCCTCGGCTACCTGGCGACCGCCTCGGGTGTCGGCGTCGATGAGGTCGCCGGCGCGGGCATCGGTCTGGCGTTCGTGGCCTTCCCCGCGGTGATCTCGGAGATGCCGTTCGGCGGCTTCTTCGGCGTCCTGTTCTTCAGCTCCCTGGTGATCGCGGGGCTCTCCTCGCTGATCTCCATCGTGCAGGTCGTCGTCTCCGCGGTGCAGGACCGGACCGGAATGCGGCGCAGGACCGCGGTGCTGGGCGTCGGTGGTCTGGTCGCGCTGGTGTCGCTCGTGCTGTTCCCCACCGAGTCCGGCATCTACCTGCTGGACGCGTCCGACCACTTCATCAACCAGTACGGCATCGCGCTCGCGGCCCTGGTCGGCCTGATCGTGATCGTCTGGGTGCTGCGGCAGCTTCCCAGCCTCCAGGAGAACGCCGACGCCACGTCCGCGGTACGGCTCGGCCACTGGTGGCGCATCTGCCTCGGCGTGATCACACCGCTGACCCTGGGCTGGATGATGGTCGACAGCCTGAGGACCGAGTTCCAGGAGAACTACGAGGGCTATTCCACCGGGTTCCTGCTCTCGGCGGGCTGGAGCGTCGCCATCGGGGCGCTGCTGGTCGGGGTGATCCTCTCGCTCATGCCGTGGCCGGCCGGTGGCGAGGACATCGACCTGGACATGGAGTCGCCCGCAGACCGGAAGGACCACTGATGTCCACCAGCGCCATTATCATGATGATCATCTCCATGCTCATCGTCTGGGGTGGGCTCGTCGCTGCCATCCTGCGGCTGCGGCAGCATCCGCAGCCGCAGGACGAGTTGCCGCCAGGGGCCCACCGGGCGGAATGACCGGAGCCGTACCGGCCGGGGGAGGCCGCCCCGGCCGTCGGGCCCCGTCTTGACCCAGACGTGAGGCCTTCGATCCCGAGCCGTGTCCTGGCCCCGGTCATGTGGGTTGACGCGGAATACTGGTCGCCATGGTCGGCCAACTCCCTGACCGGGTCCTGCCGGCCCGCCAGCGCCGCGGTCTCGAGGAACTCCAGCAGGCCCTGGACCTGTCGTCGGGCGACAGCCCGGCGAAGAGAGTCTGCTCAGCGATCTCGCGGGCCGGATTCCCATCGTGGTCGACACCACACGAGGTCAGCAGATCACCGCTGGGAGGGTGGGGGCCCAAGGCTCCTGAAGCCCTCCGGGCGGCGGACGGATTCGATCGTGCCCAGAATGCGGATCGCGTCTGCGGACCGTGCCGGTGCCGGTGCCGGTGCCGGCGCCGGTGCCGGTGCGAGAACGCTCACGGCCGGGTGGGCGGGGATGGTTCGGGGACCTCCCGGGCCGCCGACTGTGAGGTCCGTGCCAGGTCCGCCATCTCGGCCCGCAGCGCGGCCACTTCCAGGGTCAGGGCCTCAAGGAGCGCTGTCTGCCTCATCTCCTCGGCGTTGTCCCGCTCGAAGCGGGAGATGAACCACGCGGCTATGTTGGCCGTCACGACACCGAGCAGAGCGATGCCGGAGAGCATCAGTCCCACCGCGAGCAGCCGACCGAGTCCGGTGGTCGGCGCGAGGTCCCCGTACCCCACGGTCGTCATGGTGGTGAAGGACCACCACACCGCGTCCCCGATCGTGCGGATGTTGCCGTCCGGCGCGTCCCGTTCCACCTGGAGCACCGCGAGTGACCCGAACATCAGGAGGCCCACGACGGAGCCGGCGACGTAGACGGTCAACGTGATCTGCGGCGCGTTGCGGGCACGTCGGCCCAGCAGCAGCAGCGTGGAGACGAGCCGCAGCAGCCGAAGCGGCTGGATGAGCGGCAGGGCGACCGCCAGGAGGTCCAGTGGATGGCGGCGGACGAAGGCCCCCCTGTGCGGCGTGAGCAGCAATCGCGTCGCGTAGTCGCCGGCGAAGGCCGCCCACACCGCCCACTCCACGGCCCGGCAGGCCGTGTGGATCCAGGCAGGTGCGTCCGGGGTGAGGACGGGAACCGCGTAGGCAAGGGCGAAGCACGCGGCGAGGAGCAGCAGCGGGGTCCGCGTGCGCTGCTCCCATTCGTCCACCTTGATTCGATGCTTCATACGGGCATCGTAGGAGCCGGGGAAGAGGCCGGGCGGGGCGGTGTTGCGTCGGTGGTCGGGGCCCGAGGCCCGCGCGTCGTCGCCCGATGCCCCACCGAGGCTTCTCACTCCCGGGTCAGGTCCTTGAGCGCGGTGTTGAGTTCGAGGACGTTCACGCGGGGCTCGCCCATGAAGCCGAGCAGTCGGCCGCTGGTGTGATCCGTGACGAGGTCCTCGACCTTCTTCACGTCGAGGCCGTTCTTCTCGGCGACCCGGTGGGCCTGGAGTTCGGCGTACGCCGGTGAGATGTGCGGGTCCAGGCCGGAGCCGGAGGAGGTGACGGCGTCGGGCGGGATGTCGGCGGGGTTCACCTTGTACGTGGGGGTGGAGTTGTCCTTCGCCACGGTCGCCTTGGCTTCCTTCACCCACCGGATCAGCTCCTCGTTGTCGCCGGAGCGGTTGGTGGCGCCGGAGACGAGCAGGGCGTACTGGGTGTTGACGCTGTTGGTGCCGAGGCCGTTGGACGGGCGGGGCTGGAACCACCTCAGGTCGGGGGTCGGTGGCTGCTCGCCCTTCTTCGGCGGGAGGTCGTACCGCTGGCCGATGAGCGAGGAGCCCACGACCTGCCCGTTCGTGTCCTTGATCTCGGAGCCGTTGGCCTGGTCGCTGAACAGGGCCTGGGCCGCGCCGGTGACGGCCAGGGGGTAGAGGACCCCGCAGACCAGGGTGAGGACGAGCAGGGCTCGCAGACCGGCGCCGAGTACGCGGGCGGTGCTGCCGACGGTGTTGTTGGTCATGGCGGATCAGCCGATTCCGGGGATGAGGGTCAGGAGCAGATCGATGAGCTTGATGCCGATGAACGGGGCGACGAGGCCGCCGAGTCCGTACAGGCCGAGGTTGCGTCGCAGCATCCGGTCCGCGCTCGCGGGGCGGTAGCGCACGCCCTTGAGGGCGAGCGGTACCAGCGCGACGATGATCAGCGCGTTGAAGATCACCGCGGAGAGGATCGCGGACTCGGGCGAGGCCAGGCCCATGATGTTCAGCTTGTCCAGCGACGGGTACGCCACGGCGAACATGGCGGGGATGATCGCGAAGTACTTCGCGACGTCGTTGGCGATGGAGAAGGTGGTCAGGGCTCCCCGGGTGATGAGGAGCTGTTTGCCGATCTCGACGATCTCGATGAGTTTGGTGGGGTCGGAGTCGAGGTCCACCATGTTCCCGGCCTCCTTGGCGGCCGAGGTTCCGGTGTTCATCGCGACGCCGACGTCGGCCTGGGCCAGGGCGGGGGCGTCGTTGGTGCCGTCGCCGGTCATCGCGACGAGCTTGCCGCCGGCCTGTTCCCGCTTGATGAGGGCCATCTTGTCCTCGGGCGTCGCCTCGGCCAGGAAGTCGTCGACCCCGGCCTCCTCGGCGATCGCCTTCGCGGTCAGCGGGTTGTCGCCCGTGATCATGACCGTACGGATGCCCATCCGGCGCAGCTCCTCGAACCGCTCCCGCATGCCCTCCTTCACCACGTCCTTGAGGTGGATCACTCCGAGGACCCGGGCTCCGTCGGCGTCCTCCACGGCCACCAGCAGCGGTGTGCCTCCGGCCTGGGCGATCTCGTCCGTGAGCGCCGCCGCGTCCTCGGGGACCCGGCCGCCCCGCTCCTTCACCCAGGCGAGGACCGAACCGGTCGCGCCCTTGCGGACCTTGCGGCCGTCCAGGTCGACGCCCGACATCCGGGTCTGCGCGGTGAACTCCACCCACGCCGCCCCCGTCAGTTCGCCCTGGTTCCTCTCCCGCAGCCCGTACGTCTCCTTGGCGAGCACCACGATCGACCGGCCCTCCGGGGTCTCGTCGGCGAGCGAGGAGAGCTGGGCGGCCTCGGCGAGGTCCGCTTCCGTCACGCCCTCGACCGGGACGAACGCGGCCGCCTGGCGGTTGCCGAGGGTGATCGTGCCGGTCTTGTCGAGCAGCAGGGTCGATACGTCGCCCGCCGCCTCGACCGCGCGGCCCGACATGGCCAGGACGTTGCGCTGGACCAGCCGGTCCATCCCGGCGATGCCGATCGCCGACAGCAGTGCCCCGATCGTGGTGGGGATCAGGCAGACGAGCAGGGCGGCGAGCACGATCAGCGAGGTCTGGTCGTCGGCGCCCGCGTAGATCGCGAACGGCTTCAGGGTGACCACGGCCAGCAGGAAGACGATGGTGAGGGACGCCAGCAGGATGTTCAGGGCGATCTCGTTGGGCGTCTTCTGCCGGGCGGCGCCCTCGACGAGGCCGATCATCCGGTCGATGAAGGTCTCGCCCGGCTCGGTGGTGATCCTGATGACGACGCGGTCGGACAGCACCTTCGTACCGCCGGTGACGGCCGAGCGGTCGCCGCCGGACTCCCGGATGACCGGAGCCGATTCGCCGGTGATCGCGGACTCGTCGACCGAGGCGACGCCTTCGACCACGTCCCCGTCGCCGGGGACGACGTCACCGGCCTCGCAGACCACCAGGTCGCCGATGCGCAGGTCCGTTCCGGCGACCCGTTCCTCCTGCCCGTCGGCGAGGCGGCGGGCGACGGTGTCGGTCTTGGCCTTGCGCAACGTGTCGGCCTGTGCCTTGCCCCGGCCCTCGGCGACCGCCTCGGCGAGGTTGGCGAAGACCGTGGTCAGCCAGAGCCAGCCGGTGATCGCCCAGCCGAACCAGTCGGTCGGGTCGGTGAGCGCGAGGACCGTCGTGACCACCGAGCCGACCAGCACGACGAACATCACCGGTGACGTGACCATCACGCGCGGGTCGAGCTTGCGCAGCGCGTCCGGGAACGACTTCAGGAGCTGCTGGGGGTCGAAGAGCCCGCTGCCGACCCGGCTGCCGGTCCCCTGGCCGCCGGTCGGCGGCAGGTCTCCGTGTGGAGCACGCGTGGAGGTGGGGGTGATGGTGCTCATGAGGCGAGCCCTTCGGCGAGCGGACCCAGCGCCAGGGCCGGGAAGTAGGTGAGTCCGGTGATGATGAGAATCGTGCCGACGAGCAGCCCCGCGTAGAGGGGTTTGTCGGTGCGCAGCGTGCCCGCGGTCTCGGGCACCGGCCGCTGTTCGGCGAGCGAACCGGCCAGGGCGAGGACGAACACCATCGGCACGAACCGGCCGAGCAGCATCGCGATGCCGATGGTCGTGTTGAACCACGGGGTGTCGGCGCCCAGGCCGGCGAAGGCGGAGCCGTTGTTGTTGGCGCCGGAGGTGTAGGCGTACAGGATCTCGGAGAAGCCGTGCGCGCCGGAGTTCGTCATCGGGTCGGCGGGGGTCGGCAGGGCCATGGCGACCGCGGTGAAGCCGAGGACCAGCGCCGGGGTGACGAGGAGGTAGCAGGCCGCCAGCTTGATCTGGCGGGTGCCGATCTTCTTGCCGAGGTACTCCGGGGTGCGTCCGACCATCAGCCCGGCGATGAACACCGCGATGACCGCCATGATCAGCATGCCGTAGAGGCCGGAGCCGACCCCGCCGGGAGCGATCTCGCCGAGCTGCATGCCGAGCATCGTGATGCCGCCGCCGAAGCCGGTGTACGAGGAGTGGAAGGAGTTCACCGCTCCGGTCGAGGTCAGCGTCGTGGCGACCGCGAAGATCGACGAGCCGGCGATCCCGAAGCGGGTCTCCTTGCCCTCCGTGGCACCGCCCGCGATCTCGAACGCCGGGCCCCGGTGGGCGAACTCGGTCCACATCATCAGGGCGGTGAAGCCGATCCAGATGACGGCCATCGCGCCGAGGATCGCGTACCCCTGCCGCAGCGATCCGGCCATCCGGCCGAAGGTCCGCGTCAGCGCGAACGGGATCAGCAGGATGAGGAAGATCTCGAAGAGGTTGGAGAGCGGGTTCGGGTTCTCGAAGGGGTGGGCGGAGTTGGCGTTGAAGTAGCCGCCGCCGTTGGTGCCCAGCTCCTTGATGGCCTCCTGGGAGGCGACCGCACCACCGTTCCACTCCTGCGTGCCGCCCATGAACTGGCCGACCTGATGGATGCCCGAGAAGTTCTGGGTGGCCCCGCAGGCGACCAGGACGAGTGCGCCGATCACCGAGATCGGGACCAGGATGCGGACGGTGCCGCGGACGAGGTCGGCCCAGAAGTTGCCGAGTTCACCGGTACGGGAGCGGGCGAAGCCCCGTACGAGAGCCACCGCCACGGCCATGCCGACCGCGGCGGACAGGAAGTTCTGCACCGCGAGGCCGCCGGTCTGCACGACGTGGCCCATGGCCTGTTCGCCGGAGTACGACTGCCAGTTGGTATTGGCGACGAAGGAGGCGGCGGTGTTGAACGCCTGGTCCGGGTCGATCGAGGAAAAGCCGAGCGAACCGGGCAGCGAACCCTGTATCCGTTGCAGCAGATACAGAAAGAGAACGCTCACCGCCGAAAAGGCGAGGACTCCGCGCAGATAGGCGGGCCAGCGCATTTCGGCGGCCGGATTGGCGCCGATGACCTTGTATATCCACTTCTCCGGTGTGTAGTGCTTCTCGGAGGAGTAGACCTTGGCCATGTGGTCACCCAGCGGGCGGTAGGCCAGGGCAAGGGCGGCTATCAGAGCGGTGAGCTGGAGAACTCCAGCGACCTGGGGACTCATGTCGGTGCTCAGAACCTCTCCGGATACAGGAGAGCCAGGACGAGATATCCGAGCAGGGACACGGCCACGACGAGCCCGACGATGTTTTCTGCGGTCATGGTCTGGTCACCGCCCGGGCGATGAGAGCCACCAGCGCGAATACCGCGATCGTGGTGGCGACGAAGGCCAGGTCGGCCATCGCGAACTCCTGAGGATGCGAGGAAGGAAATCAGCCGTTCGGCCGATACGAGCAAACCTCGACTTCACCCCGGGGATGAGCCGCCTTGACGGGGTCCATATGAATGCGGCGCCGCCCTTGACGACTGTCTGACGCCCGCTTGACGCGCGCCTTACGCCGTGGGCCGGCAGGCGGCAGGCCCTACAGCTCGCCGTCCTCGGCCAGCGCGTCCCAGTCGATCCCGCGCAGCGCGGGATCGGCGTCCTCGCCCGACGGCACGACCGCGGTGTCCTGGAACCACGCGACGACGAGGGCGGAGCGGTGCATCACCGGGTCGAGTCCGGCATCGACCACCGTCGAGCGGAAGACGCCGATGCACAGGACGGAGGGCAGCACCTCGACCGGGCCGAAGGCGCCGCCCGTCTCGTCCGGGTACGTGAGGACGGGCGGGACGATATGGACCGGGAGTGCAGGGAAGGCCTGTTCGGCCCGCCGCCGCAGGCCCCTGGTCTTCATGTCGTTGACCGGCTTGCACGGGTAGCCCTCCAGCATCCCGGCGTAGGTCGAGTCCATCCTGACCTGGGTGAGTTCGACCGAACGGCCGGAGGCGAGGACGACGTTGCTCAGCGGCATGCCGTCATCGTAGGGCCCCGCCACGGTAGCGGTGACCGGGCGGCTTTCGGACTTTCGCAGGTGATTTCCCGACAGTGCCCGGTGAGCCGTCCCCTTCCCCTCCTAAGCTCTACACGTCTGTAGATCTACTGGGAGAAGGGGAACGCGCGTGGCTTCGATCGACCTGGACAAGGTGCTGGACAAGGCGTGGGCGGACAAGAGCGTGCCCGAGGTGCTGGCGGCGCCGGTGTCCGCGCTCAAGGGCGTGTCGGACCGTCAGGGTGACCTGCTCAAGGAGGCGTTCGGCGTGGTGACGGTCGCCGATCTCGCCGCACTGAAGTACGTCGGGTGGGCGCAGGCCCTGGCGGCGCTGGACGCGGCGAAGTAACGCCGGGCCGGTCGGTACGGGTGTCGTGGACGGCCTCGTCCGCGACACACCCGTACTGTCCGCGCACCAGGGCGAAAAGACCCTGCCGTGCCCCTCAGCCCCGGCCCCTGGCCCGCCGTGACATCACCGCGCGCAGCACCCGGCGGCCCTCCGTGGACAGGTCCAGCGCCTTGCGGAGGCCTGCGCCGCTGCCCGCCGTGCCGGTGGTCTCCGCGAGGATCTCCAGGATCCGGACCTGGCGTTCCAGCTCCCCCGCGACCAGCGGGCCCACGGCGGCGGGTTCACCGCTGCGGGCCGCCTTGAGCAGGTCCTCCTCGTCCGCCGGCACGTCCCCGTCCGGGGCGTCGAACCGGCCGTGGACCCGGAGCGCGACCAGCGAGCAGGCGTCGGCCCACTCCCGCAGCGGTCCGGCGGCGAAGTCGGAGGGGGCCGCGCCGAGCATGGCCCGGACGAGCGCGGCCGGGCCGTCGGGGACGGACGCCTGTTCCATCGCCGTCCGTACCGCCGCGAGCCGGATGGCCCAATCCTGTCCGTTCTCGCAGCTCGCCCAGAGCGGGCGCAAGGGCTCCGCGTCCGGCCCCGCGAGCAGCGGCAGGCAGCGTTCCAGGCAGGCCACGGCACCGGCGGCCAGCGCGCGCTCGTCGGCCCGTCCGATCAGTTCCAGCAGACTCATCGACGTCTCCCTCGGTCTACCGGATACTGCGCCGAATGGCCGAAAATCGTCACTTTGGCGCGGGTGTCACCTGTGTGCCCCCGGGGCCGGAGCAGGTGCCGGGCCGTCAGGCGCCCGTCCGTACAGGGCCCGTTCGACCTGCATCCCGGTCACGGCGCGGACGTAGAGGACGGCGAGGACGGCAGCGACGATGTCCACCGCGTTGGAGGCCGCCAGCAGGCCCCCGGCCCGCACGACCTCCTCCGCCCCCACGGCCCGGTCCCACAGGCGCTCGGTGACGCGGGTGAAGAGGAGGCTCACGACCCACGCGCCCCACCAGAGGTTGAGCGGGGTCCGGGAAACCGTGCGCCAGCCCCCGTCCCGGCTGGTCTGCGCACTGGCCTCCCACACACCGCTCGCCACGCGGTAGGGGAACCAGAAGTTGGCGACGGGGACGAACCAGCCGCCCACCGCCCAGCCCGGACCCATGCGCTGCACGGAGGCGTCGAAGACCTCGGCGTTCCGGCGGGTCCGGTGGAACCAGATGATGAAGACGACACCGGCGGCCGGCAACGCCACGCCCTGGGAGATGGTCGCGATCCCGTACAGCGCCTCGGCCGTGCGGCCGTCCCCGGTGTAGATGTTCAGGGCGCCGTCCGTCACCAGCCCCTGCCAGAGACCGCGCAGATGCAGCCCGGTGCCGATGGCGAACAGGTCGGCGGCGATCACCAGGCCGAGCAGCGCCGTCACCGCCCGGGCGAGGCCGACGGGCGAACGCGGCCAGGTGGCCACGCCCCAGCCCCCGGGCCCGGAGACCGGGGCCATCAGGCCGTCCGGCAGCGGGGGCCGGGTGCCCGAGCAGAAGGTGCACAGGCCGTCGTCGGTGACGGCCGTTCTGATACGGCAACGGGTACAGAGCACGGAGGTCCCCCCAAGGACGTGATGGACGTGATGTCGGTGTGTGACCTCTCGCGTCCCCTCCCCAGGAGCGCGCGGTCGGCGGACCGTAGCCCGTGGACAGCACACCTGTCCACGGGCTGCGGTCCGCCGCCGGGGAACGCCCCGTAACTACCCCGCGCTGCCCGTCTGCTCCGCCAGCTCCTGGAACTGCGCCCAGCTGAGCGCCGGCTTCCGCGGGTCCCACAGCTTCTGCGAGGTCGCCACGAGCGGCATCCTGATGCCGTTGGCCACCTGCTCGGTGGTCTGCGCGTTCGGCAGGTCGCCCCAGACGGCGAACCGGCCGCCGAGGATCTGCTTCGAGTAGCGCTCGGCCACGGGTTCGGTGCCGCGCAGGACCAGCGGGGTCCACTGCTCGTAGATCCGCTCACCGGTCGGGTAGACGAACTCGTTGGGCTCGCCGAGCACGTAGTAGAGGAACTCGTCGTTGAGGTTCAGCATCTTGTAGCCCTCGGCGAGGTACTCCTGCGGCGGGCGGGCGCCGATCTCCTTGCCGGTCCAGTACTCGATCTCGATGTTCTCGTCGGCCTTGACCTTCGTGCCCCGGAAGAGCCCGTCGTTCCAGGCCTTCGCGGTCCGGCCCTTGGGGACGACGACGTCCGCGCGGTCGTTCAGCCAGCTGGTGGCCAGGTCTTCGATGGTGGCGTCGGCGCCGTGCCTCTCCTCGGCGGCCCGCTGGAGCTGGGGGTAGGAGGCGGCGGGGTTCTGGACGGTCAGCGCCTGGTACTCGTCGGCGCCGAGGTGCCAGAACCGCCCCGGGAAGAGCTCGGTGTACTCCTCCAGGAGTTCGTCGATCAGCTTGGCCGCGGCCGGCTTGGAGATGTCGATGGAGCCCTTCGACTCGACGCCCGCGGTGTTGCGCAGCTGGAGGTCGGGGTGGGCGGCCAGCACCGCGCCGAGGTGTCCGGGCGAGTCGATCTCGGGGACGACCTCGATGTGCCGGCTGTTGGCGAGGCCGACGATGCGGCGGACCTCGTCCTGGGTGAGGGCCTCGTCTGAGACCACCTCGGGGTGGGACTTCGACTCGATCCGGAAGGCCTGGTCGTCGGAGAAGTGCAGGCCGAGCTGGTTGAGCTTGAGGTCGCCCATCTCGCGTATGCGGTCCTCTATCCACTCCGCGCTGTAGTGCTTGCGCGCGATGTCGAGGTTGAGCCCGCGCTGCGGCCGGTCCGGCCGGTCGTTGACGACGCCCTCGGGGACCGTGCCGTCCGCTTTGAGCGACTGTTTGAGCGTACGGGTGCCGTAGAAGACGCCCGACTCGTCGGGGCCGGTGATCTTCACCTTCCGGTCGCGCACGGTGAGCGTGTACGACTCGGTGGGGCCCGCGTCCTTGGCGCCGAGCGCCAGCTCGACGTCCCCCGTCCGCGCCGGCTCGGCGCCTCGGTAGCGGATCTTCAGCTCCTTGGCGAGCAGCTGCGCCTCGTCGGCGAGCACCTGGCTGCCCTTGGCGATGACGACGGTGCTGTCCCCGCCCGGCTGCCAGCCGGGCCCCCGGGCCGCGGTGTGCTCGCGCACCGCGGGGATCGTGCTCGGGGTGCTGGACATCGGGTAGCTGCGGGAGGGCGACGGGGCGGCGGCCTCGGCGGAGGTTCCGGAGGGCGACGCCGTGTCACACGCCGTGCCCCCGGGGGCCCCCGGGCCGCGGTGTGCTCGCGCACCGCGGGGATCGTGCTCGGGGTGCTGGACATCGGGTAGCTGCGGGAGGGCGACGGGGCGGCGGCCTCGGCGGAGGTTCCGGAGGGCGACGCCGTGTCACCGGACGGTCCGCTGCCGGATCCGTCCGGCCAGACGACGACGGTGAGGACGACGGCGGCTGCGGCCGTGACAGCCGCGCCGGTGACAAGGGCACCACGCGTGGGCGACATCGGGCGGATTCCTCCGTTGAGGGGTCAAGGACAGGTGAAACGAGTGAATAGGGTGCAAGGCTGGCATTTTTGCCGCGGCCTCGCCCATCGAGGACGGCGGGCGACCGGACGGAACCCCGGCCGACGCAGGTCAGACGTCCATCACAGGTTCCGAAACTCTCCCGTTCGGGTGATTCTTCTGCGGTCCGTCGGACGGCCGCCGACCGGTCTCGTTAGCGTTGCGGCACATTCGTCTCCCTCTTCACTCCCACCCCGCGCAACCTCCTTGCGCTCCCGCCTGTCTTTCAGGGACGGAAGACCTTCGCGTACCCCTGCGGGCCCTTCGCGGGATCACAGGGCCCACCGGGTCACAGCTGTCACTGATACGAGGAGTCCACGCTGTCCAGGTCCAGCGAGTCCCCCGCCGGCCTGCCGAAGCGATCCGCGCCCCCGGCCGGCCGGTCGGCCGTGCCCGTGCAGCCGCGCCACCCGGCCCCGGCCGACGCCCCGCTCGCGGCCGGCCGGTCGGCCGTGCCGCCCGCCGCCGGGGCGCCGGTCGATCATGCCGTCGGCCTGGCCCATTTCAACAGCCTTCCCTTCGCCGCCGCCGAGGCGGCCTTCCTGGAGTGCTGCGGCAGTCTGCGCTGGGCCCACCGGATGGCCGCCCACCGCCCCTACCCCGATCTCGGCGCTCTACTGGCCGCATCCGACGAGGCGGGCTACGACCTCGCGCCCAGCGACATCGCCGAGGCCCTGGCCGCGGAGCCCGCCCCCTGCCTGCACCACGACGCGCCCCGCGCCGCCCATCTGGCGCTGCGGGCCGCGCACGCGGCGTACGAGAGCAGGTTCGGCCACGCCTTCGTGATCTGCCTGGACGCCTACGCGCCCTCCCAGCACGTGGACCAGGTGCTGGCCGGGATCCGGGTCCGGCTGACGCACGAGGTGGACGAGGAGCGGGCGGTGACCGCCGAGGAGCTGCGCCGACTCGCCCGGAGCCGGATCGTCGAGCTGATGACCGCGAGCCCCGGGCAGTAGCGGTGGGCCGGGCCTCCGGGGCCTGACCGACAAGGCAGTCTCTAGCCCGTACGTGCCTGTTTGATTGCCACTTTGATCACACCAGAGGCCCCGGCGCGAGCGAACCGACAAAGCGTCGCTACGATGGCCGGGGCCGGTGGACCGTACCCGGCCGGGTCAGACCGACAGTCAAGCCGGCCGACCCCAATCCCCGCTCCCGGAGGGTTCTTCCGTGCCGGCTGGAACGCTGTACCGCGGCCGGGAAGGCATGTGGTCGTGGGTGGCTCATCGAGTCACCGGTGTCCTCATTTTCTTCTTCCTGTTCGTACATGTCCTGGACACCGCTCTCGTCCGTGTCTCCCCCGAGGCCTACGACGACGTCGTGGCCACGTACAAGACGCCGATCGTCGCGCTCCTCGAATACGGCCTGGTGGCCGCGATTCTCTTCCACGCGCTGAACGGTCTCCGGATCATCGCCGTGGACTTCTGGGCCAAGGGCCCGCGCTTCCAGAAGCAGATGCTCTGGACCGTGCTGGGCATCTGGATCGTGCTGATGGTCGGGGCCCTGTACCCCGTCCTCGGTCACGCCGTACGCGACGTCTTCGGGAGCTGAGGCCCATGTCCAGCGAGACTTCTTCCGCAGCCGCGATCGGCGACGTCGAGGGCGTGAGCCTGTATGACGTCGACAACCCGGCCCCGGTGATCGAGCCCCCGCGCAAGCGCACGGGCAAGACGCCCAAGGCCTCCCGCGGCAACTTCGAGATGTACGCCTGGCTCTTCATGCGCCTGTCGGGCATCCTCCTGACCGTCCTCGTCATCGGCCACCTGCTGATCCAGCTGGTGCTCGACGGCGGCGTCTCCAAGATCGGCTTCGCCTTCGTGGCGGGCCGCTGGGCCTCGCCGTTCTGGCAGGCCTGGGACCTCATCATGCTGTGGCTCGCCATGCTCCACGGCGGCAACGGCCTGCGTACGGTCATCAACGACTACGCCGAACGGGACAACACCCGCTTCTGGCTGAAGATGCTCCTGTACACCGCCACGGTGTTCACCGTCCTGCTGGGCACGCTGGTGATCTTCACCTTCGACCCGAACATTCGCTAGGCGCCGGGACAGAGGGACCAGAGGAAACCATGCAGATCCACAAGTACGACACCGTCATCGTCGGCGCCGGCGGCGCCGGCATGCGCGCGGCCATCGAGTCGACCAAGCGCAGCCGCACCGCCGTGCTCACGAAGCTCTACCCCACCCGCTCCCACACGGGCGCCGCGCAGGGCGGCATGGCCGCCGCGCTGGCCAACGTGGAGGAGGACAACTGGGAGTGGCACACCTTCGACACGATCAAGGGCGGCGACTACCTGGTCGACCAGGACGCCGCCGAGATCCTCGCGAAGGAGGCCATCGACGCCGTCCTCGACCTGGAGAAGATGGGCCTGCCGTTCGGCCGCACGCCGGAGGGCAGGATCGACCAGCGCCGCTTCGGTGGTCACACCCGTAGCCATGGTGAGGCCCCGGTCCGTCGCGCCTGCTACTCGGGCGACCGCACCGGCCACATGATCCTCCAGACGCTGTACCAGAACTGCGTCAAGGAGGGCGTGGAGTTCTTCAACGAGTTCTACGTCCTGGACCAGCTGATCACCGAGGTCGACGGGGTCAAGAAGTCCGCCGGCGTCGTCGCGTACGAGCTGGCGACGGGCGAGATCCACGTCTTCCAGGCGAAGTCGGTCATCTACGCCTCGGGCGGCACCGGCAAGTTCTTCAAGGTGACGTCGAACGCGCACACCCTGACCGGTGACGGCCAGGCCGCCTGCTACCGGCGCGGTCTGCCGCTGGAGGACATGGAGTTCTTCCAGTTCCACCCGACGGGCATCTGGCGCATGGGCATCCTGCTGACGGAGGGCGCCCGCGGTGAGGGCGGCATCCTCCGCAACAAGGACGGCGAGCGCTTCATGGAGAAGTACGCGCCGGTCATGAAGGACCTCGCGTCCCGTGACGTCGTATCGCGCTCCATCTACACGGAGATCCGTGAGGGCCGCGGCTGCGGTCCCGCCGGTGACCACGTGTACCTGGACCTGACGCACCTGCCGCCGGAGCAGCTGGACGCCAAGCTCCCGGACATCACCGAGTTCGCGCGGACGTACCTCGGCATCGAGCCCTACACGGACCCGATCCCGATCCAGCCGACCGCGCACTACGCCATGGGCGGCATCCCGACCAACGTCGAGGGCGAGGTGCTGGCCGACAACACCACCGTCGTCCCGGGCCTGTACGCCGCCGGCGAGGTCGCCTGTGTCTCCGTGCACGGCGCCAACCGTCTGGGAACCAACTCGCTGCTCGACATCAACGTCTTCGGCAAGCGCTCCGGCATCGCGGCCGCCGAGTACGCGACGAAGAGCGACTTCGTCGAGCTGCCCGAGAACCCGGGACAGCTGGTCGCCGAACAGGTCGAGCGGCTGCGCAACTCGACGGGCACCGAGCGGGTCGCGGACCTGCGCACGGAGCTCCAGGAGTGCATGGACGCCAACGTGATGGTGTTCCGCACCGAGCAGACCATCAAGACGGCGGTCGCCAAGATCGCCGAGCTGCGCGAGCGCTACCTGAACGTGTCCATCCAGGACAAGGGCAAGCGGTTCAACACCGACCTGCTGGAGGCCATCGAGCTGGGCAACCTGCTCGACCTGGCCGAGGTCATGGCGGTCTCCGCGCTCGCCCGCAAGGAGTCCCGCGGCGGTCACTACCGCGAGGACTACCCCAACCGCGACGACGTCAACTTCATGCGCCACACCATGGCGTACCGCGAGGTGGCCGCCGACGGCGCCGAGTCGATCCGGCTCGACTACAAGCCGGTCGTGACGACCCGCTACCAGCCGATGGAGCGTAAGTACTGATGGCTACCCCGACCCTGGACAAGACCGACAAGGCCGAGGCCGGCTTCGCCGACTCGCCGTTCATCATGGCCACGTTCCGGATCCGCCGCTTCAACCCCGAGGTGTCGGACGAGGCCCAGTGGCAGGACTTCCAGATCGAGATCGACCCGAAGGAGCGTGTCCTCGACGCCCTTCACAAGATCAAGTGGGAGCTCGACGGAACCCTGACGTTCCGCCGTTCCTGCGCCCACGGGATCTGCGGCTCCGACGCGATGCGGATCAACGGCAAGAACAGGCTCGCCTGCAAGACGCTGATCAAGGACATCAACCCGGACAAGCCGATCACGGTCGAGGCCATCAAGGGCCTCACGGTCCTCAAGGACCTCGTGGTCGACATGGACCCGTTCTTCCAGGCGTACCACGATGTCATGCCCTTCCTCATCACCAAGGGGAACGAGCCGACCCGCGAGCGTCTGCAGTCCCCCGAGGACCGCGAGCGGTTCGACGACACCACCAAGTGCATCCTGTGCGCCGCGTGCACGTCCTCGTGCCCGGTGTTCTGGAACGACGGGCAGTACTTCGGCCCGGCGGCGATCGTCAACGCGCACCGCTTCATCTTCGACTCGCGCGACGAGGCCGGCGAGCAGCGCCTGGAGATCCTCAACGACCGTGACGGCGTGTGGCGTTGCCGCACCACGTTCAACTGCACGGACGCCTGCCCGCGTGGCATCGAGGTCACCAAGGCGATCCAGGAGGTGAAGCGCGCGCTCATCACGCGTCGCTTCTGACCTTCCCGTAACTCCGATTACGCCGACGGGCCCCGCCCCCGCAGCCTCACCGCTGCCGGGGGCGGGGCCTGTTGCTGCACGGGGCCCGCGCGAGCGGTACCGTTCAGCGGAGCTGAAGACCGAGAAGGAACGGGGATCGTCGTGAGCGAGCCGAATCCGTACGCGGACGACGCGTACAAGTGGGGCCCGCCCCAGCAGCCGGGCCATCAGCCCACCGTCGCGGACGGCCAGGCGTACGGCTATCCGAACCCGGGCGGCGCTCCGGCGTACGGCTATCCGCAGCCTCTGCCGGAGTCCGCGACCCAGCCCGGGCCCGGTTACGGGTACCCCCAGCACGGTCAGCCGACGATGCCCGGCCAGTACCTCCCGGTGCCGCAGGGCGTGCCGGGCCAGGGCGGGGTGCCGGTGCTGTCGATCGGCGACATCACGGTGATGAACGACGCGATCGTCACCCCGTCCGGGTCGATGCCGCTCAAGGGCGCGGTGTGGACGGCGACGGACATGTCGCGTACGGAGGAGAAGATCCCGGCGCACGCGATCGTGCTGGCGATCATCTTCGCGCTGTTCTGTCTGATCGGGCTCCTGTTCCTGCTGATGAAGGAGAAGCGGACCACCGGCTTCGTGCAGGTCACGGTCACCAGTGGCGGCCGGCACCACTCGACGATGATCCCGGCGATGGGGCCGCACACCTTCCCGGCGATCATGGGCCAGCTCAACCAGGCCCGCTCCATGAGCATCTGAGCCACGGGCCCCGCTCATGGCACGTTTCGCACATACGGTCACCGTCGCGGCCCTGGACCGGGGCTGGTTCGAGGAGGCCGCCGACGCGCTGGTGGACCTCCTCGACGCCTCCCGGGAGGGCCCGGACGGGGCGGTGGTGCTGGCCGACGGGCGGGCGGTGGATGGCCTGCGGCTGCTGAAGGGGCGCCATCTGCGGCCGGGGGCACGGTACGGGGAGGTCCCGGCGGCGCCCGGGACGGCCGCTACGCCCACGGAGGCCGCCGACGGCTCGGCGCGCGCGTCCGGGGCGGGTGACTCCGCCGCGGCGCCCTCGTCCGTCGTCCTGCGCGCCTGGCGGCCGTCGCACTCCGTCGAGATGGAGAGCCTCGTCGTGGAGGACGGCCTGTCCCTGAAGGTGGGGCTGCGGCTGAGCGGACCCCGCAGGCCCCGCGCGGTGGAGCTCTCCCTGTCGGGGCATCAGCCCGGGGGCGGCTCGCTGTACCGCTTCTCGGGGCGCGCCAAGGCCGATCTGGCGGCCTGGTGGGCGGCGGTGGACCGGCTGCCCTCCGCTCCCCCGGCCGCCCGCGCCCCGGTGGCGGGGCGGGCGGTGCACCGGCTGGCCAAGGCGCGTCTCACCCTCACCCCGCGCCCGGCCGAGGACGGCTCCTGGCGGATCGCCGTCGTACTGAGCGTGCGCGGGCGGTGGCTGCTGCGGCCGGTGGGCGCGGTGGTCCTGCTCTTCGCCCGGGGCCCGCTGGAGCGGGGCCTGCGGGAGGCGGCGGAGAGCGCGGCCGCGGAGTGGAACACGGCACTCGCGGAGCTGACGCCGTTGCACGGCGAGGCTTTGCGCGCGGAGATCGCGGACGCGCTGACGGATCCGGACGGGGCCGCCACCCTCTGACCCCACCCCTGTAGCCCCCTTCTTGAACATGTTCAAGAAGGGGGCTACAGTCATGCCCAAGAGCAGTTTTGAACGCGTTCAAGGGAGGGTGGGGCATGGACCTCACTGTTGTCGCGTACGTCATCTACCTGCTGATCAGCGTGGCGCTCACCGTCTGGGTCGCCCGCACGCTCAGCCGCAACGGGCGGATCTTCCTCGCCGATGTGCTGCACGGGAACGAGAAGCTCGCCGACGCCGTGAACCACCTGCTGGTGGTCGGCTTCTATCTGGTGAACCTCGGGTTCGTCACGCTGTATCTGAAGAACGCCGACGGGGTGGCCGACGCCCGCGAGCTGTTCGAGGCCCTCTCGGTGAAGGTCGGCGTCGTCCTGCTGGTGCTCGGCGTGATGCATCTGGGCAACGTGTGGGTGCTCAGCCGGATCCGCCGCCGCAGCGCCCTGGAGCGCGAGCAGACCCCGCCGGTCCCGCCGCAGGGCTGGACCCCGCCGGCGGCCCAGGGCCCGTGGACCGCCCCCGCGGCCGGCCGGTGAGCCCGGTGGCCGAGGCGGCGCCCACCGAGCCGGCGGACCAGGCGCCCGAGGCAGCGCCCACGGGGGCTGCCTGGCCCGGCCCCGTCCGGCGGCTCACCGTGCTCTACGACGCACAGTGCCCGCTCTGCGTCCATCTGCGGGGCTGGCTCCAGCGGCAGCGGCAGCTCGTGCCGCTGGATCTGGTCCCCGCCGCATCGGCCGAGGCCCGGCGGCGGTTCCCCGAGCTGGACCATGCGGCGACGCTCCAGGAGATCACCGCGGTCGGCGATCTGGGGCAGGTCTACCGGGAGACGGCCGCCTGGATCGTCTGCCTGTGGGCGCTCGCCGAGTACCGCGCCCGCGCCCACTGGCTGACCACCCCCGCCGGGCGGCCCTTCGCGCGGGGCACCGTGCTGGCCGCCGCCCGCTACCGCTCGATGGCCGTCCCGCCCTGCGCACCCGGGGCCCGCGAGTGCGCCGCCCCGCCCGGCGGCGCGTGGGGTCCCCGATAACCTTGGGCCCGTGGTGAAGGAAGAGAAGAACGTGCAGGAGAAGAGGCCGGCCAAGGCCGCGAAGAGCGAGCAGACCCGCACGCTGATTCTCGAAACGGCGCTCCGGCTCTTCGCGGAGCGGGGCTACGACCGGACGACCATGCGGGCCATCGCCCAGGAGGCGGGCGTCTCGGTCGGGAACGCCTACTACTACTTCGCCTCGAAGGAGCACCTGGTCCAGGGGTTCTACGACCGGATCGCCGACGAACACGCGACGGCGGTCCGGCCGGTGCTGGAGGGCGACCGTGATCTGACCGTGCGGATCAGGGGCGTGCTGCTGGGCTGGCTGGACGTGGCGGAGCCGTACCACCGCTTCGCCGCCCAGTTCTTCAAGAACGCGGCCGATCCGGACAGCCCGCTCTCCCCGTTCTCGGAGGAGTCGGCGGCCGCCCGCGACGCGGCGATCTCCATCCACGAGCGCTGCATCGCCGGGGCGGACGTCAAGAGCGACCCGGAACTGGCCCCGCTGCTGCCGCAGTTGATGTGGCTGATGCAGATGGGCCTGGTGCTCTTCTGGGTGTACGACCGCAGCGAGGGCGCCGAGCGCAGCCGTCGGCTCGTCGAGCGCACCGCACCGATCGCCGCCCGGGCCATCGCGCTCTCCCGGTTCCGGGTACTGCGCCCGCTGGTGCGGCAGGTCCACGGGCTGCTGGTGGAGTTCCTGCCGGGTGCCGGCACGGGTACGGCGACGGCCGGGGCGGGGCCCCGGCCGTCGGACTGACGTCGGACCGGAGTCCGACGGAAGCGGTGCCCCCGGCCGTCGGCCGGGGGCGGACCCGTCAGATCCAGGCCAGTTCCCACAGGCGCCAGGTGCCGGTGCCGTCGGAGAGGTACTGGGACCCGGCGACCTCGGACTTGGCGACGACGTAGTCCTTCTTCTGCCACAGCGGCAGCAGTGGGACGTCCTCGCCGACGAGCGCCTGCATCTCCTTGAAGTCGTTCGAGGTGCGGCTGCGGTCGCTGAACTGCTGCGTGGCGGCGATCAGCTGGTCCATCTTCTTGCTGGAGTAGCCGCTGTGCAGGACGTTGCCGGTGCCGACGAGCGGCTGGCTGAAGGTGTCGGGGTCCGGGAAGTCGGGGAACCAGCCGACGGTGTACATGTCGTACTTACCGGCCGCGTACTCCTTCTGGTACTTCGTCCACTCCACGGCCTGGACCGAGACCTTGAACAGCCCGTCCTTCTCCAGCTGACGGCGCAGCTCGGCGGTCTCCTTGGTGTACATGTCGCCCTCGCGGTAGGCGAAGTCGATGGCGACGGGCGTCTGCGCCCCGGCCTGCTCCAGCAGCTGCTTGGCGCGCGCCGGGTCGGCGGAGGGGTAGGCGTCGAAGAACGGGGTGCTGTGCCCGATGTAGCCGGTGGGGATCAGCGAGTACAGCGGGTCGACGGTGCCCTGGTAGACGTTCCGGACCAGCGGGCCCCGGTCGAGGAGCGCGGCGACGGCCTGGCGGACCTCCTTCTCCCCGAACGGCGAGTTCTCCCGGGAGTTGAAGATGATGTTGCGGATCTCGGCGCTGGCCGCCTCGGTCACCCGCACGTCCGGGTCGTTGACGTTGAGGTCGGCGAGCGTCTCGGACGGCAGCTGGCGGTGGGCGATGTCCACCTCGTCGTTGTCCCAGGACGTCTGCAGTTCCTCGGAGGTCTTGAAGTAGCGGATGTTGACCGCTTCGCCGGTCTTCTTGAGCGCGCCCCGGTACTTCAGGTTCGGCACCAGCTCGGCACGGTTCCCGGACTCGTACGACTTGAGGACGTACGGGCCGGAGCCGTCGACCTGGTTGCCCGCACGGAGCTTGTCCTCGGGGTACTTCGTGGGGTCGACGATCGCGGCGGCGCCGGTCGCGATCTTCTGCGGGAAGGTCGCGTCCCTGGCGGACAGGTTGAACGTGATCGTGCGGCCCTCGGTCGTCACCGTCTTGAGGGTCGGGAAGAGACCCGCGGGGCCGACCTCCGACTTGATCCGGAAGATCCGGTCGAAGGAGTACTTGACGTCCTCGGCGGTGATCTTGCGGCCGTTGGAGAAGGTCAGGTCGTCACGGAGCTTGCACTGGTACGTCTGGAGCTTCTGCCCGACGAACCCGCAGCTCTCGGCGGCGTCCGGCTCCGGCGTGACGGCGTTGGGCTTGAACGTCATCAGCGACTGGTAGATGTTGCTGTAGATCGCCCAGGAGCCCGCGTCGTAGGCGCCGGCCGGGTCGAGCGAGGTGACGACGTCCGACGTTCCGACCGTGATCGCGTCGGTCTTCGCCTCCCCCGACGGGAGCAGTTGCCAGGCACCGACGCCCGCTATGACCAATACCGCGAGAATCGCGAGAATCCGTACCCGGACCGACCGCATTGCCGTGCTCTCCCTTAACAGCCCCACCACGGCGGTCGCGTTTGTGACGCGCACGTCGCCGCATGTTCGCGCTTACCCAATCACACGATTTTCACATCTGGAAGAGTAAATGGGGCGCTCACAGCCTTTTATTGGACACGGGCGGGAAGCCCTGTCCGAAAAGGCTGTTTCGCGTCTCCCACCTGCGGGTTTCCGTAGCTGACGGTGACGCTTCGGTGTGGATTTCATGATGAAGGGCCGGAGGGCTCCGGACCGTCGCACCCGCAACCCTGCTATGCCTGACGGGAGGCCAGCTCCACGACGGTGATGTCGGACGGGGCGCCCACCCGGACGGGCGGGCCCCAGGCGCCCGCGCCGCGCGAGACGAAGAGCTGGGTGTCTCCGTAGCGTTCGAGGCCGGCGACGGTGGGGTTGGCCAGCTCGGCGAGGTAGTTGCCGGGCCAGAGCTGACCGCCGTGGGTGTGGCCGGAGAGCTGCAGGTCGACCCCGTGCTCGACGGCGTCGTGGATGACGACCGGCTGGTGGGCCATCAGGACGGCGGCGCGGCCCCGGTCCCGGGCGCCCAGCGCGCGGCCGAAGTCGGGCCCCTGCCCCTCGGTCTCGCCCGCGATGTCGTTGACGCCGGCGAGGTCGAAGCCCTCGATCTCGACCCGGGCGTTCTCCAGCGGGACGAGACCGAGTTCGCGGACGTGATCGATCCACTCCGCGGCGCCGGAGAAGTACTCGTGGTTGCCGGTGACGAAGTAGCTGCCGTGCCGGGCGCGCAGGGCGGCCAGCGGTTCGGCGGCGGAGCCGAGGTCCGCGACGGACCCGTCGACGAGGTCGCCGACGACGGCGACCAGGTCGGGCGAGGTCGCGTTGATCGTGTCGACGATCCGGCGGGTGTGGGCGCGGCCGAGGATCGGGCCGATGTGGATGTCGCTGACCACGGCGATCCGGAAGCCGTGGGCGGCGCGGGGCAGTTTGGCCAGCGGGACGGTGATCCGCTTGACGCTGGGCCCGCGCAGCACGCCGTACGCGCCGTACCCGACGGTCGCGAGCCCCGCGGCGGCCGCCGCGCCGCCGACGACCCGGGAGACGAAGAGCCGACGGGAGGGGTGGGGGGCGAGGGCGGGCGCGTGGGTGGTGGCTGCCGGTTCCGCAGCGGGTTCCGTTTCCGGTTCCGCCACGCGGCCGGAAGCGTCGGATGCCGTACGCGCCACCGCTTCCGACGGGGCGGAGGCCCCGGCGGAACCGGACGTCACCAGCTCTTCGGTGCGGGGACGGGTCTCGTCCGGGGCCTCCGTGGGGATGCCGGAAGTCTCCGCGGGGGTTCCGGAAGGCGTTCCGCTTTCCGCCCCGGCCCGTGCCGCGTCACGCCGGGCGAGGACCCGCAGGAGCACCGGGCGTACGACCTCGCCCACGAGCAGCGCCAGCGTCAGATAGAGCAGGCAGGCCAGCCACAGGAAGCCCGGCCAGGCCAGCACCTGCTGGAGCCAGAAGGGGGCGCCCACCCGGCCGGACGTCATGGCGCCGACGCTCAGCAGGGGCAGGACGAAGGCGGCGACGGTGCCCGCCCGGCGCAGCCGGCTGCCTGGCTCCGTCGTGTCACCGACGAAGCGCCGCCACACATACCGGTGCACGGCGCCGAGCAGCGCCAGCACCACGAGCCCCACGAGAGCGAAGACCACTGCAGCCATCCGAGCTTCCCCATGTTCCCGTCGTCATGCGCGTGTGTCGCGCAAAGCCCGGACTCCGCGCAACCCGATCACGCCGACCGCCGTCCCCAGAAGAAAGGACGTGATGGCGAGCAGCAGGTGCACCCAGAAGTAGCCGGTCGGATCACCCGCGTCGTCGAAGGCGAGGCCACTGCCGTCCTGCCACAGATTTTTGACGAAAGTGATCCAGATGAACCAGCTCCACACCCCGAACGCGAGCAGGAACCAGGACACGCGGCGGCTGAGCTTCATGGGTCCAGTATCGCCGTCGTCCCTGGGCCCCCTCCTCCGGGGTGGCGTCCGAACGGGGCCGTCCTGGCGTTCCCTGCGGCGGGTCAGCCGGTCCGGCTCCGCATCCCCAACTTCGCCCTGTACGTTTCCGACCGTGCCTGCTCTGAAAAAGATCGCCCTCACGGTCACATCCGCCGCCTTGTTGTCCGGTTTCGTCCTCAGTCCGGCCGTAGCGGCCGACAAGGACAAGAGCGACGACAAACAGCCGAAGCCGCCGAGCACGATGTCCAGTCTCGGCGGGGAGCAGCTCGGCAAGGCCGGCACCCAGGTCAACCTGGGCGCGGGGGCGCCGGTGCTGCCGAAGAAGCTGTCGGGCCGGTCGTGGATCGTCGCGGACGCGGAGAGCGGGGACGTCCTGGCGGCGCACAACGCGCACTGGCGGCTGCCGCCGGCCTCCACTCTGAAGATGCTCTTCGCCGACACGGTGCTGCCCGCGCTCCAGCCCACCCAGACCCACAAGGTGTCGGAGAGCGAGCTGGCGGGGGTCGGCGAGGGCAGCAGCCTGGTCGGCATCAAGGAGGACCACACCTACACGGTCCACGACCTGTGGCTCGGGGTGTTCCTGCGGTCGGGCAACGACGCGGTGCACGTCCTCTCCGAGATGTACGGCGGTGTCCCGCAGACGGTGGCCGCGATGCAGAAGCACGCGGAGGAGCTGCAGGCCCTGGACACCGTGGTGGTCTCGCCGGACGGGTACGACGCACCGCGCCAGGTCTCCAGCGCGTACGACCTGACGCTGATCGCCCGCAGCGGGATGCAGAAGAAGGACTTCCGCGAGTACGCGGCGACCGCGTCGGCCGACTTCCCCGGTGAGAAGAAGAAGGGGAAGAAGCGCGAGTCCTTCGAGATCCAGAACACCAACCGGCTGATCACCGGGGACATCGGCGTGGATCCGTACAAGGGCATCGCGGGCGTCAAGAACGGCTACACCACCCACGCGGGCAACACCTTCACCGGCGTCGCCGAGCGCAACGGCAAGGTCCTCCTGGTCACGGTGATGAACCCGTCGGCGGAGGAGAGCCACGCCGTCTACAAGGAGGCCGCCCACCTGCTCGACTGGGGCTTCGCCGCCAGCGGCAAGGTGACCCCGGTCGGCCAGCTGGTGCCGCCGAAGTCCGTGGACACCGGCACCTCGACCGGCGGCAAGGGCGCGGCGCCCGCCGCCGGCGCGGACCAGGGCACGGGGGGCCAGGCGGAGGCCGCGCACGCCTCCGCGGCGAAGGGTTCCAGCGGGGTCGGGGTCGCCCTGGCGATCATCGGCGGACTGCTGGTGGTCGTGGCCGCCGCGGTGTACCTGGTCAACCGCCGCTGGCCGCTGGCGGGCCTGGGCGGCCGCACCGCGCCGGCGGCAGACGCGCCGGAGACGAAGGACGCGCCGGAGGCGGCCGAGCCGGCCGCCTCCGGCGGCGAGGGCGCGGAGAAGCCCGCAGACAAGGCCTAGGCGCGGGTCGAGCCGCCGGGCGCCTCGGCCCCGGCGGCCTTCTGCTCCACCTCGGGCTCCTCGTCCGGCTGCCCCACGCCCTCTTCCTCCTTGCTCCCGGTGGCCGTCCACGCGGCGCAGAACAGCAGCAGCTTCGCGGTGAAGTTGATCCACAGGAGCAGGGCGATCGGCACGCCGAACGCCCCGTACATGCTCTTGCCCGCCACGTCCCGCATATAGCTGCCGAGCAGCAGCTTGAGCAGTTCGAAGCCGACCGCCCCGAGCAGGGCCGCGACCACCAGCCGCCGCCGGGGCGGCTCCACGCCGGGCAGCAGGGTCAGCAGATAGAGCAGCAGCAGGAAGTCGGCGACGACCGCGACCGCCAGCGCGGCCACCCGCAGCAGGATGCCGCCGGCCCCGCCCTCGGGGATGCCGATCTGGTCTGCGGTCCAGCCCACCGCCGTCGAACCGACGGTGGAGACCGCCAGGGTGGCGAGCCCCGCGCCGCCGAGTCCGACCAGCAGCACGGCGTCCTTCACCTTGGCGACGACGGGGTTGGCCTCCTGGACGTCGTCCAGTTCCCAGACCGCGCGCAGGCATTCGCGCAGCGAGCCGACCCAGCCGACGCCGGTGAACAGCAGCAGCGCACCGGCCACCAGGCCGACCGTGCCCGCGTTGGCCACCAGACCGTCGATGCCGAGCTGGTCGGAGATGCCGGGCACCTGGTCGGCGAGCTTGTCCTTGATGGTGTCGAGCTGCTTGTCGCTCAGCAGGGCGGCGGCGATCGCCGCGCCGACCGCGATCAGCGGGAAGAGGGCGAGGAAGCTGATGAAGGTGATCGCCGCCGCGAGCCTGGCCCAGTGGACCCGGTCCAGCCGCTCGTAGGAACGCCAGGCGTGCGTCTCCATCAGCCGGGCGACCAGGGGCCCGATCACCGGGAGTTTCTTGAGCCAGTCCATGACGTCACGCGTACCCTCCTGAGCCCGGAACACCAGCGGCCCGCCCCGGACTCTCCCGGACGCGCCCGGCGGATCCCCGTCACCATGCGCTGACACTCACTCCATCACCCGTTCCGGTGAGCGAATTCACCAATGCCGCAAAGCGGATTTCCGGGACGATACGGTCACCCCCATGTCCGTCGACACGGTGTCCTTGACCGGCTGGGGCCGCACCGCCCCGACGACCGCCGTGCGGTTCCGCCCCCGTGGCTATGAGGAGGCCGCCGCCGTCGTCCGGGGGCGCGGGCCCCGGGGCGTCATCGCGCGCGGGCTGGGGCGGTCGCCCGGGGACGCGGCGCAGAACGCGGGCGGCTCGGTGCTCGACCTGGCGGGCCTGGCCCGGATCGGCGGGGTGGACGCCGCCGCCGGCGTGGTGCGCTGCGAGGCGGGGGTGAGCCTGGAGCGGCTGCTGCGGGTCCTGCTGCCGCTGGGCTGGCTGCCGCCGGTCCTGCCGGGGACCGGCAAGGTCACGGTCGGCGGGGCGATCGCCTCCGATCTGCCCGGGCTCGACCACCGGCGGGCGGGGTCGTTCGCCCGGCACGTGAGCGCCCTGGAGCTGCTCACCGCCGACGGCGAGGTGCGTACGGTGCTGCCGGGCACCGCCCTCTTCGACGCGACCGCCGGGGGCCTCGGGCTGACCGGAGTGATCCTGGGCGCCACGCTCCGCCTCCGGCGCGTCACCACGGGGCTGATGTCGGTCTCCACCGAGCGCGCCGGGGACCTGGACGATCTGCTGGCCCGTTTCACCGCGGGCGGCGACCGGCTGCCGTACGCCTCCGCCTGGGTCGACCTGATGGCCCGGGGCCGGGCGGCCGGGCGCGGGGTCCTCACCCGGGGGGAGCACGCGACCCCCGATATGCGCCCGGCGCACGCGGGGCGCACTCGATGGTCCCCGCGCTCCGGAGGGGCGCCGGGGAGGTCCCCCTTCCCCGGCTTCCCGCCGCTGCCAGGGAGCCTGCTCGGCCCGGCGGCCGCCGCCCTGTGCAACGAGGTCCGCTACCGCGGCGCGCCCCGCGCGCGGACCGGTGAGCTGCGCCCCGTCCCCGCCTTCTTCCACGCGTCGGACGCCCTCCCGGACGTACGCGCGCTCTACGGCCGGGGCGGCCTGGTGCGCTACCGGTTCACCGTCGGATACGGCCAGGAGGAGACCCTGCACCGGGTGGTGCGCCGGATCGCGGCGCGCCGGAGCCCCGCCGTGCGGGCCGTCCTCCAGCGGTTCGGGGCGGCGGACCCCGGCCCGCTGTCGTTCGCCGCGCCCGGCTGGTCCCTGGAGCTGGATCTGCCCGCGGCCCTGCCCGGCCTGAGCCGTTTCCTGGACGGTGTCGACGAGGAGGTGGCCGCCGCCGGGGGCCGGGTCTGTCTGGCGACGGACTCCCGGACGCGACCGGAGACGGCGGCCGCGATGTACCCGCGGCTGGCGGAGTTCCGGGAGCTGCGGGCGCGTCTCGACCCGGCGGGAGCGTTCCGCTCGGATTTGTCGCGCCGACTGGGACCCTGACCCGCCCCACATGAATCCCACCCCATCTGACCAGGAGCTTTCCGTGAAGGATGCCTTTGGCGCCCCGCAGTCCCTGCTCGTCCTCGGCGGCACATCCGAGATCGCCCTGGCCACCGCCCGCCGACTGATCGCCCTGCGCACCCGCCGCGTCTGGCTGGCCGGGCGCCCCTCCCCCGCCCTGGACGCGGCCGCCGCCGAACTGCGCGGGCGCGGGGCCGAGGTGCACACCGTCGACTTCGACGCGCTGGACTCCGCCTCCCACGAGGTCACCCTCGGCAAGGTCTTCGCCGAGGGCGACGTCGACGTGGTGCTGATGGCGTTCGGGGTCCTCGGCGATCAGGCGCGGGACGAGGAGGAGCCGATGGCCGCCGTCCGGGTCGCCCAGACCAACTACACGGGGGCGGTCTCCGCCGGGCTGGTGTGCGCCGGCGCACTGCAGGCGCAGGGGCACGGTTCGCTGGTGGTGCTGTCCTCGGTGGCCGGGGAGCGCGCCCGGCGCGCGGACTTCATCTACGGCTCCAGCAAGGCGGGGCTCGACGCGTTCGCCCAGGGCCTCGGCGACGCGCTCCAGGGGACCGGGGTGCAGGTGATGGTGGTCCGGCCGGGGTTCGTCCGGACGCGGGCCACGGCGGGGCTGCCGGAGCAGCCGCTCGCGACGGGACCCGAGGAGGTCGCGGCGGCGATCGTCACGGGGCTGCGGCGGCGCTCGGAGACCGTGTGGGTGCCCGGCTCGCTGCGGGTGGTGATGGCGGCGCTGCGGCACGTGCCGCGCCCGCTGTTCCGGCGTCTGCCGGTCTGAGCCGCCGGTCCGGTCCGTCGGGCTACGTCGGGGCGCTCAGGGCCGCAGCGACGGGGCCGAGGACGACGCCTCGATGGTGTAGCCGCCCTGGGCGGGGACGGCGGGCGCGCCGCCGCCTCCGCCGAAGGGGAAGTCGCGGAGCTTGCGCCAGACGGCGTCCGGGCCCTGCTCGTACAGCGCGAAGGAGCCGCAGGTCCAGGCGGCCTCGTAGTCGGCGAGCTCCTCGTAGGCCCGGTCCATGGCCTCCTCGGAGATGCCGTGGGCCACGGTGACGTGCGGGTGGTACGGGAACTGGAGCTCGCGGACCAGGGGCCCGGAGGCGTCCCGGACCCGCTTCTGGAGCCAGGAGCAGGCCGAGGCGCCCGCGACGACCTGGACGAAGACGACCGGGGAGAGCGGGCGGAAGGTGCCGGTGCCGGAGAGCCGCATCGGGAACGGGCGGCCGGCCGTGGCGATCGTTTCGAGATGCGCCTCGATCGCGGGCAGGTCCGCCGCGTCCGCCTCCGTCGGCGGGAGCAGGGTGACGTGGGTGGGAATGCCGTAGGCGGCAGGGTCCCCGAAGCTCGCGCGGCGTTCCTGGAGCAGGCTGCCGTAGGGCTCCGGGACCGCGATCGAAACGCCGAGCGTTACGGTCCCCACGTCGTTCTCCTCCGTCGTCGATGGTCGGTTTTCGGTCATGCCGCGCGGGCCGGGTGTCCGGCCCGCGCGTTCCGCCGCAAGTGTGACCCCTGCGGCCATGATCTCGCCAGGGCCCTTGGACTCAGTGCTTCGCGGGCAGGAAGCCCATCCGGTCGTACGTCTGTGCCAGCGTCTCCGCGGCAACGGCCCTGGCCTTCTCCGCTCCCTTGGCCAGGATGGAGTCCAGCGTCTCCGGGTCGTCCAGATATTCCTGGGTACGGACCCGGAAGGGAGTGACGAATTCCATCATGGCTTCGGCCAGGTCGGTCTTCAGCGCGCCGTAACCCTTCCCCTCGTAACTGCGTTCCAGATCCTCCACCGGGCTGCCCGAGAGCGTGGAGAGGATCGTGAGCAGGTTGCTGACGCCCGGCTTCTTCTCCACGTCGAAGCGGATCACCGTGTCGGTGTCGGTGACGGCGCTCTTCACCTTCTTGGCGGTCGCCTTCGGGTCGTCGAGGAGGTTGATGAGGCCCTTCGGCGTGGAGGCCGACTTGCTCATCTTGACCGCCGGGTCCTGGAGGTCGAAGATCTTCGCCGTCTCCTTGAGGATGTACGGCGCGGGAACGGTGAACGTCTGGCCGTACCGGCCGTTGAAGCGCTCGGCGAGGTCGCGGGTCAGCTCGATGTGCTGGCGCTGGTCCTCGCCCACCGGGACCTGGTTCGCCTGGTAGAGCAGGATGTCGGCGACCTGGAGCACCGGGTAGGTGAAGAGGCCGACGGTGGCCCGGTCGGCGCCCTGCTTGGCGGACTTGTCCTTGAACTGCGTCATGCGGGAGGCCTCGCCGAAGCCGGTGAGGCAGTTCATCACCCAGCCGAGCTGGGCGTGCTCGGGCACATGGCTCTGGACGAAGAGCGTGCAGCGCTCAGGGTCCAGACCGGCCGCCAGCAGCTGCGCCACCGCGAGCCGGGTGTTGGCCCGCAGCTCGGCGGGGTCCTGCGGGACCGTGATCGCGTGGAGGTCGACGACCATGTAGAAGGCGTCGTGGCTCTCCTGCAGCGCCACCCACTGGCGCACCGCGCCCAGGTAGTTGCCGAGGTGGAACGAGCCTGCGGTGGGCTGGATCCCGGAGAGCACGCGCGGACGGGCGGCCGCACCGGTGCGGCCCGTCTGCGGCTGGTCGGTGGGGAGCGAGGGGCGATCAGAGGCCATGGCCCCATTGTCTCAGGTGCCCCGGGCATCTCCGGCAGCCGGTGCGGGGCGGGAAGGGCGCGTCACCGCACGGTCCCGGAGCACGGGAGCGCACGCCTGAGACGAACCCCACATTCCGGCGCGCCCGGCGTACGACGGCGGGCGCGCCGCCGGATGAAGGTTTCCCGGCGCGGGTCCCGGCCGACGATACAAAGTGGGCACCACCCGCCGCCCAGCCGCACGACGAACGGAGATCCCGTGTCGACCACGGAAAACGCCATCGCCTCCGCCGAGGCGCACAGTGCGCACAACTACCACCCGCTGCCGGTCGTCGTGGCCTCGGCCGAGGGCGCCTGGATGACCGATGTGGAGGGCCGCCGCTACCTCGACATGCTCGCCGGGTACTCGGCGCTCAATTTCGGCCATGGCAACCGCCGCCTCATCGACGCGGCCAAGGCCCAGCTGGAACGCGTCACGCTGACGTCCCGGGCCTTCTACCACGACCGGTTCGCCGACTTCTGTACCGAGCTGGCGGCCCTGTGCGGCATGGAGACGGTGCTGCCGATGAACACCGGGGCGGAGGCCGTGGAGACCGCGGTGAAGACCGCCCGCAAGTGGGGCTACCGGGTCAAGCGCGTGCCGGACGGGATGGCCAAGATCATCGTGGCCTCGGACAACTTCCACGGCCGTACGACGACGATCGTCAGCTTCTCCACCGACCCGGAGGCGCGGGCCGACTTCGGCCCGTACACCCCGGGCTTCGAGATCGTGCCGTACGGGGATCTCACCGCGATGCGGGAGGCGATGACCGAGAACACCGTGGCGGTGCTGATCGAGCCGATCCAGGGCGAGGCGGGGGTGCTGGTGCCGCCGGCCGGCTATCTCCCGGGCGTACGGGAGCTGACCCGCGAGCGGAACGTGCTGTTCATCGCGGACGAGATCCAGTCGGGTCTGGGCCGGACCGGGAAGACGTTCGCGCTGGAGCACGAGGGTGTGGTGCCGGACATGTACGTGCTCGGCAAGGCGCTGGGCGGCGGCGTGGTGCCGGTCTCGGCGGTGGTCTCGTCGGCGGACGTGCTGGGGGTGTTCCGGCCCGGCGAGCACGGCTCCACGTTCGGCGGGAACCCGCTGGCGTGCGCGGTGGCGCTGGAGGTGGTCGCGATGTTGCGGACCGGCGAGTACCAGCAGCGGGCGGCCGAGCTGGGCGACCATCTGCACCGGGAGCTCGGCCTGTTGACGGGCGGCGGCGCGGTGGAGGCGGTGCGCGGCCGGGGGCTGTGGGCGGGGGTGGACATCGCTCCGGCGCTGGGCACCGGCCGGGAGATCTCCGAGAAGCTGATGGAGGAGGGAGTGCTGGTGAAGGACACCCACGGCTCGACGATCCGGATCGCCCCGCCGCTGGTGATCTCCAAGGAGGACCTGGACTGGGGCCTGGACCGGCTGCGTACGGTGCTGAGCGCCCGGTAGGACGCGGATCCCACCGGAGGATTCAGAGGATGACGTGGGGCAGGAAGCGGGCGTACTCGTCCGTGACCGGCCCCGCCGACTCCCGGATACCGAGCCCCGCCGCCTCGCCCTCGACGGTCCACGCGCCGAGCACCACCCGGTTGCCGTCGATCTCGGGCAGCGGAGCCAGCTCCTGGTAGCAGCACGGCTCGTCGCGCGGGACGGGCGGGGAGCCGGGCCCGTGGAGGTCGACTCCGGCGCCCTCGCGGCCGAGCAGCGGCTTGGAGACGTACCCCGCCCCGCCGGGTCCGGCCAGCTCGCGCGGTCCGTCGAGGTAGGCGGGCAGCAGGTTCGGGTGGCCGGGGTACAGCTCCCAGAGGATCGCCAGCAGCGCCTTGTTGGAGAGCAGCATCTTCCAGGCGGGCTCGATCCAGCAGGTGGTGCCCGAGCCGCCGCCGTTGTCGAGGGTGTCCAGGACCTGCGGGCCGAAGCGGTCCGTGGCCAGCCACTCCCAGGGGTAGAGCTTGAAGCAGCTGCGGATGAAGCGCAGCCGGTCGTCGACGAACCGGCCCGAGAGCCGGTCCCAGCCGATCTCCTCGACGGACAGCGCGTGCGTCTCCAGCCCGGCCTGGTCGGCGGTCTCGCGCAGATACGCGACCGTCATCAGGTCCTCGCCGATCTCGTCGCCCTCCGAGTGGACGAAGTGCAGCGGGCCCGGCGGCAGCAGGGGCGCCTGCCGCTTCCAGGCGTCGACGAGCCGCTCGTGCAGGGAGTTCCACTGGTCGGCCCCGGGGAACCGGTCCTCCATCCAGAACCACTGCGCGCTCGCCGCCTCCACCAGTGAGGTCGGGGTGTCGGCGTTGTACTCCAGCAGCTTGGCCGGGCCGCTGCCGTCGTATCGCAGGTCGAACCGCCCGTACACGGACGGCAGTTCGGCGCGGCGGCGCCAGGACTCGGCGACGAGCCCGGCCAGCCGCGGGTCGGTGATGCCGAGGTCGGCGAACCGGTCGTGCTCGACGATGTGCGCGGCGGCGGCCAGGCTCATCGTGTGCAGTTCCTCGACGACCTCCTCCAGCGCCTCGACCTCGGGCAGCGAGAAGACGTAGTAGGCGCTCTCGTCCCAGTACGGACGCAGCGAGTCGTCGGGGTAGCGGGTGAGCGGGTAGACGACCCCCTGCGCCTCGACGGTCTCCTGCCAGCCGGGCCTCGGCTCGATCGTGCGGCGTTCCACGGCGGTCAGCCGCCGCCGGAGCCGGAGCAGCCGAAGCCGCCGCGGTCGACCGCGGACTTGTCGAAGCTGCCGCCCTGCACCTTGCCGCTGTCGCTCTTGCCGCCGTAGTAGTACGAACCGCTGCCGCCGCTGCGGCATTCGGAGCTGGGCAGGGTCTTCTGGGTCGTGCGGTCGGCGCAGCGCTTGTCCGGCTCCGAGCCGCAGGACGTGATCGTCAGGGCGAGCAGCCCCATGCCGCCGAGCACGACCGTGCTCGACCTCAGCCTTCGTATGGCCATGTCCTGGTTCTCCCCCGTGATACGTGTTCAGGTCCTGGCCGCGTCTCCGCAACCGGACCTCTTGTCAGACTAGTTCGACGCATGGCCGATGCGAAACCTGCGTTCCGCGAAGGGTTCGGCCGGGGCCTACGGCAGCACCCGGCACAGGGCGTCCAGCGCGCCCGCCCAGGCGCTCTCGGAGGGCGAGCCGTAGCCGATCACCAGGGCGTCGCGGGTGGCCGGGGCGTCCGGGTGGCGGTAGCGGGACAGGCCCTCCAGCGCGAGGCCCTGGAAGGCCGCCGCCTGGATCACGGAGCGCTCGGCGCCCGCCGGGAGTTCGAGGACCGCGTGCAGCCCGGCCGCGATCCCGCTGACCTCGATGCCCGGCGCGCGGTCCGCGAGCGCCGCGACGAGCTGGTCGCGGCGTCGGCGGTAGCGCAGCCGCATGGAGCGCACGTGCCGGTCGTACGCCCCCGAGGCGATGAACTCCGCGAGGGTCAGCTGGTCGGGCGAGCCGGAGACCCGGTCGGCCATGCCCTTCGCCGCCATCACCTCGCCGACAAGGTGCCGGGGCAGCACCATCCAGCCCAGCCGGAGCCCCGGGGCCAGCGACTTGCTGGCGGTGCCGAGATAGACCACCCGTTCCGGGTCGAGGCCCTGGAGCGCGCCCACCGGCTGCCGGTCGTACCGGAACTCCCCGTCGTAGTCGTCCTCCAGGATCAGCCCGCCGGTGGAGCGGGCCCAGTCGACGGCGGCGGCCCGCCGGTCCGGGTGCAGCGGTACGCCGGTGGGGAACTGGTGCGCCGGGGTCAGCAGGACCGCCCCCGCGCCGCGCAGTGCGGACAGGTCGCCGGTGCGGGAGCCGTGTTCGTCCAGCGGCAGGCACGGGGTGCGCAGTCCGGCGTCGGTGAGGAGGTTCGTATGGAGGTCGAGGCCGTACGACTCGACGGCGATCTCCCGGACCCGGCGGCGGCGCAGCACCCGGCCCAGCAGCGCGACACCGTGGGCGAAGCCGGCGCAGATGACGATGCGCTCCGGGTCGGCGTACACGCCGCGGGCCCGTGCCAGGTACTCGGCCAGCACGGTGCGCAGTTCGACGCGGCCCTGCGGGTCGCCGTAGCCGAAGACCTCGTCGGGCGCGGCGGTGAGCGCCTTGCGGGCGGCCTTGAGCCAGGCGGTGCGCGGGAAACCGGACAGGTCGGGGGTGCCGGGCTTCAGGTCGTACCCGGCGCCGGACCTGGCCGGCCGGGCGGGGGCCGCCGCCGGGTCCGTGCGGCGCGGCGCGGACCGCTGGGCGACCCGGGTCCCCGAGCCCTGGCGGGCGGTGAGCCAGCCCTCGGCGACCAGTTCGGCGTAGGCGTCGGCGACCGTGTTGCGGGCGACGCCCAGGTCGGCGGCGAGCGCCCGGGAGGAGGGCAGCCGGGTGCCGGGGGCGAGGCGGCCGGTGCGCACCGCCTCGCGCAGCGCCCCCATCAGCCCGCTGCGCAGCCCCTGGCCGACCGGTTCCAGATGCAGGTCCGCGCCGAAAGTGGCCCAGGAATCCGTCATGCCAATGGACCATACCGGGGGGCCATCGGGGCCGTAGCGTCGTCTCCATGACCCCATCGCACAGCCACCACCACACCCCCGCCGACCTCGCCCCCGAGGAGCCGCAGCGGATCTCCGTCTCCCAGCTGCTCCCGGACGTCTACAAGGCGATGGTCCGGCTCGACATCGCCGCCCGCCAGGGCCTGGACCCCGTCCTGGTCGAGCTGGTGAAGATCCGCGCCTCGCAGCTCAACCAGTGCGCGTTCTGCCTGGACATGCACAGCAAGGACGCGCTCGCGGCGGGCGAGTCCGCCGAGCGGATCATCCAGCTCAGTGCCTGGCGGGAGTCGCGGCACTTCTACACGGAGAAGGAGCTGGCGGCGCTCGCGCTGACCGAGGCGGTCACCGTGCTCACCGACGGCTTCGTCCCGGACGAGGTGTACGCGGAGGTGTCGAAGCACTTCGAGGAGACCGAGCTGGCCCAGCTGATCGCGGCGATCACCGTGATCAACGCCTGGAACCGCTTCGGCGTCACCGGCCGGCTGACCCCCGGCCACTACACACCGGGCGACTTCAAGAGCTGACCACGGGGCGGCCCGGCCGCCGGGCCGCCCCTGCCGTCAGAACGGGCTGCCGTACGGGTCGAAGTGCGTCACGGCGACGTCGAGGATCTCCTCGTGGCGCGGCCAGTCGCTCTCGGGGGCGGCGACCAGCACCGCGTAGAGGCGGTCGTCCGACGCGGTGAAGACCCGCTCGACGACCCGGCGGCGGCCGCCGGACTCCTCGTGGTCGTACGCGTACACCAGCTCGGCCGCCTCGCCGCCGAGCGGGTTGTCGACGCGGCCGATGCCGACCTCCTCGAAACCGGGAGTGCCGCTGCGCTCGTCGGAGGCCCGGCGGACCGAGCCCAGGGCCGTGGCCCCGGGCTCGGCCACCCGGAACACCTGGATCAGCTCGGCACCGCCGGTGGTCCGGTAGAACACCCCGCCGGTCTCCGCCGAGCGCTCCTCCCACTCCTCGGGAACCGCGATCCGGAAGCCCTCCGCGTCGTCCACGGCGACGTACCCGGGCGGCGGTGAGCCGTCCGGGGCGGCGGCTTCACCGGACGGGGCTTCACCGGTGGCGGCGGAGCCCTCGGTGCCCGGCTCCGGAGCCACCTGATCCGTGGCCTCGTCGGCCGGGGCACTCGCCGACTGCCTCTGTGCGCCGTCCCGGCCACCGTCGTCCCCGTCCGCGAGGGTGGACCACAGCGCCGCCGCACCGGCGGCGAGCGCGGCCACCGCGAGCCCGGCGGCCACCGGGACGAGCCGCTGCCTCGGCGTCCGGGCGGCGGGCGGGGGCCCGTGGACGCCGGTGAGGTTGTTGTACGGGCCCGGGGCGTCGGCGCCGCTCTGCGCGTACGGATCAAAGGCGCCGCTCAGCGCGTACGGATCCGAGGCGGTGGTCTCCGTGTACGGGTCGGGGGCCGTGTCCTTCGTGTACGGGTCCCGGGCCCCCGGCGACGCCGGGTCCGTCGGCGGCCTCGGCGGGACCGGGGGCACGGGCGGCACCACCGGAGCGGTGACGGGCGGCGGCGGTCCGTAGGCGCGCGGCCCGTCCGTCTCCCAGCTCTGGGACTCGTCGTTCCAGCGCACCCCTCCCCCGGCCATCGGTCAGCCTCCCAGCAGCGCGGACAGCGCCTCGGCCACGGCGACGCCGGACGCCAGCGTTCCGGTGAGAGCGCCGGCGGCGTCGAGCGCCCGTTGGAGGCGGCCCAGGCGGCCCGGCTCCGCGGCGCCCGCCGTCTCGATCTCGTCCGCCACCGAGACCAGCTCCGCGTCCAGGACCTCCGTGGTGTCGGTGGTCACGAACCGGGCGAGGTCGGCGCGCAGTTCCCGCACGGCCCGCAGCAGTTCGGCCTGGGTCTCGTCGGCAGGCCCGGCGTGCCGGTGCTGGGTGACGGTGTTGTGGTCGCCGACGGCGAAGGCGCTGCCGGTCACCGAGCCGATGTGCACGGTGGGCACGGGCCGCTCGTCGGGGGCCGGACCGGGGGTGGG
>NZ_QWFA01000077.1 GCF_003501885.1 Streptomyces globisporus
GGCGGCGGCCGGGGTGCCGGCGGCGGTGGAGGGGGCGGCTCCGAGGCCGAGGGCGCCGGCGACGAGCAGCAGGGAAACGCCGAGGCGCGCGCGGGAGTTGCGTCTCATGGGGGAACTCCTTCTCGGGTGACGTGTGGGGACGTACCGAGAAGGAATTTGACATGCCCATTACCTAAACCACAAGACCGCGTGCCCCGGGGGTCGTTGGGCCATCGCACGAGCGAGCCCCGAGTGACCCCCGCACATGGAAACCGCCCCCCGGCCGGCAGGGGGGCCGGTCGGGGGGCGGTGCTCTGAGGGGGTCCTGGGGAAGACCCCGGTCCGGGGCGCCGTGCTGCGGCGTCCCGGGAGGGCGTCAGCCCTGGTGGGGGTAGGTGTAGTCGGTCGGCGGGACCAGCGTCTCCTTGATGGCCCGGGTCAGGGTCCAGCGCTGGAGGTTCTGCGGGGCGCCCGCCTTGTCGTTGGTGCCGGAGGCACGGCCGCCGCCGAAGGGCTGCTGGCCGACGACGGCGCCGGTCGACTTGTCGTTGATGTAGAAGTTGCCCGCGGCGTAGCGGAGCTTGTCCATCGTGTACGCGGCGGCCGCACGGTCGCCCGCGATGACCGAGCCGGTCAGCGCGTAGTCGGAGACCGACTCCATCTGCGCGAGCATGGCGTCGTAGTTCTCGTCCTCGTAGACGTGGATCGCCAGGATCGGGCCGAAGTACTCGGTCGTGAAGACCTCGTTCTCGGGGTCGGTGCACACGATGACGGTCGGGCGGACGAAGTAGCCCACCGAGTCGTCGTAGGTGCCGCCCGCGATGACCGTGCAGGTCGGGTCGGACTTGGCGCGGTCGATCGCGGCCTTGTTCTTGGCGAACGAGCGGTCGTCGATGACGGCCCCGATGAAGTTGCTGAGGTCGGTGACGTCACCCATCGTGATGGAGTCGACCTCGGCCGCGAACTCCTCCTTGAAGCCGGAGTTCCAGATGGAGGCCGGGACGTACGCCCGCGAGGACGCGGAGCACTTCTGGCCCTGGAACTCGAAGGAGCCACGGGTCAGCGCGGTCTTCAGGATCGCGCGGTCGGCGCTGGGGTGCGCGACGACGAAGTCCTTGCCGCCGGTCTCGCCGACGAGCCGCGGGTAGGTGCGGTAGTTCGCGATGTTGTTGCCGACCGTCTTCCACAGGTGCTGGAAGGTGGGGGTCGAGCCGGTGAAGTGGATACCGGCCAGGTCGCGGTGGTTCAGCGCCACCTCGGAGACGGCGATGCCGTCGCCGGTGACCAGGTTGATGACGCCCTTCGGCAGCCCGGCCTCCTCCAGCAGCTGCATCAGCAGCACGGCGGCGTGGGTCTGCGTCGGGGACGGCTTCCACACCACGACGTTGCCCATGAGGGCGGGGGCGGTGGGGAGGTTGCCCGCGATGGCCGTGAAGTTGAACGGCGTGATCGCGTAGACGAAGCCCTCCAGCGGACGGTGGTCCATGCGGTTCCACACGCCCGGGGAGTTGGCCGGGGGCTGCTCGGCGAGGATCTGGCGCGCGTAGTGCACGTTGAAGCGCCAGAAGTCGATGAGCTCGCAGGGGGTGTCGATCTCGGCCTGCTGGGCCGTCTTGGACTGGCCGAGCATGGTGGAGGCGGCCAGCGTCTCGCGCCAGGGGCCCGAGAGCAGCTCGGCGGCGCGCAGGATGATCGCGGCGCGGTCGTCGAAGGACATCGCGCGCCAGGCCGGAGCGGCGGCGAGGGCCGCGTCGATGGCGTCCTGGGCGTCCTGCTCGGTGGCCCCGGCGAAGGTACCGATGACGGCCTTGTGGTTGTGCGGCTGTACGACGTTGACCCGCTCGCCGCCGCCCATCCGCTTCTCGCCGCCGATGGTCATCGGCAGGTCGATCGGGTTGTCGGCGAGCTCCTTGAGCTTCACCTCCAGGCGGGCGCGCTCCGGGGAGCCGGGCGCGTAGGAGTGGACCGGCTCGTTGACCGGCGCGGGGACCTGGGTGACGGCGTCCATGAGTGCCTTGTCTCCTTGATGTCGGCGGGGGTGTGGGTCAGCCCGGGGGCTGCTCAGCCCTTGGTGAGGATCGAGCGGCCGAAGAACAGCAGGTTGGCCGGCTTCTCCGCGAGGCGGCGCATGAAGTATCCGTACCAGTCGGTGCCGTACGCCGTGTAGACGCGCATCCGGTGGCCCTCGGCCGCGAGCCGGACGTGCTCGTCGCTGCGGATGCCGTACAGCATCTGGAACTCGTACTCGTCCAGTTTGCGCCCGGCCTGGCGGCCGAGCTCCTGGGCGATCGCGATGAGACGGGGATCGTGCGACCCGATCATCGGGTAGCCCGCGCCCTCCATCAGGATCCGGGTGATGCGGACGTACGCCTTGTCGATCTCGGCCTTGTCCTGGTACGCGACGGAGGCGGGCTCCTTGTAGGCGCCCTTCACGATGCGCACGCGGCTGCCGGCCTCGGCCAGGCGGCGGGCGTCGTCCTCGGTGCGGAAGAGGTAGGACTGGATGACGCAGCCGGTCTGCGGGAAGTCCTTCCGCAGCTCCTCGTGGATGGCGAACATCGAGTCGAGGGTGGTGTGGTCCTCGGCGTCCAGGGTGACCGTGGTGCCGATGGCGGCCGCCGCCTCGACGACCGGGCGGACATTGGCGAGGGCCAGCTCGTGCCCGCCCTCCAGTGCCTGGCCGAACATCGACAGCTTCACGGACATCTCGGCGCGCGGGCCCAGGTCCAGGACCTTCAGGCGCTCGATGAGCTCCAGGTAGGCGTCGCGGGCGGCCTCGGCCTGCGCGGGGGTGGTGATGTCCTCGCCGACGACGTCGAGCGTGACCTCCAGGCCCTTGTCCGCGGCGTCCTCGACGATCGGGACGACCTGGTCGACGGTCTCGCCGGCGATGAAGCGGTCGACGACCTGCTTGGTGCCGGGCGCGGCCGAGATGAACCGGCGCATCTTGTCGCTGCGCGATGCGGCGAGAATCACGGGACCCAGCACGGGGCACCTCCACGAATGTACGGACGAGGGGCCGTAACGGTACGAACGTGAACGAACCGGTACGGCACGGATAACCACTGTGAAATCTAGGTACCCCGTGCGGGCTGTGCCATCGACACCTGTCACGCATCCGTGGCCGCCATCTCAGACATCTGTATGAGGAAGGCGGCACGGAGGTGCAGAATGGCGGAGTGACAGGCGATTACCAGGAACTGGTCGACGAGATCTCGGCCCTCCTCGACGCCCCGGCCACCCTGGAGAACCGGGACTTCGGCCTGGTCGCTTTCGGAGCCCACGACAGCGACGACGACAGCGCGATGGACCCGGTCCGCACCCGCTCGATCCTGACCCGTCGCTCCACCCCCGCCGTCCGCGCCTGGTTCGAGGGGTTCGGCATCACCCGGGCCACCGGGCCCGTCCGGATCCCCGCCGCGCCCGAGGCCGGGGTGTTCCGGGACCGCCTCTGCCTTCCGGTACGCCATCGGGGTGTCGTCCTCGGTTACGTCTGGCTGCTCGACGCGGACCCGGGCCCGACCGAGGAGCAGCTGACCGCCGCGATGGAGGTGGCCGCCCGGATCGGGGCGCTGCTCTTCGACGAGGCGCGGGCGGGCGCGGACCTCTCGCGGGAGTTCGGCGCGGTGCTCACGGCAGGCCCCGGCCGGCAGCACGACACGGCCGTCGCCGCGCTGGGCGAGGCCCTGGGCCGGGACGCGGAGGGGCTGCACACGGTGGTGTGCGTGACGCCGTGGGCCGACGACACGCCGTCGGTACGGGGCGTGGCGTCGGCGGCCGCGCTGGCGACGGTCCCTGCGCCGGGGGCCGCCGGGCCCCTGTCGCTGGCCGCGCTCGTCCGGCTGCGCTCGCCGGACCGCCTGGACCCCGCGCTGAGCGCGGCGGACCGGCTGCGCACGGGCGCGGACCCGGCCGTCACCGGGGGGATCGCCACGCCGCGCCGGGGCCTGGACCAGCTGACGGTCTCCTGGCACGAGGCCACGGCAGCGGCCCGCGCGGCCCGCGCCGAGCCCCGTCTCGGCCCGGTCGCCCGCTGGTCGGCGATCGGCCCGTACCGCCTGCTGACCGCCCTCCCCGGCACCGGGAACGACCCCGGGGACCCGGCGGTCGCCTCGCTGCTGACCCCGCCGCACCGGGAGCTGGCGCACACCGCCGAGGTCTTCCTGGACTCCGCGGGCCAGGCGAGCCGGACGGCCGCCGCCCTGGGCATCCACCGCCAGACGCTGTACTACCGGCTCTCCCGGATCCAGCAGATCACCGGCCTCGACCTGAACGACGGGGAGGACCGGCTGCTGCTGCACATGGCGGTGAAGCGGGCGCGGCTGTAGCCGCTCACTTGCCGAAGCGGCGTTCCCGGTCGGCGTACGAGCGCAGCGCGCGCAGGAAGTCCACGTGCCGGAACGCCGGCCAGTAGCAGTCCACCCGGTGCATCTCGGCGTACGCGGACTGCCAGAGCCGGAAGCCGGACAGGCGCTGTTCGCCGGAGGTGATCTCGCGCCGGCCGCCGTAGCCGACCGCCACGTCCACCTTGAGGCCGCCGCGCCCGGCCGTGCACCAGCCCAGGAACGTGGTCACCTTGGCACCGCCCGCCCGGTAGCCCTCCCGGACGTCCGTGTGCCCGGCCTTTCGGGCCCAGCGCCGGTTGCCGTCGACCATGATCCCGACGTGCTGCGAGCGCGGCGGGCCCACCAGGGTCGCGGCGAGCCGACGCTCGTACACCGCTTCGATGGCCTTCCGGAGGAAAAGGGGGAGCAGCTTCATGAACCCTCTCCAGCACAGGACAGCTGATGCCGACGGACCCTGTCAGCGGCTCCGGCCGCCACCTGCCGGCTCCAGGCCGCGCCGGGCGGGCCTCACAACCGCCCGTCGAAGTCCTCCGGTTCGGGGATCGGGCGGTCGCCGACCAGGGCGGCGAGCACGAACGGCGCGTCCCCGTCGCTGTGGCCGGCGATCAGGGCGATCCACCGGCCGCCGGGGTCGAGGGGGCCCCAGACCTCCAGGTCCCCGTACAGGTCCTGCGAGAACAGCGCCTCGAACAGCGGCTCCACCGGCGATCCGCCCTGCCGGCGCATCAACGGCCCGTCCAGCCGCACCCTGCGGTGCGGCCCCCAGCGCGCGTCCAACGCCCGTGCCAGCTCGGCCAGATGGGATGCGGCGGCCTCCTCGGCGTCGTTCCACTCGGGGGCGTACACACCGGTGAGGGGGTCGCCCTCCCAGAGCGGCACGATGCGGAAGCCCGCCCCGGCGGTGACCGTCCACTCCTCGGTGACCGGGTCGCCCTCGGCGGTGGTGGGGCCGTCGGTCGGTACGGGAGCGGTGAGCAGCCCGGCCACCTCCGCCGCCGCACGGTCCGTGTCGAAGGGCTCGCCCGCCCGGGAGGTCACAGGACCGCCCGGTCCATCGGGCGGGGCAGCGCCGCCAGGGCTCCCGCCTCGCGGAGCCGCTCGCACGCGCGCACCACCGCCGCGGTGTCACCAGGTGCCGCGATGCTCAACAGCTCGCCACCGCCCGGGAGTTCCTGACGGACCGCTTCCAGATGGTCCGGTACGAGGGCGGCCCGGGCCGGGGAGAGGTAGCCGGCCCGGCCCACGGCCGGGTCCTCGACCGAGAACCCGGCCTCGTCCTCCAACGCGTCCAGCACGTCGTTGTCGGTCACATCACCGAAGTCCGGCTCCCACACCCGGGCCAGGAGCGCGAGGACGTCCTCCTCGGGAACAGCTGCTCCGTCCGGTGCGTGAAGCACCACCATGACCGACTGGAGCAGGAACTCCGGTGTGCCGCCCGCGAGTCCGCTGACCTCGACCTCCCAGCCGGGCGTGCCCGTGCCGACCAGCCGCAGTCCGGTTCCCGTCAGATCCGACCAGTCAGCCGCGCTCTGGGCGGCGCGCACCGCGCCGAGCAGGGCGTCCTCGTCGGGCGTGATGGCCGTCGCGGGTCCGTTCGCGTGGATCCGGCTCCAGGCAGCCGCCGCCTCCGGAACCAGCCCGGTCAGTCCGTCCAGGGTCCGCCGCCACCGATCGGCCAGGGACTCGGCCGGCTCCGGCCTCGGGCCCCAGAAGCCTCGCACCAGACGTCGCATGCTGATCTCTCTCCTCCGTCGCCGGACCCACCGGGTCGCCCACAGAGGCAGGTTACTCGGCTACTCGTCGAAGGCCCCGGGCTTCCTCGTGCTGTCGCCCGGTCTCACCGGCGTCGGAACCACCTTGATCGGCAGCCTTGCCTCCCGGAACGCCGCGCGGGCCGCCTTCGCGACCTCCGGGTTCGAGAAGTGCCACTCCACGGGCTTGCCGCCGGCCGCCTCCACCTGGGCACGGGCCTCCGCGACGAACTTGTCCCTGCCGGAGGGGGTGAGCGTTCCCGGGCGGGACTGTGAGAGGTAGGAGTCGTAGCCGTTCTTGGCCTCCAGGTACGTCTGCCGGGAGGAGTCCCACCCGTCGTACTCCACCGCCGGTTTGCCCTCGCGCGGGTGCGGGACGACGTACTCCTGGCCCCGGTTCGTGCCGGTGATCTGCTCCTGGTAGCGCAGCCAGGACTCGTTCTTCCAGTTGGGCACGGGGTTACGGTCCCGGCTCGCCCAGTAGCCGTCGCCCGCGTCCGCGTCCCCGAGGGTGCGGGTCGTGAGCTCGTCCGCCCAGCTCGGCGGGTTGTAGTTGCGCGGGTCGCTGGTGTCGTTGCGCTGCGGCTCCGGGTGCTGCTTCTTGTCCAGCTGCGCCTGCCGGGCCCGCTCGGGCTCCTCCAGCCGCTTCTGGTCCAGGTGCGCCTGGCGTTCCGCCGCCCGCGCCTCCTCGGCCGCCTCCTTGGCCGCCTCGTCGCAGCCGCCCTCGGCGAGGACGATCCGGGCCGGCGAACCGCCCGCCAGCACCCCGGTGCCCGCGCCCGGCACACCGCCGAACCCGCCACCGCCCCCGCCGTACGGCACCCGGGACGGTCCGCCCGCGATCGCGCAGCCGGTGCGGCGCGCCGCGTCCTCGGCGCTGTCCGCCGCCTCGTCGGCCTCCTTCGCCGCCTGGCGTACGCCGTCGAGATCGCCCGCGTCCGCGGCCTGGCGGGCCCGGCGGGCGGCGGCGCTCGCATCGCCCGCCGCGTCCGCGACCTCGGAGGCCACCTTGCCGATCTTGCCGAGCTTCCCGGCCTTGCCGACCACCTTCGCGACGTTGTAGCCGGGGATGAACAGCGAGCCGACGTTCCAGATCACATCCGTGACGGCCCGGGTCTTCTCGCCGTTGTTCCAGCGCTCGCGGACCTCGTCGCCGACGAAGATGTCGTCGCCGACCGTGATCACCGTGTTGACGGAGGCCCCGCCCCAGTCCCAGAGGGCGCCCAGGTAGTCGCCGTCGGCCCACTTGTCGGACGCGCCCTCGGAGTCCGCGCCCCACTGGTCGCCGAGCTGCTTGCCGTAGTCGACCAGGCCCGACCAGGTCTCCGGCTTGAACAGGTCGATGATCCCGGTGATGTCGCCCCAGATCCCGTCGACCACGATGCCCTTGAAGACCTGGGTCGTCCGGTCCCAGGCGCAGCCGAAGAAGCCCCAGCCGCCGCAGTCCTCCTGCTCCTCGGCCTGCTCGCCACCCTCGCCCTCCCCGTCCCCGTCGTCGGACGCCTGGACGTCGTAGGCGGCCTCGGGCTCCTCGTTGTCCTCCGGGTAGGTGTCCTCGCCGGTGCCGGGGCGCCCGTCGTCGGGGCCGCCGGTGCCACCACTGGAGGAGTCGGCGCCTCCGGTGCCTTCGGAGCCACCGGTGCCTTCTGTTCCGCCGGAACCCTCCGTACCGCCGGAGCCTTGAGTTCCACCGGTGCCCTCGGTGCCACCGGAGCCTTCCGTCCCGCCGGTCCCGCCCGTACCGCCCGTCGCGTCGCCGCCGGCCGTGCCGCCCGTGGTCGTGCCGCCCGTGGTGGTCGAACCACCGTCGGCGGCGCCCCCGTCGGCCCCGCCGTCCGCGCCGCCGTCCGCGCTCCCCGACGTACCGCCGTCCGCTCCGCCACCCGGGTCGTCTCCCGCGACGGTGTCGCTGCCTCCGGGCGACACCGGGCACGAGCTGCCCGTCAGCGAGCAGATCGCCGACTGGAGCCCCTCCGTGATCCGGCCGCCGAGGCCGCCCACCGTCAGCGCCCCGATCAGCGCGACGACGATCAGGACCAGGCCCAGGTACTCCAGCGCGGTCTGCCCCCGGTCCCGCTTCCACGTGATCATGTGCGGGAGCGAGAACTTCGGCGGCTCCCCGCGCTCCCGGGGCGGCAGCAGGAACCACGCGCGGCTCTGCGGACGGCGCAGCAGCACCAGGATCAGGACGGGCAGAACCAGCTGGGTGAACCCGTCCGGCGACCCGTCCGACAGATTGCCGAGACCGCCGATGATCAGCCAGATCTGGACGGCGACGATCCCCCACAGCACGCGCCTGCCGCCCGTACGCAGATGCCGGGCCAGCAGGGCGCAGAGCACCCCGGGCGCGGATGCGTACAGCAGGATGCCGAACACCTGGGCGCCCATGGCGTCGGCGGCGATCGCGGAGCCGGAGAGGCCGACCGCGCCGAGGACCGTCGCGCCGAGCAGGACGAGGAGGGCCACGCGGACCACGGCGAGCGGGCCCGGGAGGTCACGCCGGGGGGCGGCGGCCGGAGCCGGGCCTCCCGCTACGGGTATGCCACCGACAGCAGACATACGTGATCCGACCCCCGGTGCCCATGAGTGACATGACAACCGGTCACCCTAGGGTCGGGGGCCTCGCGCGTCGTGGGCCCCAGGGCCCAACCCCGGGCCCATAGGGGCGGATCCGGCCGGTCGGCCGCAGAAAAAACGGCTGCCGGGCGCCCCGGTGGAGGGGCGCCCGGCAGCCGGGGTCGTACGGGGTGGGTCAGTCGGTGAGGTTCACCGAGCGGGCCGAGGACGCGCCGATCTCGTCGGCGATCTCGGTCAGCACCGGCTGCGGGACCGTCTCGTCGACGGTGAGGACGACCAGCGCCTCGCCGCCCTCCGCGGCCCTCGAGACCTGCATGCCGGCGATGTTCAGCCCGGCCTCGCCGAGGATCTTGCCGACCGTGCCGACCACACCGGGACGGTCCTGGTAGCGCAGGACGACCATGTGGTCGGCGAGCGCCAGGTCCACGTCGTGCTCGCCGATGGCGACGATCTTCTGGAGGTGCTTCGGGCCGGCCAGGGTGCCGGAGACGGCGACCTCCTCGCCGCTGCCGAGCGTGCCGCGCACGGTGACCACATTGCGGTGGTCGGGCGACTCGGAGCTGGTGGTGAGGCGGACCTCGACACCGCGCTCCTGCGCGAACAGCGGGGCGTTGACGTAGGAGACGGTCTCGTCGACGACGTCCTCGAAGACGCCCTTGAGCGCGGAGAGCTCCAGCACCTTGACGTCGTGCTGGGTGATCTCGCCGTACACCTCGACGTCGAGGCGGGCCGCGACCTCGCCCGCGAGCGCGGTGAAGATCCGGCCGAGCTTCTCGGCGAGCGGCAGACCGGGGCGGACGTCCTCGGCGATGACGCCGCCCTGGACGTTGACCGCGTCCGGGACCAGCTCACCGGCGAGCGCGAGGCGGACGGACTTGGCGACCGCGATGCCCGCCTTCTCCTGCGCCTCGTCGGTGGAGGCGCCGAGGTGCGGGGTGCAGACGACCTGGTCGAACTGGAACAACGGGGAGTCCGTGCAGGGCTCCTTCGCGTACACATCGAGGCCGGCGCCGGCGACGCGGCCCTCCTTGAGGGCGGAGTACAGCGCCTCCTCGTCGACGATCCCGCCGCGCGCGGCGTTGACGATGCGGACCGACGGCTTCACCTTGTGCAGCGCCTCGTCGCCGATGAGACCGAGGGTCTCGGGGGTCTTCGGCAGGTGCACGGTGATGAAGTCGGCGACCTCCAGGAGCTCGTCCAGGCTGAGGAGCTTGACGCCCATCTGCGCGGCGCGGGCCGGCTGGACGTAGGGGTCGTACGCGACGATCTTCATGCCGAACGCCGACATGCGCTGGGCGACCAGGACGCCGATGCGGCCGAGGCCGACGACGCCGAGGACCTTCTCGCTGAGCTCGACCCCGGTGTATTTGGAGCGCTTCCACTCGCCGTTCTTGAGCGCGGTGTTGGCCTGCGGGATGTTGCGCGCGGTGGCCACCAGCAGACCGCAGGCCAGCTCGGCGGCGGTGACGATGTTGGAGGTCGGGGCGTTGACGACCATCACGCCGGCCTTGGTGGCGGCGGAGACGTCCACGTTGTCCAGGCCGACGCCCGCGCGGGCCACGACCCGGAGCTTCCTGGCGGCGGCGAGGGCCTCGGCGTCGACCTTGGTGGCGGAGCGCACCAGGATCGCGTCGACGTCGGCGATCGCGGGAAGCAGCTCGGCGCGGTCCGCGCCGTTGCAGTGCCGGATCTCGAAATCCGGACCCAGGGCGTCGACCGTGGCGGGCGACAGCTCTTCAGCGATGAGTACGACAGGTTTCGAGCTCACGTGAGTCCTCACAAGTCCAGTGCGGACGGCCGTCCCGACGGCCGCAGGCGGTGGAGGGGCTAGCCGCGTGGTAGACGCACGACACTGTGGGCCCTGACGCGTGTATGTGTTGAGAAGTGTAGTCATGCGATGGGCCGTGTACCGCGCCCCCGTGGAAGGATCACCCGCACGAGGGTGGACGTGGTGTACACCCGTACGGAACGCCCCTGGGGTACTGCGGAGCGGGGCGGGCCCGTCGTGGACCCGCCCCGCTCCCCCGAGGCCTAGGCCTCTTCGTCGTTCACCCAGCTCATGAGCTTGCGCAGCTCGCGGCCCGTGGTCTCCAGCAGGTGGTCGCTGTCGGCCTTCTTGTACTCGTTGTACTTGGGCAGACCGTTGTGGTACTCGGCCATCCAGTTCTTGGCGAAGGTGCCGTCCTGGATCTCGGCGAGGACCTTCTTCATCTCGGCCTTGGTGGCGTCGGTGATGATCCGGGGGCCGGTGACGTAGTCGCCCCACTCGGCGGTCTCCGAGATGGACCAGCGCATCTTCTCCAGGCCGCCCTCGTACATGAGGTCGACGATGAGCTTCAGCTCGTGGAGGCACTCGAAGTACGCGATCTCGGGCTGGTAGCCCGCCTCGGTCAGCGTCTCGAAACCGGCCTTGACCAGGGCGGCGGTGCCACCGCAGAGGACGGCCTGCTCACCGAACAGGTCGGTCTCGGTCTCCTCGGTGAAGGTGGTCTTGATGACGCCGGCGCGGGTGCCGCCGATGCCCTTGGCGTACGAGAGGGCGAGCTCCAAGCCCTTGCCCGTGGAGTCCTGCTCGACGGCCACGATGCAGGGGACGCCGCGGCCCTCCTCGTACTGGCGGCGGACCAGGTGGCCGGGGCCCTTGGGAGCGACCATGCAGACGTCGACGTCGGCCGGGGGCTTGATGAAGCCGAAGCGGATGTTCAGGCCGTGGCCGAAGAACAGCGCGTCGCCCGCCTTGAGGTTGTCCTTGACGGACTCCTCGTAGACCTGGGCCTGGATCGGGTCCGGGACGAGGATCATGATGACGTCGGCCTCGGCGGCCGCCTCGGAGGGGGTCACCACGCGCAGGCCCTGCTCCTCGGCCTTGGCCTTGGACTTCGAGCCCTCGTGCAGACCGACGCGGACGTCGACGCCGGAGTCACGGAGCGACAGCGCGTGGGCGTGTCCCTGGCTGCCGTAACCGAGAACCGCGACCTTGCGGCCCTGGATGATGGACAGGTCGGCATCGTCGTCGTAGAACAGCTCGGCCACTGGGTCTTCTCCTTGGTGTGCAGGTGTTGCGTCCCACCGTACGGCGGGTGCGTCGTGTGCGTTGTCGGGTCTCGCCATGCGAGCGGAGTGTGTGGCTCCGCCCGGGGTCCGTCGGCTCAGGCCGAGCGGTCGAGGGCGCGCAGGGACCGGTCGGTGATCGAGCGCGCGCCGCGCCCTATGGCGATGGTGCCGGACTGGACGAGCTCCTTGATGCCGTACTGCTCCAGCATCTTGAGCATCGCCTCCAGCTTGTCGGCCCCTCCGGTCGCCTCGATCGTGACGGCCTCCGGGGAGACGTCGACGGTCTTGGCGCGGAACAGCTGGACGATCTCGACGATCTGGGAGCGGGTCTCGCTGTCGGCGCGGACCTTCACCAGGACGAGCTCCCGCTGGATCGCAGCGGACGGCTCGAGTTCGACGATCTTCAGGACGTTGACCAGCTTGTTGAGCTGCTTGGTCACCTGCTCCAGGGGCAGGCCCTCGACATTCACGACGATGGTGATGCGGGAGATGTCGGGGTGCTCGGTCGTACCGACCGCGAGCGAGTCGATGTTGAAGCCGCGTCGGGAGAACAGGGCGGTGATCCGGGCGAGGACACCGGGCTTGTTCTCGACCAGGACGGAGAGCGTGTGCTTTTCGGACATGGGAGTCGTTCTCTCTCTGTCTCTCAGTCGTCTTCGTTGTCGCCGAAGTCGGGGCGGACGCCGCGCGCGGCCTGGACCTCGTCGTTGGAGGTGCCGGCGGCGACCATCGGCCAGACCATGGCGTCCTCGTGGACGATGAAGTCGATCACGACGGGGCGGTCGTTGATGGAGTTGGCCTCTTCGATGACCTTGTCCAGGTCGGCCGGGTCCTCGCAGCGGATGGCGTGGCAGCCCATGGCCTCGGACAGCTTGACGAAGTCCGGGACGCGGGTGCCCTTGGCGGCGTTGCCGTCCGTGTCCGCGCCGGAGTGCAGCACGGTGTTGGAGTAGCGCTGGTTGTAGAAGAGGGTCTGCCACTGGCGGACCATCCCGAGGGCGCCGTTGTTGATCACGGCGACCTTGATCGGGATGTTGTTGAGCGCGCAGGTGGTCAGTTCCTGGTTGGTCATCTGGAAGCAGCCGTCGCCGTCGATGGCCCAGACCGTGCGGTCGGGCATGCCGGCCTTGGCACCCATCGCGGCGGGGACCGCGTACCCCATCGTTCCGGCGCCGCCGCTGTTGAGCCAGGTCGCGGGCTGCTCGTAGTCGATGAAGTGGGAGGCCCACATCTGGTGCTGTCCGACACCGGCCGCGAAGATCGTGCCTTCGGGGGCGAGCTGACCGATGCGCTGGATGACCTGCTGCGGGGAGAGGCTGCCGTCATCGGGCAGGTCGTAGCCGAGCGGATAGGTGTCGCGCCAGCGGTTGAGGTCCTTCCACCAGGCGGCGTAGTCGCCGGTGTTGCCCTCGGTGTGCTCGACCTGGACGGCCTGGACCAGGTCGGCCAGGACCTCGCGGGCGTCACCGACGATCGGCACGTCGGCGGTGCGGTTCTTGCCGATCTCGGCGGGGTCGATGTCGGCGTGGACGATCTTGGCGTACGGCGCGAAGCTGTCCAGCTTGCCGGTGACGCGGTCGTCGAAGCGGGCTCCGAGGGCGACGATCAGGTCGGCCTTCTGCAGCGCGGTGACGGCGGTGACCGCACCGTGCATGCCCGGCATTCCCACGTGCAGCGGGTGGCTGTCGGGGAAGGCGCCGAGCGCCATCAGGGTGGTGGTGACGGGCGCTCCGGTCAGCTCCGCGAGGACCTTCAGCTCGGCGGTGGCCCCGGCCTTCAGGACGCCGCCGCCGACGTACAGCACGGGGCGCTTGGACTGGGTGATCAGCTTGGCGGCCTCGCGGATCTGCTTGGCGTGCGGCTTGGTCACCGGGCGGTAGCCGGGCAGGTCCTGGGTGGGCGGCCAGCTGAAGGTGGTCTTCGCCTGGAGGGCGTCCTTGGCGATGTCGACGAGGACCGGTCCCGGGCGGCCGGTGGAGGCGATGTGGAAGGCCTCGGCAATGGTGTGCGGGATGTCCTCGGCCTTGGTGACCAGGAAGTTGTGCTTGGTGATCGGCATCGTGATGCCGCAGATGTCGGCTTCCTGGAAGGCGTCGGTGCCGATCGCCTTGGAGGCGACCTGGCCGGTGATCGCGACGAGCGGGACGGAGTCCATGTGCGCGTCGGCGATCGGGGTGACCAGGTTGGTGGCGCCGGGGCCCGAGGTGGCCATGCAGACGCCGACCTTGCCGGTGGCCTGCGCGTATCCGGTGGCGGCGTGGCCGGCGCCCTGCTCGTGGCGGACCAGGACGTGGCGGACCCGGGTGGAGTCCATCATCGGGTCGTAGGCGGGGAGGATCGCACCGCCGGGAATGCCGAATACCGTGTCGGCGCCGACTTCCTCGAGAGAGCGGATGAGGGACTGCGCGCCCGTGACGTGCTCAACGGTGACGGACGGCTGTCCGCCGGTACGGGCGCGCGGCTGCGGGTGGTGGGCCCCGGTGGCCTGCTCGGTCATCGGCATTCTCTTCTCGAAGCTGAGGGTTTTCGCGGGTGTTTTGCAGCGTTTTGAGAGGTGTCAGTGCAACAAAAAACCCCTCGTGCCGTGAGGCAAGCGAGGGGAGCGCGCCGGGTGCGGTCCGCAGAGTGTCGTGGAGTGACTCTGCTTCAGCCGACGCGCTTTCCAAGTACGAGAATTCGGGTGCGCATGGCATTGACCCTCTCTCCGGCACGCATGACGTGTCAAGTGGGTGGGACAGGCGTCTCAGTATGTGATCCGGTGAGCAGCGGGATCGAGCCGCCCGCCATCACCGGCCGGGGGCTGGGAATGCCCGGTACGGGGAACTCCCCGCGGACCAGGGCGCGTCGCAGCCGGTACTCGTCGAGCGGGCCGGAGAAGGCCATTCCCTGGCCGTGGGTGCACCCCATGGCGCGCAGGGCGAGAACCTGCTCGGGGACGTCGACGCCGTCGGCGACGGACTGGAGGCCGAGGTCGCAGGCGATCCGCAGAAGACCGCTGGTGATCTTGTGCAGTCTGGCCGATTCGACCACCCCCTCGACCAGATTCCGGTCGAGCTTCAGTACGTCGATGGGGAGCCGGCGCAGCGCGTTGATCGCCGCGAAGCCGCTGCCGAAGCCGTCGAGCGCGATCCGTACGCCGAGTCGGCGCAGGGCCACGAGGCGCTGCTCCAGGGCGTCGAAGGAGACGCGCGGGTCGCTGTCGGCGACCTCGATCATCAGGGCGCCGGAGGGCAGCCCGTGGCGGGTCAGCAGCGCCTCGATGGAGCCGGGCGGCGGGGCCGTGTCCAGCAGCCGGGCGGCGGAGAGCCGGACGGAGACGGCGACGGGGTGCCCGGCCCTGGCCCGGTCGGCGGCCTGGGCCACGGCCTCCTCCAGGAGCCAGCGGCCGAGCTCGGCGGTGCGGTCGTCGTCGCCGGAGACCCGCAGGAACTCGGCGGGGGTGAACAGGATGCCCTGGGCGGAGCGCCAGCGGGCCTGGGCGGCGACGGCGGCGACGGAGCCGCTGGCGAGGTGCACGACGGGCTGGTGGAGCAGGGCGAACTCACCGTCGCGCAGGGCGGTGCGCAGCCGGGTGGCCAGCTCGGAGCGGCGTACGACATCGGCCTGCATCTGCGGGGCGTACAGCTCGACGCGGTCCTTGCCGCCGGCCTTGGCGCGGTACATCGCGAGGTCGGCGTTGCGCATGAGGTCGGTGGGGCTGATGGCGGGCTCGGCGAAGGCCACCCCGATGGACGCGGCCACCCGGACCTCGCTGGCGCCGATCCGGTAGGGCTGGGAGAGGGTGAGGCGCAGCCGGTCGGCGATCTCGTGGACCTGGTACTCGCGGGCGCCCTGGTCGCGGGTGCCGTCGCCCATGATGAGCGCGGCGAACTCGTCGCCGCCGAGCCGGGCGGCGGTGTCGCCGGCCCGGACGGAGTCCTGGAGGCGGCGGCCCGCCTGGATGAGCAGTTCGTCGCCCGCCTGGTGGCCGATGGTGTCGTTGACCTGCTTGAAGCCGTCGAGGTCGATGAAGAGGACGGCGGTACCGAGGTCGCCGGCCCTGCGGCCGCCGAGCGCCTGGCGGACCCGGGCGGTGAACAGGGCCCGGTTGGGCAGGTCGGTCAGCGGGTCGTGCTCGGCGTTGTGCTGCAACTGGGCCTGGAGCCGGACCCGTTCGGTGACGTCCCGGCTGTTGAGGAGGAGGCCGCCCTGGTGGCGGTTGACGGTGGACTCGACGTTGAGCCAGTCTCCGGTGCCCGAGCGGAAGCGGCATTCGATGCGGGTGGTGGGTTCCTCGTGGGGCGGGGCGGCGAGGAAGCGCCGCACCTCGTGGACGACCCGGCCGAGATCGTCGGGGTGGATGATCGAGGACAGCTCGGCGCCGACGAGCCCCTCCGCCTCGCGCCCGTAGACCCCGGCGGCGGCGGGGCTGACGTAACGCAGGGTTCCGTTGGGCGCGGCGATCATGATGACGTCGCTGGAGCCCTGCACCAGGGAGCGGAAGTGGTTCTCCTTCTGGGCCAGTTCCTGAGTGAGGGAGATGTTGTCGAGGAGCATGATGCCCTGCCGGACGACCAGCGCCAGGACGACCGTGCAGCCGGTGAAGATGACAACCCGGTCCACCCGGCGTCCGTCGACCACGTTGTACAGGATGCCCAGGGTGCAGACGGCGGCGGCGAGATACGGGGTGAGGGCCGCGAGGGAGCCGGCGATCGGGCGGCTGGCAGTGGGGCGCGGCGGGCCGGGACGGGCGGGCCTGCGGGTTCCGCGCCGGGCGCCCCAGGGGGCGTAGGCGAGGAGCAGCGACCCGGCGAACCAGCCGGCGTCGAGGAGCTGGCCCGAGTGGTAGGTGGAGCGCAGCAGCGGCGAGGTGAACACCGCGTCGCTCAGCACGGTGAGCGCCAGAGCCGCGATGGCGGTGTTCACCGCGGAGCGGTTCACCCCGGCCCGCCGGAAGTGCAGGGCGAGCACCATCGAGACGAGCACGATGTCGAGCAGCGGATAGGCCAGCGAGAGGGCCGCGGGCGCGACGCTGGCGTCCTGGACGCCCGCCATGTGCGCGGTGTGCGCGAGGGCGAGGCTCCAGGCGAGCGTCAGCAGGGAGCCGCCGATCAGCCAGGCGTCCAGGGCGAGGCAGACCCAGCCGGCCCGGGTGACGGGCCGTTTGGCGAGGACGAGCAGTCCGACGATGGCGGGCGGCGCGAAGCAGAGGAAGAAGACGTCGGCGAGGGAGGGAGTGGGCACGGGGACGCCGAGGATCACCTCGTACCACCCCCAGACGGCGTTTCCGCAGGCCGCCATGAGGGAGGAGAGCGAGAACAGCAGCCAGGCGGGGCGCAGCCGGCCCGCGCCCGTCCGTGCGTAGAGGAAGCAGGAGACCGCGGCGACCAATGCTGCGGCGGCGAGGCCGAAGTCCCCCATGAAGACGGCGACTTGCGGTGACCCCCAGCCGAAGGCGGCGCCCACCGAATACCCGGCGCAGACGAGGCCGAGCAGGATGCGGGAGCGCATCCCGGTGGAGCCGGACTCGGACCGCGTGGCGAGCAGGGCCCCCAGCGCGCTCACCGGAGGGCCCCCCGCCCCGGGCCCGCCGGGCACGTGCTCCCCGGCGCCTGGCTCCGCGCGGAGCCCCTCCGGCGTCGCTCGCTCCGCGGCGGTCGGGGTCGCTCCCGGGAGGCCGCTCCGAGGCATGGATCCGGCCATCGGCGGCCGGTGTGCCCCGTCGGCGCGGACGGCCGCGACCGTCCGCTCGTCCGCGTCGGCTCGTCTCTCCATGGCCAGCACATCGCCCGTCGCCCCCTCGCGTTCCGATGCTCCCCCCGCGCCGTCCCTTTCACGGCGCAGCGCCCCGGATCGGACGATACACCAGATCCGTCACTCAGGGCCATAGCTTCTCTACGCTCCGTGACGAAACACGAGGTGAGCGGCACTGCGTGCATCCGGACCGCCCCGTAGCGTGGCTGCCCGGGCGAGGTCAGCCGGTGGTGGCGACGACGTTCCGCACCGGCTCCCCGGCGGCGAACCGGGTGAGCTGATCGGCCAGCAGACGCTTGGCGCGGGGTTCGAACGCCGAGGTGCTGCCGCCCACATGAGGCGTGATCAAGACATTCGGAGCATGCCAGAGGGGATGCCCCTGCGGCAGGGGTTCGGGGTCGGTCACGTCGAGCGCGGCCCGCAGCCGTCCGGATTCCAGTTCGGACAACAGGGCCTTGGTGTCGACGACTCCGCCGCGGGCGACGTTGACGAGGAGGGCGCCGTCGGGCATCGCGGCGAGGAAGTCGGCACCCACCAGCCCCTGTGTGGACGGGTTCAGCGGGGTGGAGAGGATCACCACGTCGGCCTCGGGCAGCAGGGCGGGCAGATCGTCGAGCGTGTGTACGGGGCCGCGTGCGGTGGTCCGCGCGGAGCGCGCGACGCGCGCCACCCGCGCGCACTCGAAGGGGGCGAGCCGGTCCTCGATGGCCGAGCCGATGGAGCCGTACCCCACGATGAGGACGGACTTGTCGGCGAGCGCCGGATAGAAGCCGGACCGCCACTCCTCCTTGTCCTGGCCGTGGACGAATCCCGGGAACCCGCGCAGGGAGGCCAGGATCAGCGCGAGGGTCAGCTCGGCGGTGGACGCCTCGTGCACCCCCTTGGCATTGCAGAGCCGCACCCCGGCGGGCAGCAGGGGGAGCCCGGGCTCCACGTGGTCGATGCCGGCGGAGAGCGTCTGCACCACCTGGACGCCGCTCATGGCGGCGAGCGGGCGCTGCGCCACCTCGGGGCCCTGCATGTAGGGAACGACGTAATAGGCGCAGTCGGCCGGATCGGCGGGGAAGTCCGGGCCACCGTTCCAGAAGACGTAGTTGGGCCCGTCCGGAAGCCCGTCGACCTCCTCGGCCGGGTAGGGCAGCCATACATCAGCAGTCGTCGCAGTCATGGTCGGGAGGCTATGCGACGGGTGTGCGAGCGCTCCAGGGCGGCTGCGCGAAGACCCGGGGACGCCAGAGGTTACTTTTGGGTGCGGTACGGCCCCGTAGCCGCGTGTACGAGGGAGGGTTCGGGGAGTTGGAGTGCAGGACTATCGGGGCGGCGGGGCTTGCCGTGGGCGCGGTCGGGCTCGGCTGTATGCCGATGAGCTGGGGTTACAGCGCGTCGCAGCGGCTCGGCGACCGTTCGGTGCGGACGGTGCACGCGGCCCTGGACGCGGGCGTCCGGCTGCTCGACACCGCGGACATGTACGGCCCGTTCACCAATGAGCTGCTGGTGGGGCGGGCGCTGAAGGGCCGCCGCGAGGAGGCGTTCGTCTCCACCAAGTGCGGGCTGCTGGTGGGCGATCAGCACATCGTCGCGAACGGCCGGCCGGGGTACGTCCGGCGGGCCTGCGACGCCTCGCTGCGGCGGCTGCAGACCGATGTGATCGACCTGTACCAGCTGCACCGGGCCGACCCCGAGGTGCCGGTGGAGGAGACCTGGGGCGCGATGGCGGAGCTGGTCACCGTGGGCAAGGTGCGCTCGCTGGGGCTGTGCGCCGTGGGCGCGCGGGCCCCGCGCCGGTCGGGCGAGAGCCCGTTCGAGGGAACGATCCGGCAGTTGGAGCGGATCCAGCAGGTCTTCCCGGTCAGCGCCGTCGAGGCGGAGCTGTCGGTGTGGTCGCGGGAGGCGCTCACCGAGCTGCTGCCCTGGTGCGTGGCGCGCGGGGTCGGGCTGCTGGCCGCGATGCCGCTGGGCAGCGGATATCTGACCGGGACGCTGAAGCCGGGGCAGGGGTTCGAGCCGGAGGATCTGCGGGCCCGGCATCCTCGGTTCACGGCCGAGGTGATGGCGGCGAACCAGCCCGTGGTGGCCGGTCTGCGGCGGGTCGCGGAGCGCCGGGGGGCGACCGTGGCGCAGGTGGCGCTGGCGTGGGTGCTGCGCCAGGGCCCGCACGTGGTGCCGGTGCCGGGGGCGAAGCGGGAGCAGTGGGCGGTGGAGAACGCCGGGGCGGCCCGGGTGGTCCTGGACGACCGGGACCTGGCGGAGATCGACGCGCTGCCTGCCGCCCGCGAGTCCTGGGACTGAGCGTCACGCCCCGTACGGCGGGAGAATGGGCGGACCGGGAACTTCTGGCTCCGCCGGGAGGTAGGAACACTGTGAGGGAACGCGGTGTGGGGGCAGGTAGTCGGGAAACCGTCGAAAGGATCGGTTCCGTGCGTGGTGCTCTGTTCGGACGTGTGCAGTCCCCGGCCGTGCGCAGGGGGGTGCTGGCCGCGGTGGCGTCGGCCGCTCTGCTGCTGTCCGCCGCGTGTTCCGGTGACGGTGACGGGGAGGGTGGTGCGTCCGGGCGGCCGGCCGGTTCCCCGACCGCCTCGGGTTCCGCTTCCCCGGCCTCGCCGGGCCGCTCGGCGGACCTGCCGCCCGAGAAGGGTTCGGCGAAGGTCGTCTCGACGCTGACGGAGGGCCTGAAGTCGCCCTGGGGTCTGGCAGCGCTGCCGGGCGGTGATCTGCTGGTGTCCTCGCGGGACGAGGGGACGATCCACCGGATCGACGGCGAGAGCGGCAAGCAGACGCTGCTGGGGTCGGTGCCCGGGGTCGCCCCGGCCGGCGAGGGCGGACTGCTCGGGCTCGCCGTCTCGTCCACCTTCGGCGCGGACCAATTGGTGTACGCCTACTTCACGACCACGTCCGACAACCGGATCGTCCGGATGAGTTACGACGAGAAGCGCCCGGCGGGACAGCAGCTCGGCGCCCCGGACACCGTGCTGCGCGGTATCCCCAAGGGCAGCATCCACAACGGCGGCCGGATCGCCTTCGGCCCGGACAAGATGCTGTACGCGGGCACGGGCGAGGCCGGGGAAACGGAGCTGTCGCAGGACAAGGAGTCGCTGGCGGGCAAGATCCTGCGGATGACCCCTGACGGCGAGCCGGTGCACGGCAATCCGGAGGCGGACTCGGTGGTGTATTCGTACGGCCACCGCAATGTGCAGGGACTCGCCTGGGACGCGGAGAAGCGGCTGTGGGCCGCCGAGTTCGGGCAGAACACCTGGGACGAGCTGAATCTGATCGAGCCCGGCGGGAACTACGGCTGGCCCGAGGTCGAGGGCGAGGAGGGCGAGGGCGGCTTCATCGACCCGGTGGCGCAGTGGAAGACCTCGGATGCCTCCCCCAGCGGGATCGCGTACGCGGAGGGCTCGATCTGGATGGCCGGGCTGCGCGGTGAGCGGCTGTGGCGGATCCCGCTCTCCGGCGAGGAGGCCGGGGAACCTCTCGCGGACCCCCAGGCGTTCCTGGAGGAGGAGCACGGCCGCCTGCGTACGGTGGTGAGCGCGGGAAGCGACCGCCTGTGGCTGCTCACCAGCAACACGGACGGGCGCGGCACGCAGAAGCCCGGGGACGACAGGGTCCTCCAGGTCGAGGTGGAGTAGCGGGCCGCCCCGCGCGGCAGGTCGGAGGGAGCACGGCCGGTGTTCAATTTCTTCGAGGAGCTCTTCGCCCCGGGGCGCAAGCACACCTCCGACGAGCAGAAGCGGCTGGAGCTGAGTCGGGTCGATCTCGGCATCGGCGATCCGCACCGGGGGCCGATAGACCTGGCCTCGGGGAAGGTCACCGTGCGTCCCCCGGACACGGACGCAGACACGGAAGAGCCCTAGGCCGCAGGGTAGAGCCTCAGGCGGTGGGCGAGGGCGGCTGCTTCGCCGCGGCTGGAGACGCCCAGCTTGGCCAGGATGTTGGAGACGTGGACGCTCGCGGTCTTCGGGGAGATGAACAGCTCCTCGGCGATCCGCCGGTTGGTGTGTCCGGCCGCCACCAGCCGGTGCACGTCCTGCTCGCGCGGGGTCAGCCCGAAGGACGCCACAGCCGCGATGGCGGGATCCTGCTCCTCGGCCGGCGGCCGGCCGGGGCCGTCGGCGGCGGACACGGGGGCCGGGGCGGCCGGGTGGATCCCGGCGACGGGGCCGGGCTCCGTGCCGGAGCCGTCGAGGGTGATGCGGGCGCGGGCGGCGAGTTGTTCGACCGCCTCGGCGAGCGGGCGCGCGCCGAGCCTCGCGGCGGCCGCGTGGGCGCGGTGCAGCAGGGCCGTGGCGGTGGACCGCTCGCCGGGGGCGATGAGCAGGGACTCCGCCCAGCGGCGGTGGATCTGGGCCAGTTGGTACGGGCGGCACAGCGGGCCGAAGGCCTCGGCGGCGCGGGCCCAGTGACCGGGGGTGTCCGTGCCCTCCGCCCGGGCCAGCTCTGCCTCGATGAAGACGCCGTACGCCTGCCATACGGGGACCAGCATCGGGAGGCTCTTCACGCACCGGCGGATCAGGGCGAGCAGCTCCGGGCGGTCCGGTTCGGCGGCGGGCAGCCCGCGGGCGTCCGCCTCGATCATGGCGGCGGTCTGGAGCAGCGGCAGGGCGTAGCGCTGGGTGCCGGGCGGGAAGCCGCCCCCGGCCAGCTCCTCGAACGTGGTCCGTGCCTCGGCGAGCCTGCCCTGGGAGGCGGCCAGCACCATGGCGTGCCGCCCGGGGTCGATCGTGTGCTGGTGCTGCGGGTCGCGGTGCCCGAAGTGCCTGCGGACCAGGGCGAGCTGCTCCTCCGCCTCGGCCGTGTCCCCTCGGGAGACGGCCAGTTCGGTGCGGCGCAGGGCGGCGAGGCCCTTGGCCCGGGGGCCCAGCGCCAGGCGGGCGGCGGACGCGGCGGCGCTCTCGCTCCGGGTCCAGTGCCCGAGGGAGAACAGGGACTGGGACTGGTTGGCGTACACCCAGGCGCCGGAGTCGGCCAGGCCGTGACTGTGGCAGATCTCGATGCCGTGGTCGGCGGCGGCGACGGCCTCCAGCGAGCGGCCCATCGCCTCCAGCGAGGAGGGCAGGTTGACGCTGACCCGGCCGAGGAGGTTCATCAGGTGCAGCTGTTCGGCGCGGTCCCGGACCGCGTACATCTCGGCGAGGCCCTCCTCGACGCCGCCCGCTTCCGCGACGAGCCAGCCGCGGGTGAGGCGGGCGTGCAGTTCGATGTACTCGTCGCCGACGAGCCGGGCGTACTCCACGGCGCGGTCGCTGTCGGCGAGCGCCTGCGGTCCCGGCTGGTGGAGCGCCTTCCAACTGGCCACGTTCGTATGGACGTCGGCCTGGACGGGCGACGGCGGCAGCCCCCGCACCAGCTCCTGGGCGGCGGCCAGCTCCTCCCAGCCGTCCCCCTTGTCGAGCCCCTGCACCAGCCGGCTGCGCTGCACGAGGAACCAGGCCTCGCGCAGCGGGTCGGACTCGGCGGCCAGGACCCGCAATGCCTTCTTGGAGATGGCCAGGGCGCGCTTGCGGTCGCCGCCGAAGTGGGCGGCGACGGTGGCCTCGGCCATCACGTCGAGGTAGCGCAGCGGCGTGTTCTCCGGGTCGCAGGCGGAGGCCGGGTAGACCTCGGCGTAGTCGAAGGGGCGCAGGGTGGCGAGGACTTCACCGGGGACGTCGTCCCAGAGCTCCATCGCCCGCTCCAGGAGCCGCAGTTGCTCGGAGTAGGCGTAGCGGCGGCGGGCCTCGACGGCTGCCCGGAGCACGGCGGGCAGGGCCTTGGCGGCGTCGTGGGCCGCGTACCAGTAGCTGGCGAGGCGGGTGGCCCGTTCGTCGTCGCGGACGAGGGAGGGGTCGGCCGCCAGGGCTTCGGCGTAGCGGCGGTTGACGCGGGTGCGTTCGCCGGGCAGCAGGTCGTCGCTGACGGCCTCGCGGACCAGGGAGTGCCGGAAGCGGTAGCCGTCGTTGTCGGGCGCGGGCTGCAGCAGGTTGGCGCCGACGGCCGCGCGCAGGGCCTCGTCGAGGTCGTCCTCGCCGAGCCCGGCGACGGCGGCCAGCAGCTCGTGTTCGACGAAGGAGCCGCCCTCGGCGACGATCCGGGCGACCCGCTGGGCGTGTTCGGGGAGCGCCTCCACGCGGACGAGGAGGAGGTCGCGGAGCGATTCGGAGAGCCCGGAGCTGTCGCCGCAGCACTCCAGGGAGCGGGCCAGCTCCTCGACGAAGAAGGCGTTGCCGTCGGAGCGTTCGAAGATCTCGTCGACGAGTGCGGCCTCGGGGATCTCGGCGAGGATGCCGGCGAGCTGGCGGCCGACCTCGTCGTGGCTGAACCGGTCGAGTTCGACGCGGGTGACGGTGCGCAGCCGGTCCAGCTCGGCGAGGAGGGGGCGCAGGGGGTGGCGGCGGTGGACGTCGTCGGCGCGGTAGGTGCCGGCGACCATCAGGCGGCCGCTGCTGAGGGTGCGGAAGAGATAGGCGAGCAGATGGCGGGTGGAGGCGTCCGCCCAGTGCAGGTCCTCCAGGACGAGGACGACCGGGCGATCGGCGGAGATCTGCTCCAGCAGGCGTGCGGTGAGTTCGAAGAGGCGGGCGGTGCTGTGCTCGTCGGTGGCGTCCCGGCGGGCCTCGCCCAGCTCGGGCAGGAGCCGGGCCAGCTCGCCCTCCTTGCCGGCGCAGGCGGCGGCCATCTCCTCGGGCAGAGCACGCCGCAGGGCGCGCAGGGCGGTCGGGAAGGGGGCGAACGGCAGCCCGTCGGCCCCGATCTCGACGCAGGACCCGACGGCGACCACGGCGTCGCGCCGCTCGGCCGCCGAGACGAACTGCTCGACCAGGCGGGTCTTTCCGACGCCCGCCTCGCCGCCGATCAGCAGCGCCTGCGGATCGCCGGAAGCGGCCCGCGCGAGCGCCCCGGTGAGCGAGGCGAGCTCTTCGGCGCGGCCGACGAACACGGGGCTGACTGACCTGGTCTCCACGCCGCTGAGCATCGCATACGCGTACGAGGCGGCGGGAGTCTTTTCGCGCAGGGTGATCATGCTCCCTGCCCGGTCCCCGCCCGCCGCGCCCGGCACGGAAGGGGCGGCGGCGGGACCGGGGTCCGGCACGGGGGTCGTCCCGGGCCGGTCCATCGTCAGGCGGCCGGGGCGAAGCGGTTGCGTTCGCCCTGCCTCACCTTCCCCTCCGGATCCTGGCGTCCGGTTCGGCGGGCGGCCCGGCGGGCGCGGCGGGCCCGGCCGATCTCGCGCTCGGCGTCGGCCCGGCGGATCAGTTCGGCGGAGGTGGAGCGGTAGATCTCGTACTCGTACATGGTGTTCCCCTGATTCCTGGTCGTGGCAGCGGACCGGACGGGTGGCCCGGCCGGTCGGCCGGGGCCCTGTGTTCGCTGTGTGTCCACTGTCGTCGGCCAGGTGGGGGTGGGGCATCGGGCGAGTTCCGCATCTTCGCGGGGGTGGGGGCCTTAGG
>NZ_QWFA01000078.1 GCF_003501885.1 Streptomyces globisporus
CCCCTTCCCCCCGCCCCTTCCTCCGGAACATCCCTCAGGAGCGACCATGACCGCGGCACCGGCCGTGCCCCAGCCCCCGGCTGGAACCATCGTGGCACCGAGCAGCAGCGTCCGCGCGTGGACGGTGACCGCGCTGCTGGTGGTCTTCATGATGATCAATTTCGCCGACAAGTCCGTCCTCGGCCTGGCGGCGGACGAGATACGCGCCGACCTCGGTCTCGGCGCCACGCAGTTCGGGCTCGCCAACAGCGCGTTCTTCCTGCTTTTCTCCGTCGCCGCCGTCGTGGTGGGCATGGCGGCCGACCGGGTCTCGCCGAAGGTGCTGCTCCTGGTCATGGCCCTGCTGTGGTCGGTGGCTCAGGTGCCGGCGGCCATCGGCGGGGGACTCGCCGTGCTCGTGGCCTCACGGGTGTTCCTCGGCGCGGCGGAGGGGCCGGCCTTCCCCGTCGCCCAGCAGGCCACCCTGGCGTGGTTCCCCAACGAGAAGCGCAACCTGCCCGGTGCGCTGATCACCATCGGCATCACCCTCGGGGTGATCATCTCCGCCCCGGGTCTGACCTGGGTGATCCAGAACCACGGCTGGCGCTCGGCCCTGTGGGTGCTCGCCGCCGTCGGTGTCGCATGGGCCCTGGCCTGGGCGGCGCTGGGCGCCGACAGCCCCCGCGGCCGGGACGGGGGAGACGCGGCGCGGGGGCACGGCGGCGGGCAGGCGGTGCCCTACCGCCGGATCTTCGCCACCCGCACCTGGATCGGCGCCACTCTGGCCTACTTCACCAGCTACTGGACCGTGGCGCTCATGCTGGTCTGGCTGCCGTCCTATCTGCGCAACGCCCTGGACTACTCGGCCGACACCGCGGGCATCGTCGTCGTCGCCCCCTGGGCGGTCGGCGCGGTCGTCCTGTTCGGCCAGGCGTGGCTGACGGGCCGGCTGATGCGCCGGGGCTCCAGCAGCCGACGGGCCCGTGGACAGGTCGGCGGCGGACTGCTCGCGATCGGCGCCCTCTGCTGCCTGGCCGTACCGCTGACGGACTCGGTCGTGATCCAGACCGTGCTGATCGCCTGCGGCTTCGGCTTCGGCGGCTCGTACGCCACCGTGGCCGCGACGACCGTCGCGGAACTCGCCCCGCCCCAGCGAGCGGGTGGTGCGCTGGGCCTGATGAACGCCCTGGTCACGGTTGCTGGGCTGCTCGCACCCGCTGTCGTCGGAGCGCTCGTCGACGCCCAGGGCGTCGCCGGCTACGAACACGCCGTCCTGCTGTCCGGAGCGCTGATCGCGCTCGGCTCCGTCGTCGCCTTCGCCCTGATCGACCCGGAGCGCGACAGGGCCCGGCTCCACGGCTGACCTGCGCTCAGCCAGCAGCCCGTGTCGGGGCCCGCCCCGCGCGGAGGGGAGCGGCTCCGACGGGCCGCCTTCACCGCGAGAGTCCACCCGCGATCAATCCCGTAAGAGTTCACACCCCCCCACGAGCCTCAGGAGAAACCGTGAACACCACAGCCGCAGCAGCCGACACCGTTCCACTGGACCAGGCCGTGCGCGAGCTGCGCGACCACGCCGCAGCCTGGGCCGAGACTCCGCTGCCCGAGCGGATCGCCCTCCTGGAGCGGACCCTGCCCCGGATCGACGGGGCCGCCGAGGCCATGGTCGCCGACGCGGCCCGCGCCAAGGGCTACACCGCGACCTCCGCCTGGGCCGCCGAGGACTGGGTCACGGCCCCCTGGGCCCTGGCCCGGGCGGTCAGCGCCCAACTCCACGTCCTGCGCCGGTTGGCCGCCGGACGTCACCCGCTGGACGCCGGGGCCGTACACAGCCGCGAGGACCGCACCGTCGTCGATGTCTTCCCCGCCACCCCCGCCGACCGCCTGCTCCTCAACGGTTTCACCGCGCAGGTGTGGGCCCTCCCCGGCACCACCCGCGAGCAGGTGCTGGGCCGGGCGGCGGGGGAGTACCGGGGACGGCCCGGAGGCCCCGGCGTCGCGCTGGTCCTCGGCGCGGGCAACGTCGCCGCCATCACCCCGCTCGACATCCTCCACAAGCTGTACGCGGAGGGCGAGGTCGTCCTCGCCAAGATGAACCCCGTCAACGCCTATCTCCGCCCGCACTTCGAGAGGGTGTTCGGCGAGTTCGTGGAGCGCGGCTGGGTCCGCTTCGCCGACGGCGGCGCCGCCGAGGGCGCCTACCTCACCGGTCACGACGGCATCGACTCCATCCATGTCACCGGCAGCGAGCGCACCCACGACGCCATCGTGTGGGGCACGGACGACCGGGCCGAGGAGCGCCGCCGCTCCGACACCCCGCTCAACACCAAGCCGTTCACCAGCGAGCTGGGCGGGGTGAGCCCCTGCATCGTGACGCCCGGCCCCTGGAGCGCGGCGGATTTCCGCTTCCAGGCCGAGCACATCGTCACCAGCAAGCTGAACAACTCCGGCCACAACTGTGTCGCCACCCAGATCCTGGTCGTACCCGAGGACTGGGACGGCACCGAGCGACTGCTCGCCGAGATCCGCGCGGTGCTGCGCGCCCTGCCGCCCCGCGCCGACTACTATCCGGGCGCGACCGACCGCGTGGACAAGGTTCTCGCGCACCACCCGAGGGCCGAGACGTTCGGCCCCGACGGGTCCTGCCGCGTCCTCGTGTCCGAGATCGAGGAGATGGACGACGTCATGCTCACCGACGAGGTGTTCGCCGGCGCCCTCGGTGTCATCCGACTGCCCGGCGGCGACGCGCCGGCGTTTCTGCGGGCAGCGACGGAGTTCGCCAACACCAGGCTGCCCGGCACCCTCGGCGCCACCCTGCTCGTCCACCCGAGGACCGAACGCGCCCACCGGACCGCCGTGGACGAGGCCGTCGCCGGGCTGCGGTACGGCACGCTCGGCGTCAACTGCTGGTCGGCGTTCGGCTTTCTGCTCGGCTGTACGCCGTGGGGCGCCCATCCCGGCCACACCCGCCAGGCGATCGGCAGCGGGGTCGGATTCGTGCACAACGCCTTCCTGCTGGAGGACGTCGAGAAGACGGTCCTGCAGGCGCCGTTCGCACCGTTCCCGCGCGGTCTGTTCACCGGCTCCCCGTCGCTGTCCCCGCGCCCGCCGTACTACGTCACCAACCGCACGGGCCGTACGACGATGAAGCGCCTCACCGCCTGGACGACGGCCCCGTCCCTGACGAAGCTGCTGGGCATCTTCGCCTCCGCGCTGCGTGGGTGACACCCCGGCGGTCCGGCCCGCCCGCCCTCCGCCGTCAGGACGCGGCGGCCCCCTGCGGGGACCGGAGGACGAGCAGGGTGATCTCGCTGGGGGCGAAGACGCGGAAGGGCGGGCCCCAGAAGCCGGTGCCTCGGCTGGTGTAGAGGAGGGTGCGCGCGCCGTGGCGGCTGAGGCCCGCGACCGCAGGCTGGTCGACGCGGACCAGGTAGTGGAACGGCCAGATCTGGCCGCCGTGGGTGTGGCCGGAGAGCTGGAGGTCGATGCCGTGGGCCGCCGCGCGGTCGATGAACTTGGGCTGATGGGCGAGGAGCAGGACGGGGAGAGCGGGATCGGCGCCGTCGAGGGCTCCCGCGAGGTGGGCGCGGTGGCCCGCCAGCCCGGATGATTCGGCGGTGACGTCGTCGACGCCGGCGACCACGAGGCTGTCACCGCCGCGTTCGAGCAGCAGATGGCGGTTGCGCAGCGGCTCCCACCCCAGCTCGTCCATCAGATCGACCCAGCCCTGGGCCTCGCTGTAGTACTCGTGGTTGCCGGTGACGTAGACCCGGGCCCGGGTGGCCTGCACCGTGCCCAGGGGAGCGGCCTGGGCACGACGGCGTTCGGCCGTGCCGTCCGCGATGTCGCCCGTGTGGCAGACGAGATCGGCCTCCAGGGTGTTCACCGTGTCGCAGACGCGTGCGGACCAGCGGGCGCGGTCGAGCGGACCGTAGTGGGTGTCGGTGATCAGGACGACCCGGGTGCCGTCCAACCCGGCTCCCAGGCGCGGGAGTTCCACGTCGAGCCGACGGACGCGCGGCACGCGTCGGGCCTCGGTGTACCCCCGGGCGAGCAGCGCGGCGGCGACACCGAGGACGGCCCAGGTGACGATGCGCGCCCGGTCCTGCCCGTCGCCGACGCCGACAAAGGTCAGGGCGAGCCGCAACAGGACGCCGAGCAGAACGGACCAGGTGAACAGGACCCATATGCCGCCGAGCAGCGTGTCCCCGAGGATCGCCGCCCGGTCCTGCTGACGCCGACCGTGGCCCCGCGCCATCGCGAACGGCATGACGACCAGACCGAGGACGAACAACCCGGTGCCGGCCAGTGCGACGGTGAACGGCCAGCGCTGACCGGTGTGCAGGAGAACCCAGCACGGCACGGCCCACAGCAGGACGGGAGCGACCAGGGGGATGTAGCGCATCAGACGCTGCAGCCGACTCCGCGGCGCTTCTCGCGCCGCACCGCCTGCCGCACCGTCCGCGGATCGGGTATCGCTGGTCTCGGTCACGCTTGCCCTCCTGAGCTTCTGCCGGGGCGGATTCCGCAGCCGATGCCCTGCTTCTGCTCCGGCCCCACTGCCGGATTCTCTCGCAGGACGCGGGATCCGCTTCGGGCGTCGGCTTCCGGCCCCTGGTCATCACGCCACGACGATCTTCAGTCCTGCGGTCCGCGATTCAGGCCCGAGCCGGCCCCGGCGCTCGTAGGATGCGTGGATGTCCAAGCCGATACGGATGAGGCGCCGCACCTGGGTCGGCGCGTGGGCGGTGCTGTGCGCGGCCGGTCTCGCCGCCACTGCCGCACTGCAGGACTCCTCGGCAGCGGACCCGCGGCCCGCCGAGTCCGTCAGCGCTGAGTGCGACGAACTCATCGCCGAGGTCGGGAAGCAACTGGCCAAGCCCGAACAGGATCGCGAGGAAGAGGGAATACTGGCCTTCTCGCGGGGCTCGGCCAGCACCCTCGAAGACTGCGACGACGAGCTTCGCAGCTATCTCCTCAGCAATCAGTGACGCCCCTCTGCCGCTGACGTACGGCAGCGCGAAAGAGTGCGAAGCGGGCGAAAGTCCTCATGCGGCCGGAGCGCACGAACCGTTCACCGACGCGCATCCACCGGACGTGACGCGGCCCCGCACGCCGGCGTGTCCGTCGCCGCCCCCGTCGCACCGCCGTTCCTTTAGGTAGGGCTACGTATTGATAGGCGCCGTCCGAGCGCCGCAAACTCTGGGCGGCAAAGCCCATCACAGGTCATCCCCGAGGCCGCCCGGCCCGATCTCCCGTCACCACGGCATCTCTCCGTGGTGCCCGCACGCCGGGCGGTCCACCCCCACCAGGCCCGACCGGGTCTGTGACGCATCAAGAGGAGAAGCTGTGGATCGTCCCGTTCGCACCTTGCGGAGACTGCTCGCCGTCGGAGCCGGTGCCGCCCTGATCGTCGGAGCCGCCACGACCGCCGGGGCCACGGCCGCGCCCGTACCGACGGGCGGCGGCGAAGGCCGCATCGTCGGTGCGGACCGCCCCGACGCGGTCGAAGGCTCCTACATCGTCACGCTCAAGGACTCCGTGGCCCGTACGGAGATACCCTCCGTCGCGCGGTCCCTGTCCCAGCGCCACGCGGGCCAGGTGCGGAGCACCTACACCACCGCCCTGCGCGGCTTCTCGGTGAAGATGAGCGAGGAGAGGGCCAAGCGCCTGGCCGCCGACCCCTCGGTGGCCCGCGTGGAAGCCGACGGCGCGGCGTACGCCACCGGCACCCAGCCCAATCCGCCCAGTTACGGCCTGGACCGCATCGACCAGCGCAACCTCCCGCTGGACAGGAGCTTCACCTATCCCAGCGACGCCTCCAACGTCACGGTCTACGTCGTCGACTCCGGTGTCCGCATGAGCCACAGCGACTTCGGCGGCCGGGCCACCAGCGGCTACGACTTCATCGACAACGACGCCAACGCATCAGACTGTCATGGGCATGGCACCCACGTCGCCGGGACGGCCGCGGGCAGCTCCTACGGGGTCGCCAAGGCCGCCAAGATCGTCAGTGTCCGTGTGCTGAACTGCCAGGGCAGCTCCGGCACAACCTGGGACCCGGTCCTCCGCGGCATCGACTGGGTCACCAAGAACGCCAAGAAGCCCGCCGTGGTCAACATGAGCGTCGGCGGCGGCAAGACCCAGTCCATCAACGACGCGATCAACAACTCCATCGCCTCCGGCATCACCTGGATCGTCGCGGCGGGGAACAACAACGCCGACTCCTGCCAGTACTCGCCCTCGTCCACCCCGGCGGCGATCACGGTCGGCGCCACGAACAGCTCGGACGCCCGCGCCACCGGCTGGAGCAACGGCCAGGCCTCCAACTACGGCACCTGCCTCGACATCTTCGCCCCCGGCGACAAGATCATCTCCTCGTCCAACGCGGGCGACAGCGCCAACCAGTCCATGAGCGGCACCTCCATGGCATCCCCGCACACGGCCGGCGCCGCCGCCCTGCTCCTGGCCGCCACCCCGTCGCTCACCCCCGCCCAGGTCCGCGACAAGCTCATCGCCGACGCCACCCCGGACAAGATCAGCGACGCCCGCCCCGGCTCACCCAACCGCTTGCTCTTCACCGGCACCGGCGGCGGTGAGGACCCCACCGATCCCCCCGGCAAGAGGTTCGAGAGCACCGGTCAGGTCCAGATCCGCGACAACGCCACCGTCGAGTCCCCGATCACCGTGACCGGCATCGACGGCAACGCCCCCGCCAACCTGTCGGTCACCCTCGACATCCGCCACACCTTCCGCGGTGACCTCAAGGTCGAACTGCTGCCCCCGGGCGGGGGCGCGGCCGTCCTGAAGAACTTCGACTCCAACGACAGCGCCGACAACGTCCAGGGCACGTTCACGGTCAATGCCTCCAACAGCCCCGCCAACGGCGTCTGGAAGCTCCGCGTCACCGACAACTGGGTCAACGACACCGGCTCCATCAACTCCTGGTCCCTCCAGTTCTGATCCGGCCTGCGCCTCCCGCCCGGTGAGCCTCTGCGAACCTCACCGGTCCGGGGCGGGGGGCCTCTGCGGCGCCCGCACATGCGCCGCAGACGCCACTCCTCTTTCCAGGGCCGTCGGAACGGGCCATCATGAGTCCGTTCCGACGGCCCGGTCGCATCGCCCGCCCGTACCTCCGTCCTGCCGATGCCGCTCAGGAGCGCGGAAGGAAGCCGTGAACGCCGAGCCGTCGCCGCCCTCCGCCCCCGGTCTCCTGATCGGACGCTCCGCCCTCCTGGACGACGTGTGCCCGGAGCTGGACCGCAGACCCGCCGTCGTGGTGATCACCGGCGAGGCGGGGGCAGGGAAGAGCCGATTCGTCCACGAACTCCTGCGACGGACCGCGTCACCGGGTGCCGTCACCCTGGTCGCCCGCTGCCAGGAGGCGGACAAGCCCTTCCCGTTCGCGCCGCTCATCGAGGCGCTGAACCGCTTGTGCCCCGGACCGCTCCCGGCGGACCTGCCGCCGGTGACCGGGGCCCTGCACGCTCTGCTGCCCGACCTCGCGGATCGCCTCCCGCCCGCGCCGCCGCCCCTGGGAGACCCGCGCGCCGAACACCACCGCGTGCTGCGCGCCCTGCGCGCGTACACGGCATCGCTGGGGGAGGCGGTCCTGGTCTTCGAGGACCTCCAGTGGGCAGACGCATCCACCTGCGCCTTCCTCCGTACGGTCGTCGCCGACCCGCCGCCGCGCCTGCGCCTCGTACTCACCGCCCGCAGCCATACCGCTCCCCACACCGACGCCGAGGGGGGCGACGGACTTCCGTTCCCGTTGCGGACACCGCCCCACGCGACGGTGGCCGAGCGGCACCTCGCACCGTTGTCGGCGGAGGAGACGGGCGCGCTGGCCGCCGGGCTGCTCGGCGTGCAGGCGGTACCGGACGAGTTCGCCGACCGTCTGCACCGGTGGACGGGCGGCCTGCCGTACGTGGTCGAGGAGGTACTGCGCGGATGGCCCGGCTCCGCGGCGTTCCCCACCGACGCGGCGGGGGAGCCGCCCCTGCCTCCGTCCGTGCGCCGCGTGGTGGTGGAGCGGCTGCGTGGCCTTCCTCCCGCGGCGCGGCAGGTGGTCGCCGCGGCGGCGGTCCTGGGCGGACCCGCGTCCGTGGAACTGCTGCGGTCCGTCGCGGGGTTGGACGAACCGGAGACGCGTGGAGCACTCGCGGTGGCGCTGAGGGAAGCCGTCCTCCGACGGACGAGCGACGGCTGTGCTTCGCCGTACGAGGGCGCCTGCGCCTTCCCTCGCGAGGCCGGCTTCCCTTGCGAGGGCGGCTGTGCCCCCCGAGACGGCGCTTACGCCTCCGTCCACGACGACGCTCACGCCTCCCCCTACGACGGCGTCTACTCCTTCCCCTACGGCCTGGCGCGCCTGGCCGCGTACGAGGCGGTCGCCGAACCGGAGCGGCCTGTTCTGCACCTGCGCGCGGCCCGTGCCCTGTCCCGGCACACCAGTCCCTTTCCGCTGGCGGGGATGGCCGAGCACTACCGGCGCGCCGGCCGCCCCGCGCAGGCGGCGCGCTGCCTGGAGGCGGCAGCCGACCGGGCGGCGGGGGACGGGGATGCGGGCACGGCCGCGGCTCACTACCTCGGCTCCCTGCGCAACGGCCCATCGCCCGTGGCCCGCGACCGGGTCGCGCTGAAACTGGCCCGCGTCGCGCTGAACGCCCGGCCTGGCCCGCAGGTGCCCGCCGCGCTGCGGCAGGTCCTCGACCAGTGCTCCCTGGGTCCCGGGCCGAGCGGTGAGATCCGGCTGCTCCTGGGCCTGTTGCTGCGCAACCAGTCGGGTTCCGGGCTGGAGGCGCTGGAGGAGATAGCGCGAGCGGTGCCGGACCTGCTCGTCGTCTCCACCGGTCAGGCCGCACGCGCGCTGGCGATCACCGCCATCCCCTCCCTCAAGGGCTGGCCGGTCGCTGAGCACCGCCGTCTGCTGGCCGAGGCGGAGCGGCTGTTGCCCGGGGTCGGGGAGGCGGACCTGCGCTCCGCGGTGCTGGCCAACCGCGCCACCGCCCTGGCCCTGATGGGCGACCCGTCGGCGTGGGAGGCGGTGGCCGATCTGCCCGGCTCCCTCACCGGAGAGGCGGCGGCGCGGGTGTACGCCAATCTGGCGGGCGCCGCGAACTCCTTGGGCCACCCGGTGCGTGCCCGTGCCTTCCAGGCCCGGGCGTGGCAGGAGGTGCGGAGGAACCATGCCCCCTATCTGGAAGCCTTCGTCGAGACGACGGATCTGGTCGCGGCCTTCACGAGCGGTCGGTGGAAGGGACTGCTGGGACGGGCCGAGCGTGCCGAAGCGCAGTACCAGGACGTGCCCGACTTCCACGCGGAGGCCCTGCTGGTCTGTGGACTGCTGCGCCTGCACGCCAAGGGGCAGACGGATGTGGCGCGGCGTCTCCTGGAGCGTGCCGTACGTACGACCGCACTGGACACCGGCGTGGTGCTGACGGCCGCCGCGGCTGCCGTGGCCCGGGTCCATCTGGCGGCCGGCCGGCCACCGCAGGCTGTTCAGGCGGTGGAGGAGGCGCTGCGCCACGTCCGCCGTACGGGGGCGTGGGTGTGGGCGACCACCCTCGTACCGCCGACGGTCGATGCCCTCGTCCGGGACGGCCGCCCCGGCGAGGCACATCGCATGGTCGCGGAGCTGGCCGCAGGCATCGCCGACCGGGACGCACCGGCCGCCCGGGCCGCCCTGCTGACCTGTCGTGCCCTGCTCAGCACAAGGGACGACCCGCAGTCAGGCCGTGCACCGTCCGATGCGCTGTACGTGTCCGCGGCCGACGCCTGGACACGGCTGGAGCGACCGTACGAAGCCGCGTACGTGAAGGAGGCCCGGGGTCTCCACATGCTGACCTCGGGTGTGCCCGGCGGGCGTACGGTGCTCCACCAGGCGATCGCGGCGTACGAGGACATCGACGCCGTATGGGATGTGCTGCGGTGTCAGCGCGAACTGCGTGAGCACGGCCAGATCACTGTCCGCAGGCCCGGCGCGCTGGGGTACGGCGACCACCTCTCGCCCCGGGAGCGAGCGGTGGCCCGGCTCGCCTCGCTGGGCCTGTCGAACCGCGAGATCGCGAGCGAGCTGGTCCTCTCGCACCGGACGGTCGAACATCACGTGGCACGCGCCCTCCGGAAGCTGGGGGTGTCGTCCCGCACCGAGATCGGCCCGCACCTCGGACCGTGACCGAAGACGCGGGAAAGTGCGGAACGCTACGGTCCATTTTCCGCCATCCCCTCCCTTCCGGGGGCCGGTGATAAACCGATTTGTTGAGGTCTGGAGCGCACCACAAGAACTACTTCTCGGCCAGCCCCGTTCCGGGGGTCTTGTGTGGGTCCATCGGTCTCTCCAGCATGAATAACGTTGTCAGGGACACGTCGGGTTGATCGTGTTCCCGATGACGCGTCATGGGCGTCCACCCAAACGCCCCGAGTTTCCCCCCACGATCTGGAGGAACACAGTGCGACTCTCTCGCCCCCACAGCCTCACGAGACGAGCACGACTCATCGCCGGGGCCACCGGCCTCGCCGCCGCGGCGGCGCTCGCGGTTCCCGCCGCCGCATCCGCCCAGCCGGCCCCGAAGACGTTCAGCGCCACCGAGCTCAACCAGACCGCCACCTCCGTCCGCACCGCCGACGTCGGCGGCACGGCCTGGTACGTCGACGGCGCGTCGGGCAAGGTCGTCGTCACCGCCGACAGCACGGTCAGCAAGGCCGAGATCGCCAAGCTGAAGAGCGAGGCGGGCGCCAACGCCGACGCTCTCGTGGTCAAGCGCACCCCCGGCAAGTTCTCCAAGCTCATCGCGGGTGGCGAAGCCATCACCACCGGCGGAGCCCGCTGCTCCCTGGGCTTCAACGTCCAGGACGGCGCGGGCACCAAGTTCGCGCTGACCGCCGGCCACTGCACCAACATCGGCAGCTCGTGGTCCATCGGGACCACCACCGGATCGAGCTTCCCCGGCGACGACTACGGCATCATCCGGCACTCCGACCCGGGCGCGGCCGACGGCCGTGTCTCCCTCTACAACGGCAGCTACCAGGAGATCGACGGCGCAGCCGACGCCACGGTCGGCCAGTCCGTCCAGCGCAGCGGCAGCACCACCGGCCTGCACGGCGGCTCCGTCACCGGTCTCAACGCCACCGTCAACTACGGCGCCGACGGCATCGTCTCCGGTCTGATCCAGACCAACGTCTGCGCCGAGCCCGGCGACAGCGGCGGCGCACTCTTCTCCGGGAGCACCGCGCTCGGCCTCACCTCCGGCGGCAGCGGCAACTGCTCGTCCGGCGGCACCACGTTCTACCAGCCCGTCACCGAGGCGCTCAGCGTCTACGGAGTGAGCATCATCTGATCCCGCACGACAGGGTTCCGCATCCGCCCTGAGCGCTGTCCCCGCCGGTTCGTCGGCGGGGACAGCGTCGTTCGTGTGCCGTCGTGTCCAGCCCACGGGCCTCCCCGGCTCAGCGGAACTCGTGGACCACCTGGATCTCACCGACGATATGGGCGTTGAAGTCGTCCAGCTCCTCGGCCGGAACCCAGAGCTCAAGAATGGTCCGCCCACCGGCCTGCTGGACGGGATACCGGCTCAGGAACTCCGAATCGACCTCGAAACGAGTGACGAACCCGGCACCGTCGTGCTTCACGTTCCAGTCCCGCGCGATCCTGACCGCGTAGTCCTCGTTGAGAACGGGGTAGAAGATCGGCTGCTCCGGCAGCCGCGGGGGCCAGGCACGCCGGCCCAGCTCCCGGACCAGCTCAAGCTCCTTGGGGCCGGTGGGGCGCCACAAGGTCGTCGTTGCCTGTCGGCTGGTCATCTGCATCGCTCTCCGTGCACGGCCTGCCGTTGCGACAGGCGGGAAGGCCGGACGATACCGGCGCCTCGCGCTCGGCCGCCAGGCGATTTCCGCCCCGGCCGTTGAACTCGGTCTGCTCCGGGACTGGTCGGAGGGCCTTCCCCATCGGCAGCGCATGTGATGGCCCGAGCGGGGCCGGTCCGTGTGCCGCTGACCCACCCTTCCGCGGAACGCGGCCGTCTGCGTGCTCAGTTCGCGGGCGGCGGTGCCGTGCTCTTGCGTACGACCAGGCTCGTGGCCAGTTCCAGCCGTGTGGAGACCGTTTCCTGGGCGCGCAGCCGCATCAGCATCTGGGCGGCTTCCTCGGCCATCTGGCGCAGCGGTTGGTGGACCGTGGTGAGTGCCGGGCTGGCCCAGCGGGCGATGGAGACGTCGTCGTAGCCGACCACCGAGAGGTCGTGGGGGACGCGCAGGCCGTGGACCCGGGCGGCCTCCAGCACTCCCAGTGCCTGGAGGTCGCTCCCCGCGAAGATGGCGGTGGGCCTCTGGGGCCGGGAGAGCATCTCGACGGCGCGGTCGTACCCGCCCTCCACATGGAAATCGCCGAACAGGACGAGCTCCGGGTCAACCTCCAGGCCGGCCATGGTCATTGCCGACCGGTAGCCGTCGAGCCGGGCGCGGGAGCAGAGCATGTCCTCGGGGCCCGTGATGACCCCGATGCGCCGGTGCCCGTACTCGATGAGATGGCGGGTGGCCGCCAGTCCGCCGTTCCAGTTGGCGGAGCCGACGGAGGGCACGTCCGGGTCGGGGTCGCCCGCGGGGTCGATGATGACGAAGGGGATCGAACGCCCCCTGAGCTGCTGTTTTACTTCGCCGGGCAGGGCGGAGAAGACCAGGACGACCCCGAGCGGCCGACGCTGGAGCATCGCCTCCATCCAGTCGGGGCCGGGTGAGTGGCGCGTTCCGCTCTCGGTGAGGACGACTCCGGCGCGGTGGGCTTTGGCGACGTTCTCCACTCCCCGGATCAGCTCCATCGCCCAGATGCTCTCCAGCTCGTGGAACACGATCTCGATGAGTGGCGCCTCGCGGGTCGACCGTGATGTCCGCCGGTACGCGTGGGCTTCCAGCAGGCGCTCCACCTTGACCCTCGTCGGGGGTGCCACGTCCTGCCGGCCGTTCAGCACCTTCGAAACTGTCGAAATGGAGACGCCGGCCCGCTGGGCCACCTCCGCCAGAGTGATGCGGCCCACTTTTTCGTCATCGCGCATGGCGAGGAGCATAAAGCACGAGGCGAGCCGCCACCTGAGAGTAACGCTTCGGTAACGCGGCGACCAAGGGTTGACCCTCCTTGTTGCGGAGTTCTAGCGTCCCGACTCACGAAGTTTCGACCGTCACATCGAAAGTTTCGAAAGGTGAGTCGATGAAGCAACGCACACGGTTCTCGCGGACCGTCGTCGGTGGTGCCGCCCTGTCCCTGATGCTGTCCCTGTCCGGGTGCGGAGCAGGCTCGGACGCCGCAGACGGTGACACCATCCACGTCCTGGTCTACGGGGACGCGGCCAACAAGGTGGAGAAGGAACTCGTCGCCACCTTCAACGAGACGTCGAAGGTGAAGGCTGTCCTGGACACGATCCCGGGCGCCGACTACCAGGCCAAGCTGCAGACGATCATCAACAGCAAGCAGGCGCCGGACGTCTTCTTCAACTGGGGCGGCGGCAGCATCAAGCCGTTCGTCGACGCAGGTCTGCTGCTCCCGCTCGACCCCTTCATCGCCAAGGACCCCGGGCTCAAGGCCAAGTTCCTGCCGTCGGTGTTCAACAGCGCGGTGGTCGACGGCACGTCCTACGGAATCCCCATGCGTGGTACGCAGCCCGTGCTGCTGTTCAACAACGGAAAGGTCCTCAAGGACGCGGGCGTCGAACCCCCCGAGACCTGGGGCGACCTGCTGGCGGCGGTCGAGGCGCTGAAGGCCGACGGAGTCACTCCGATCGCCCTGGGCGGCGGCGACCGGTGGCCGACACTGATGTGGTTCGAGTACCTGTACGACCGCATCGCAGGCCCGGAGCTCTTCCGGAAGGCCTTGGACGGCGACCGGGAAGCCTGGGCGAGCCCGGACAGCCGGAAGGCTTTGGGCAAGATCAAGGAACTGGTGGACGCCGGGGCCTTCGGTACCAACTACGACTCGGTGAAGTTCACCGATCAGGGATCCCCCACGCTCCTGGCGACCGGCAAGGCGGCCTTCGAGCTGATGGGTTCCTGGGAGTACTCGACGCAGCAGGACGCACACCCCGACTTCGCGAAGAGCGACCTCGGATACAGCGCCTTCCCCTCGGTCGAGGGCGGCAAGGGCGACCGGGCGAACCTCGTGGGCAATACCAACAACTTCTACTCCGTGCTGAAGAAGACGAAGCACCCGCAGGCCGTCGCGGAGTTCCTGAAGCTCATGTACTCGGACCAGTTCGTCAAGGCGCAGCTCGGCATCGGCAACCTGCCGACGACGACGAACACCGAACGATTCCTGGACACCGCCGCCAGCCCCGAGTTCGCGAAATTCCAGTACGACATGGTCAAGGCGGCCCCCGCGTTCCAGCTCTCCTGGGACCAGGCGTACCCCCAGTCGGCCGCCACTCCGATGTACCAGGCCCTCCAGCAGTTCTTCAACGGCTCGATGGACGAGGACGCCTTCATCGAGGCCATGCGGGCCCTGCCGGCCTCGTGACCTCACGGAGATCCGGACCCGGAACGCATGACATGACCCGAACCGCCACTCCTTCTGCAGCGGACGGAACGTTCGACAAGGCCGACTCGCCCGGCATCGGAGCGGGCCGTCCGGGGTTCCTCTGGGCAGCCCCCGCCGCTGTCTTCTTCGCCCTCTTCGCCATCGTCCCGCTCATCATGGTCGCCGTACTCTCCTTCGCCCGTTGGGACGGGCTGAGCAGCCCGGAGTTCGCCGGTCTCGACAACTGGAAGCTGCTCTTCGACGACCCCGTCATGATCAAGAGCCTCTGGCTGAGCGTCCTGCTCACCGTGCTCGGGGTCCTCGTACAGACACCGCTGAGCATCCTCCTCGGAGTCTGGGCGGCTGGACACCAGCGCAACCGGGCCGTCCTGTCCGCCATCTACTTCGTCCCGATGCTGTTGTCCGTCGCGGCCGTCTCGGTGCTGTGGCGCGCCGTCCTCGACCCCAACTTCGGCGTCCCCGCGCAGGCAACCTGGCTGTTCGGCGACGGCAACCTGTTCGGGACGCAGGCCGGTGCGATCGGTGTCCTGGTCTTCGTCAGCACCTGGCAGTTCACCCCCCTGCACACGCTGATCTACCAGGGCGCGGCGCGCGCCGTGCCGCAGGTCCTCTACCAGGCGGCGCAGATCGACGGCGCGGGCACGGTGCGGCAGTTCGTCCACATCACGCTGCCGCAACTGCGCAACTCGATCATCACCTCGATGATCCTGATGGTGGTCGGCGGACTCACGACCTTCGACACCGTGCTCATCCTGACCCAGGGCGGACCGGGCAGCGACACCACCATCAGCGCGTACTACATGTACCAGAAAGCGTTCAAGAGCTTCGACTACGGGTCGGCGTCCGCCATCGCCCTTCTCCTGGTCCTCGTCTCCACGCTCATCTCGCTGATCGTGGTCCGGCTCTCGGGCTACGACAAGATGCGCAGCACCATGGAGGGACTGTGAGAAGGCGCCGTCCCAACTACTTCGCCGGTTTCGGCTCGCTGGTCTGGCTCCTCGTCGTCGGGCTGCCGCTGTACGTGATGCTCATCGCCACGTTCCAGTCGCGACCCGACTACGCGGCGAACGGCCCGCTGGCCTTCCCCGGGCACTTCACGCTCGACAACTACATCAAGGACCTCAACAGCGGCTTCGCGCAGTACTTCCTCAACACGGTCGTCGTCACCGTGTGCGTGGTGGGCATCGTCGTTCTTCTCGTGCCGCCGCTGGCTTACACCATCGTCAGGAGCCGGGGGCGTGTCACCACCACGGTCTTCCGGCTCTTCCTCCTGGGCCTGGCGATCCCCTCGCAGGCGGTCATCGTCCCGATGTTCTTCGTCATCAGCGAGGCCGGTCTCTACGACAACCTCATCGGCGTCATTCTGCCGACAGCGGCCTTCGCCATGCCGGTGTGCGCGCTGATCCTCACGGGGGTGATGCGTGACATCACCCCCGATCTGTACGAGGCGATGACGATGGACGGCGCCTCGCCCCGGCGGATCTTCTTCCGGCTGGTACTGCCGCTGTCCAGGAGCGGGATCTCGACGATCGTCGTCTTCTCCGCACTCCAGGCGTGGAACGGCTTCCTCTTCCCCCTGGTCCTGACCCAGTCCGCGGAGACCAAAGTGATCACCCTCGGTCTCTACGACTTCCAGACAGAGCACGGAGTCGACACCCCCGGCCTGCTCGCCGCGGTCGTCCTGTCCATGCTTCCCGTCCTGATCGTCTACCTGTTCGCACGTCGTGCCCTGGTGCAGGGGCTCATGGGAGTAGGAGGAAAGTGACCGTCAACAGCGACAACGCCGCTGCTCGGACACCAGCGGGGGCCGCAGCGGGCCCGGCACCGGTATCCGGTGCCACGGACCACCGCGACGGCCCCTGGCGCGATCCCGGACTTGCTCCAGGGGGCAGGGCCGACGCCCTGATCGCGGTCATGACCCTTCAGGAGAAGATCTCCCAGCTCTTCGGCGTCTGGGTGGGCGCGTCGGACGAAGGCGCCGAGGTCGCGCCCTTCCAACACGACATGGAGGAGGCCGTCGTCCTCGACGACCTCCTTCCGCACGGTCTCGGCCAGCTGACCCGCCCGTTCGGTACGGCCCCGGTCGACCCGGCCGTGGGCGCTCTCTCCCTGTCGCGCACCCAGGCTCGGATCGCCGCCGCGAACCGATTCGGCATACCTGCCCTCGCCCACGAGGAATGCCTTGCCGGCTTCGCCACCTGGGGCGCGACCGCCTACCCGGTGCCGCTCTCCTGGGGCGCCACGTTCCATCCGGAACTGATCGCTGAGATGGCGACTTCCATCGGCCGCGACATGCGCTCCGTCGGTGTGCACCAAGGGCTCGCCCCGGTCCTCGACGTCGTACGCGACGCCCGCTGGGGCCGAGTCGAGGAAACGATCGGCGAGGACCCGTACCTGGTGGGAACAGTGGCCACCGCCTACGTACAAGGACTGGAGTCGGCCGGGATCGTCGCCACGCTCAAGCATTTCGCCGGGTACTCCGCCTCACGGGCGGGCCGCAACCTCGCCCCCGTCGCCATGGGGACGCGGGAGCGGGCCGACATCATCCTCACTCCGTTCGAGATGGCCGTACGCGACAGCGGCGTGCGGTCCGTCATGCATGCCTACACCGACACCGACGGAATCCCCTCCGCGGCCGACAGACCACTGCTGACCGGTCTGCTCCGCGACACCTGGGGCTTCGACGGGACCGTTGTGGCCGACTACTTCGGCATCGCGTTCCTCAAGACGCTGCACGGGGTGGCGGGGACCTTCGGGGAAGCGGCGGGCGCCGCGCTCGGCGCGGGGGTGGACGTGGAACTGCCCACCGTCAAGACGTTCGGCCGCCCGCTGACCGAAGCGATCGCCCAGGGACTCGTGCCCGAGGCGCTCGTAGACCGCGCGGTACGCCGAGTGCTGATCCAGAAAGCCCAGTTGGGACTGCTGGACGCGGACTGGGGGCCGGTTCCGGCGGCACTCGTCGGGGCGGAAGGGGCGAACGGCTCCGCGGGCGGGGACCCGGAGGCGCTGCGCGGGACCGTTCGTCTCGACTCCGACGAGAACCGCGCGCTGGCCCGTCGCGTCGCCGAACAGGCCGTCGTGCTCCTGCGCAATGATGGCATCCTGCCCCTGGTGGCGGGTGCCGGAGCCCCGGCCCGTATCGCGCTCATCGGGCCCAACGCCGATGCCCCGACAGCCGTCCTCGGCTGCTACGCCTTCCCCGTCCACGTCGGGGGCCAGCACCCCGGGACGCCGCTCGGCGTCGAACTGCCCACCCTGCGTGAGGCATGCGCGGCGGAGTTCCCCGACTGCGAGATCGTCACCGCGCGGGGTTCGGACATCGACGGCCCGGCCACCGACGGGTTCGGTGAGGCCGTCGACCTGGCCAGGAGCGCCGACCTCGTGATCCTCGCTCTCGGCGACCGGGCCGGCCTCTTCGGGCGGGGTACGAGCGGGGAGGGCTGCGACGCGGAGAACCTGGCTCTGCCGGGAGTGCAGCAGCAGTTGCTCGACACCCTCCTCGACGCGGGCACTCCCGTTGTCGTCGTCCTGCTCGCCGGACGGCCCTACGCGCTCGGTCGTGCGGTGGAGGAGGCCGCCGCGGTCGTGCAGTCGTTCTTCCCCGGTGAGGAAGGAACGACGGCCATCGCCTCGGTGCTGAGCGGGCGCACCGGGCCGTCGGGGCGGCTGCCCGTCAGCGTGCCGCGCCACCCGGGCTCCCAGCCCTCCACCTACCTGACGGCGCGGCTGGGCCATTCCAGCGATGTGTCCAGCGTCGATCCGACCCCGGCGTTCGGGTTCGGCCACGGACTGACGTACACCGCCTTCGAGTGGAGCGACCTCGTAGTCGAGCGCGGACGGGCGTCGACGGACGGCGAGTTCACGCTCTCCTGCACCATCCGCAACACCGGTGCGCGGGAGGGGACCGAAGTGGTCCAGCTGTATCTGCACGACCCGGTCGCCTCCGTGGTCCAGCCGGTACAGCGCCTCATCGGGTACGTGCGGCTCGACCTGGATGCCGGACGAGCGGCCAGGGTACGGGTGACGGTCCCGGCCGACCTCTCGTCCTTCACGGGCCGCGAGGGCCACCGGATCGTGGAGCCGGGCGATCTGGAACTACGGCTGAGCGCGTCGAGCACAGACGCGCGACTCACGGCCCGGGTCACGCTGACCGGACCGGTCCGAACAGTCGATCACACCCGCCGGTTGCACATGAGCGTCCAGACGGAGGTCCTTAACGACGCGTCCCGGTCCGGCGCACCCTGACCGGACGGGTCTTCGCGGGTGGCACGACCGCCCGCGAAGGCCCAGGCTCCGGCGTCCGGGCCTCCACGGCGTCGGTCGGCTCAGTCGGCCCTGCGCGGGTCGAACGAATCGGTGTCGACGACCAGAGGCCGGGGGAACGCACCCGCCACGGCGTCCCAGCGCGTGAACTTGAAGTTGGTACTGTCCCCGCGGTCCGGGTCCGCCGGGGTGGCCTCACCGTCGTGGGTGATCAGCAGGCCCTTCGGGAAGGCATCGCCCAGCGGGACGTTGACCACGGTCGAGCCGTCGGAGTGCTGTACCCCGTCGATGGCAGGGCCGTCCTTGATGGCGAAGTTGCCGAGGTGGGCGTTGTCGCCCTCCCGTGCGTACACCGCGAAGGTGTTGTCGCCCTGGCTGGAGGCGAGGACGTAGCCCGTGCCGTCCTCCGCGTGATAGATCGTGACGCCTTCGGCATCGGCGCTGAGGTGCTCGCCCCCGAAGCCGGGGTCGTTGTCGGTGTCGAGGACGCATTCCTCGTCCGCGTTCTCGTCGTACGTCCACGGAGTGCCGTACTCACGCACACGGTCGATCAATCGGGGGGACTCGAACTCCTCGTCGTCGAGCTCGATGCGCCACAGGCCCACGGCCTCCTGGGCCGCGTAGAGCACGCCCTCCTCCGTATCCACAGCCATGCCCTCGACCTGCGGGAACTCGCCGGGGTCGGCGCACGGCGTCCAGGACGCGCCGTTGGGCAGCCCGAAGGTGCCAGGCAGTCTGAGAGTGTCCTCCCTCTGATAGCCGACCTTGCCGCCCCGGTCCTTCAACTCCAGGAGACGCAGGCGGGATTCGTTGCGCTGCGAGACGACGACGTAGGCGTCGTCGTCATCGCTGAACGCCGCCAGACCGTAGGACGTGCGCTGCTCGTCCACCTCGGACTCGCTGGACGCGAAGACCGGAGTGACGTTCGGCGCGGTGACGTCCTTCAGTGGCGGTCTGCCCGCGGCGACAGCGGCGGGGTCGATCGCGAACGCGCGGATTCGATCGCGGCCCCGGTCGCTCACGAGGGCCAGGTCGGTCTTCTTCCCGCCGAGTTCGAAGCCGTAGATCACGTCCACGTTGTTGAACCGGCCGGCGGACGCGCCCTCGCGGGGCGCCTCGGGCGCTGCGAGATGCTGCAGCCGCTTGCCGTTGAGTCCGTAGACGTCGAGCCCGGCCTCCTTGAGGGTGCCGATGACGATGCTGCGACCGGAGTCCTGGGGGTCGACCCATACCGCGGGGTCGTCCGCGTCTGCGTTGTCGCCGGCCTCGTCGCCGAAGACAGCGGGCGTCTCCACGTCGGCGATGACGGGTACCGGGACCTGGCTGTGCGCGGGGGCTCCGGTCACCACGATGAAGGTGGTGACCAGAGCCATCAGAGCGGAAGCGCTCACGATGCTCCTCAGTAGACGTGTCGGACCGTCGAGACGGTACGAGTGACGTCTGGAGGCACCGGAACGCGGACATGAACAGCTGGTGTCTTCAGGTGCCGTTCACGCTGGAGGAGGGGCGCATACTCGCAGCGCCGTGACGTAGTTGCCGTTCGTCCCGTACCCGGCGAAGGTTGCCCGTTCGCCGGGCCCGAGGATTCGGCACGGGGCTTGTTGACCGTTCGTGTACTCGACCGTGACGGCGACGCCGATGGCGCAGCCGTTCACGACGTCGGTGTATCGCCAGCCCTGGTGGTACACCACGCACTCCGGAGCCGGGGCATCGGAGGCCGCCGCGGACGGGGCGGCGGCCAGAGCCAGCAGGAGGCCCGCCGCGGTGGCGGAGGCGAGAGCGGTAGGACGCGGCATGCGTCTCGGTCGGCTTGTCATGCCCTGAATCTTCGAGGCATGAAGCCAGGACTGCAAGTTGCTGCAAAGCTTTTCAGCCACTCGGGGTTAATGACCTGATGAAATGCGCTTCAGCAGGTATTTTTTGCTTTGAAAGTCCTTGCAGGCGTCTCTCGTCCGTAGTGGTGAAGTCTGGATGATGGGCCTCCGTGGACGGCGTCGACGGCATCGGCCGTGGACACCGTCCGCTCGCGGACGGGGCCCGTAGTTCGACAGCCGCCCGGGCGGCGGAATGGATGCCTTAGAAGAACCCCAGCTTCTTGGGGCTGTATGAGATGAGCATGTTCTTCGTCTGCTGGTAGTGCTCCAGCATCATCTTGTGGTTCTCCCTGCCGATGCCCGACTGCTTGTAGCCTCCGAACGCAGCGTGCGCCGGGTACGCGTGGTAGCAGTTCGTCCAGACCCTGCCCGCTTTGATCCCGCGCCCCGCCCGGTAGGCCGTGTTGACGTCGCGGGTCCAGACTCCGGCGCCCAGCCCGTACAGGGTGTCGTTCGCCGTGCTGATGGCGTCGTCGAAGTCGGTGAAGGACGTCACGGCCACCACCGGGCCGAAGATCTCCTCCTGGAAGACCCGCATCCGGTTGTCGCCCTCGAAGACCGTCGGCTGGACGTAGTAGCCACCCCCCAGCTCACCGCCGTGCTCGACGCGCTGACCGCCCGTCAGGATCTTCGCCCCCTCCTGCTGGCCGATGTCCAGGTACGAAAGGATCTTCTGCAGCTGGTCGTTGGAGGCCTGGGCGCCGATCATCGTTTCGGTGTCCAGCGGGTGGCCCGGCACGATCTGTTCCGTGCGGGCGACGGCCGCCTCCAGGAACGCGCGGTAGTGGCCGCGCTGGATGAGCGCGCGTGACGGGCACGTACACACCTCGCCCTGGTTGAGGGCGAACATCGTGAACCCTTCGAGGGCTTTGTCGAGGAAGTCGTCGTCGGCGCGCGAGACGTCGTCGAAGAAGATGTTCGGCGACTTGCCGCCCAGCTCCAACGTCACCGGCTTGATGTTCTCGGAGGCGTACTGCATGATCAGCCGCCCCGTCGTGGTCTCACCCGTGAAGGCGATCTTCGCGACGCGCGGGCTGGAGGCGAGCGGCTTGCCGGCTTCCGCTCCGAAGCCGTTGACGATGTTGACGACGCCCGGCGGCAGCAGATCCGCCACCAGGCTCAGCCAGTAGTGGATCGAGGCGGGCGTCTGCTCGGCCGGCTTGAGGACCACCGCATTGCCCGCGGCGAGTGCCGGCGCGAGCTTCCAGGTGGCCATCAGGATGGGGAAGTTCCACGGGATGATCTGCCCGACCACGCCCAGCGGTTCGTGGAAGTGGTACGCGACGGTGTCGTCGTCGATCTCGCTGAGCGAACCCTCCTGGGCGCGCAGCGCTCCCGCGAAATAGCGGAAGTGGTCGATGGCGAGCGGGATGTCGGCCGCCAGGGTCTCCCGCACGGGTTTGCCGTTCTCCCAGCTCTCGGCGACCGCCAGCTCCTCCAGATGGGCCTCCATCCGGTCGGCGATCCTGTTCAGCACCGACGCCCGGTCCCCGGCGGACGTGGCGCCCCAGCCCGGAGCCGCCGCGTGGGCCGCGTCCAGGGCCCGTTCGACGTCCTCGGACGTGCCGCGCGCGATCTCGGTGAACGGGCGGCCGTTGACGGGGCTCGGGTTCTCGAAGTACCGACCCCGGGCCGGCGGCACGTACTCCCCGCCGATCCAGTGGTCGTAGCGGGACGCGTATGTGACGATCGCGCCCTCGGCGCCCGGCGCAGCGTAACGGGTCATCTCTGTGGCCTCCCGGATCCGGTGCCGCCCGCCGTTGGACGGCCCTCGGCGCGAGGCTAGGGACGGGGACGTTGCAAGCGCGTTGCAACGCCGGGTGGCTGTCAGCCGCGCTGCTCGGCGTCCAGCCCCCGGACCCTGGCCTGCAACGCCGGCCGCTGGTCCGCCGGGACCGCCCCGGCCAGTGCGCGCCACACCGGCAGGTCCTCCTCGCCCCACGGGCTGTACGCCCAGTCGGCGAGCAACCCCGGATCACCCCGGGCGATCAGCGCGGCCCGCAACTGCTCCTCGATCCGCCGCCGCAGGCGGACGACCGCGGGGGCCCCGGAACCGGGCAGCAGCGGTCCCGCGTACGCGTCCAGCGCCGCCGCCACCGCGCCCGAACCCAGTCGGCGCGTCACCGTGTCGAAATCGGCGTCCACCGGGACGGCCAGCCGGTACGGGCGTGAGTCCAGCAGATCGGAACCCAGCAGCCGCCGGAGCCGGGAGAGCTCCGCCCGCAGTGTCACCGGGGTCACCGACTCGTCCTCGTACAGCTCGACCAGCAGCTCGTCCCCGCTCAGACCCTCCGGCCGACGCGCCAGGGCGACCAGGATCTCGCTGTGCCGCCGGCTGAGCCGCAGCCGCCGCCCGCGCGCCACCAACAGCGCCTCGCCCCGGCCCAGCGCACTCAGCCGCACCGCATCGACGTCGGGCCCGGGCGGCGGTGTCAGCAGCGCGAGGTGCGACTCGGCGGCCCGGGCCACCGCCTGGACGAAGGCCAGACTGTGCGGATGGGCGAGCCGGTTCCCGCCCGTGATGTCCACCGCTCCCAGCACCCGGCCCGTACGCGGATCGTGCAAGGGTGCCGCCGCGCAGGTCCATTGCTGGACCGGCCGCAGGAAGTGCTCGGCCGCGAAGACCTGGACCGGACGGTCCACCGCGATGGCCGTCCCCGGCGCGTTCGTCCCTGCCACGGACTCGGCCCAGCGCGCGCCCTCCACGAAGTTCATCAGGCCGGCCGCCCGCCGCGCCGCCGTGTGCCCCTCCACCCAGAGGAGGCGGCCGTGGGCGTCGCAGACGGCCAGGAGATGTTCCCCGTCCGTGGCGTACGCGCCCATCAGTTCACGGATCACGGGCATCGCCCGGGCCAGGGGGTGCGCCGCCCGGTAGGGACCCAGCTCGTCCGGGCCGAGCTCGACGACGGGTGCCTCGTCCGGGCTGACCCGCGCCCGCACCGAGCGCCGCCAGGACGCGCCGACCACCGCGCGCACCGGACGCTCCAGCCGCCCCGCCGAGGTGAACACATCATGGGCGCGGCGCAGCGCGCCGCTCCGTTCGCCGGGATCTGCGTCCGCCGCCAGGGCCACCCAGGGATCCGTCAACTCACCCTCCCGTCCAGGGCCGTCGTGCTCTCCCATCGTCGGCGCCGTCGGCCTCCGCGACAACCTCGGTGCGGAGAGTCATCACCACGGGTGGCGGGGGGAGGGGTCAGGCGTCGCGGACGAGCCGGAGGTAGCGCTCCCAGTCCCAGTGGACGCCCGGGTCGGTGTGGTCGCTGCCCGGCACCTCGTGGTGGCCGACGATGTGCTCCCGGTCCTTGGGGATGCCGTGACGGTCGCAGATGTCGGCGGTGAGCCCGGCGGACCGCAGATACATGACGTCCGTGAAGAACTCCGGGCGGTCCACCCATCCTTCGTGCTCGATACCGATGCTCCGGGTGTTCCAGATCCAGTTGCCCGCGTGCCAGGCGATGTCCTTCTCCCGTACGCACTGGGCGACATGGCCGTCGCCGGACCGAACCACGTAGTGGGCCGACACCTGCTTGGAGGGGGTACGGAAGATTCCGGCGGTCGGCGTGAACAACTGCTGGGCGACATGGATGACGACACGGTCGATCCGGCGCTCGGAAGGGCGGGAGGGGACGGTGTAGTTGGCGGGGGCGGCCGGAAGCCGGAGGGCCGTCGCGTAGTCGGTGGGGCCCTTGGGCGCGGCCACGGCCCGGACCGACGACGGCAGGACGGCCGCCGCACCCATCGTCGCGGCGGCGTACTGGATGAACCTTCTGCGGTGCAACAGCGCTCCTGGGACTGGGTGGACCTGCCGGGCCCCGGGGATGGGCCGGCCCGGGGCCCCGGTTCGTCGGTCACCCCTGCCGCAGCAGATGACGAGCGCATCGGATGTGCGGTTCCCCGAAGCCGCTTCCTGGGCGCGTGGGTGGCCCCCGCGTGTACGGCTCCGTGCACGCGGCTGAGCCCTCAGGACCGCCACAACGGGCCCCGAGGGCTCAGCGATCCAGGCCCCTGAGCGTTGGCCCGGTCAGACCGCCACGCCCATCCCGTCCGCCGCTCCGTCCTCGGCACCCGCCAGCGCCCCCGCCGGATCGTCGTCCGCCGGACCGGCGGGCGACGATCCGGGCACCCACCGTCCGCGCTCCTTGCGGTAGGGCCACCACCGCCCGTCCCGGTCGAGCCGGAGCTGGAGGTCGGCGCCCGCCACGGTCCAGCGGGCCCGCCCGCTCGCCCGCAGGGCCGGGCGCTCACCGGCCTCCCACGCCTCGCCGAGCCGGGCGCGGGCCCGCCCCAGATCCTCCGGGTCCGGCGCCCACTCCTCGTCGAGCACCGCCAGTGCCGCGACCCCGCCGTATCGCCAGGCGCGTACCGCCGCGTCCAGGTCCGCGGGCGGGCGGCCCGACCCAGCGGCGAGCCGTGCCCCGATCCGCGCATCCGGCCGGGCGTCCGCGGCCAGCCGTACCGCGTCCTGCTGCGGCGTCAGCTCCACCGGGAGCGGCTGCTCCTCGTGGGCCGGGGCCAGGGCGTCCAGCAGCATCCGGTGGGCCCGCACCGCACTGTCGGCCGCCAGCACCTCCAGCGCCGCCGGGTCGATGCCGGGCGCGGGCGGTGTCTCCGTGTCCAGCGACGGCCCGAGGCCCGGCGCGTCGGGGGCCGACGGGGGAGCGGGGAGCGGCGGAAGTATTCCGGCCGCCGCGAACGCTTCCCCGGCGGGCACTCCGCGAACCTCCCGCTCCGCATCGGCGGCGGCCCCGCCTTCCCCGCCGTCCCCCAGCCGGACGGCACGGGCGGCACTGCGCACCTGGAGCTCGTCCAGCAGCCGCCGCTCCTCGCGCCCCCGCATCAGGAGCAGGACGAACGGGTCCTCGTCCAGCAGCCGCGCCACCTGGTAGCAGAGGGCGCCCGAATGCGGGCAGTGGTCCCAGGCCCCGCAGGTGCACTCCGGCTCCAGGTCCCCGATGCCCGGCAGCAGCTCGACCCCGGCGCCCGCCGCGTCCTCCACCAGATGCGGCGGCATCTCCCGGTCCAGCAGCGCCGCGATGTGCCCGGCCCGGTCCACGGCCATGTCCAGGAACCGGTCCCAGGCGCCCGCGCCGAGCTGCTGGAGCAGGACGTCGCTGCGGTAGGCCGTGCCGTCGTGGTCCCGCACCACCGCCGTGATCCGCCCCGGCCGTACGGAGACCGCCCCGACCCCGCCCTTCCGGGCCAGTTGGCGGCCCTGCTTCAGCTGCTGCCCGTCCAGCGCCGTGTCCTCCAGGGCCTGGAGCCAGGCCCGGCCCCACCAGGACGTGGCGAAACCCCGGCCGTGCGCGGGGGGAAGCGCCGCGAACGTACGCTCCGGGCCGCGCCCGCCGTCCCGCGACGCACCGGCCCCGTCGTCCCCGTCCGAGGCGTCCGCCCCGTACTCCGTCCCGTACGGGGATTCGTCCTCGTAGCCGTATCCGTAGTCGTCGCTCATCGTGTGCCCCCTCGCAGCTCGACCAGGTCGGCCAGTTCCGCATCGGTCAGTTCGGTCAGTGCCGCCTCGCCCGAGCCGAGCACCGCGTCAGCGAGGCCCTGCTTGCGGGCGAGCATGTCGGCGATCCGGTCCTCGATCGTGCCCTCGGCGATCAGCCGGTGGACCTGCACCGGCTGCGTCTGGCCGATCCGGTACGCCCGGTCCGTCGCCTGCGCCTCGACCGCCGGGTTCCACCAGCGGTCGAAGTGGACGACATGGCCGGCACGGGTGAGGTTGAGCCCGGTCCCCGCGGCCTTGAGGGACAGCAGGAACACCGGCGCCTCGCCCGTCTGGAAGCGGGCCACCATCTCCTCGCGCCGGGCCACCGGCGTACCACCGTGCAGGAACTGCGTGTCCACCCCGCGCGCGGCCAGGTGCTCCTCCAGCAGCCGGGCCATCTGGACGTACTGCGTGAAGACCAGCACCGAGCCCCGCTCGGCCAGGATGGTGTCCAGGAGTTCGTCCAGAAGCTCGACCTTCCCCGACCGGTCCGCGATCCGCGGCTGCTCCTCCTTGAGGAACTGCGCCGGGTGATTGCAGATCTGCTTGAGCGACGTCAGCAGCTTCATCACGAGCCCCCGCCGCTCGAAGCCGTCGGCGGCGGAGATCTCCGCCAGCGTCTCGCGGACCACCGCCTCGTACAGACCGGTCTGTTCCGGCGTCAGCGACACGGCCCGGTCGGTCTCGGTCTTCGGCGGCAGCTCGGGCGCGATGCCCGGGTCGGACTTCCGGCGGCGCAGCAGGAACGGCCGCACCAGCGCGGCGAGTCGCTCGGCGGCGGCCGGATCGTTGCCGCCCTCGACCGCGGCGGCGTACCGCGTACGGAAGGTGCCGAGCCGGCCGAGCAGACCGGGCGTCGTCCAGTCCAGGATCGCCCACAGCTCGGAGAGGTTGTTCTCCACGGGGGTACCGGTGAGCGCGACCCGGGCCCGGGCGCCGATCGTCCGCAGCTGCTTGGCCGTCGCCGAGTGCGGGTTCTTGACGTGCTGGGCCTCGTCGATGACGACCATGCCCCAGGACACGGCGGCGAGCCGGGACGCGTCGAGGCGCATCGTGCCGTACGTCGTCAGCACGAACTCGCCGTCCACCAGAGCCTCCAGGGAGCGCGACGCCCCGTGGAAACGGCGGACGGGGGTGCCCGGGGCGAACTTCTCGATCTCCCGCTGCCAGTTGCCCATCAGCGACGTCGGACACACCACCAGCGTCGGCCCGGCCGCGTCGCGATCGGCCTGCCGGTGCAGATGCAGGGCGATGAGCGTGATCGTCTTGCCGAGGCCCATGTCGTCGGCGAGACAGCCGCCGAGGCCGAGCGAGGTCATGGTGTTCAGCCAGTTCAGCCCGCGCAACTGGTAGTCGCGCAAGGTCGCGGTGAGCGCCTCGGGCTGCCCGACCGACTGCTGAGCGGCGGCTTCCGGATCGGCCAGACGGTCCCGCAACTGCTGGAGCCAGCCGGTCGCCGCCACCTCGACCCGTCGGCCGTCCATCTCCGTCGAACCGGTCAGCACCGCGCCCAGCGCGTCGATCGGAGTGACCTTGCGGTCCTGGGTCTCCCGCGCCCGGCGCGCTTCCTCGGGGTCGATGAGCACCCACTGGTCACGCAGCCGCACGATGGGCCTGGACGACTCGGCGAGCCGGTCCACCTCCTCGCGGGTCAGCTTCTGGTCGCCCAGGGCGAACCGCCAGTCGAACGACAGCAGCGCGTCGGCGGAGAGGAACGAGGGCGCGTCCGCGGCCGTACGCCCCCGTGGCCCGGCCCCCTGCCCGTCGCCCTCCGGATCCGTCGCGTCGCGGTCGTCCGGGCCGATCACGGCGCGCGCGGTGAGCTTCCTGGCCAGCTCCTTGGGCCAGTGCACCTGCACACCGGCGGCGGCCAGGGCGCGCGAGGCGGACCCCAGCAGCTCGGCGATCTCCTCGTCGGCCGGTTCCACCGAGTCCGGCACCGCGGCGGAGAGCAACGGCGCCAGCGGGGGCCAGGCGCGGGCGGCCCGCCGCAGAGTGACAAGAGCGTCCATCCGGGCCCGCGGCCCGAACGCGGCAGCGGGCCGCGAGCCGCCCGCCCACAGCTCTGCCGCATCGGCGACCAGGGAGGGATCGCTGACGCTGTGGATCTGCAGCACGGCCCGGAACGACGGCGCGCCCCCATCCGTACCGGATCCCTCCGCGCCCTGGTCCGCGCCCGCGCCGCTTTGCCGCGACGCGAGGCCCGACACCTCGATGCGCAACGAGAGCCGTACGCCCGCGTCGTGACCGGCCGCCACATCGGTCGCCCAGGCCCGCCCCTCGGGCAGGTGCTGGGGCTGCTGCGCGGTGAACGCGGGGCCGGCGGCGGCGAACCCCGCGGCCGGGGTCCGGGGCATCGTGTCGGCCACGGCGTCGAGGAACGTGCGCAGCAGGGGCTCCGGTTCCGGCAGCAACGGTTCACCGTCGGCTCCGTCGCTGTCGTCCGCCGTCGCGTCCGGAACCGGGGTCGCGTGCGCGGTCGGCGGCATCGACGCCGCAAGCCCCCGGACCCGTTCGAGGTCCTCGGTGCCCAACGGTCCGATCCGCCAGGCGTCGTGGTCGGCGGGGCTCAGCCCCGGCAGCAGCAGGCCTCGGGCGACGAACTGGAGGGCGAGGAGCGCCCCGGCGCCCCAGAAGGCGGTGGCGGGGGAGGCCTGCGCGGCGGCGCGTGCCCGGGTCAGCACCGGAAGGGCGTCCCGCACGGGGAGGAACAGCGCCGAAACCGTACGGGGCCGCAGGTCGGCGTCGACCACGGTCAGCTCCGACACGGTCCCGGGAGTGTCGCAGGGGGTGCTACCGTCCGGACCCCAGAACGCGATCATGCTGTTACGGGCCGGATCCGCCGGGACGAAGACCGCGGAGCAGCGGGACAGTTCGGCGATCTCGGAGGGCTTTGCCGCAGGGTGCCTGTGCACGGGAATGGCTGATTCCTCAAACTTGACTAGTGGGCGGAGTCGCCGAGGGTACTCCACTTCGCCCGGCGGTGGGCCGCATGGTCGTGTGGTGTGCGTCACGCTTTCCGGTGGCGGGGCTTGATGGTGCAGCCAGCCCCACCATCGAATGCGGGGGTCTGCCCCAGGGGGATCAGGGTGGTGGCGCCATGGCTCCCCACGGCCCTCGGCCCGTACGTTCGATGAGGTCAGCGCCTTAGAGGTTCCAGAGACCGGAGACGTCATGCCCCAGGCGACAGCCACTGTTGCGGATCCCGCCGAAGCCACTGGTGCGGAACCCACCGACGAAAGCGGCCCTGGCCGCCCGGCCGATGACCGCGGCGCGGCGGCCGGGAGCGACTTCGCGCCGCTGCTGCGCGCCGCGAGGGACCAGGGTCTGCTGGAGCGCCGCACGGACCGATATGTGCTCGGCATCGCCGCCAACCTCGCGGCCCTGGGCGCGCTGATCACCGGCTTCGTCCTGGTGGGCGACACCTGGTGGAGCCTGCTCCTCGCCCTGCCGTTGGCGGTCCTGTGGACCCGTACGGCCTTCGTCGCCCATGACGCGGGGCATGCGCAGATATCCGCGGACCGCGGGACGAGCAGGCTGATCGCTCTCGTCCACGCCAACCTGCTCCTCGGCATGAACGAGGCGTGGTGGAACGACAAGCACGTACGCCACCACGCCAACCCCAACCACATCGACAAGGACCCCGATGTCGGCGTCGGCGCCCTGGTCTGGACCCAGAAGCAGGCGGAGCAGCGGGAGGGCTTCGCCCGTTGGCTGACCAGGAACCAGGCCCGGCTGTTCTTCCCGATGCTGCTGCTCGAAGGTATCGCGCTGAAGATCTACGGATTCCAGTTCCTGCGCCGGCAGCCCCTCCGGGAGCGGGTCGTCTCGGCGCTGCTGCTCACCGCGCACTTCGCCCTCTGGGCGGCGCTGCTGTTCAGCACGTTGTCCCCGGGCAAGGCCATCGTCTTCGCCCTGGTGCTGCACGCGCTGTTCGGCCTCCACCTGGGCCTGGCCTTCGCCCCCAACCACAAGGGGATGGAGATGCCCGACCCCGACGGCGAGCGCTGGGGCCACCTCCAGCGGCAGGTCCTGACCTCGCGCAACGTACGGGGCGGCGTTTTGACCGACTGGTTCCTCGGTGGGCTGAACTACCAGATAGAGCACCACCTCTTCCCGAGCATGCCCCGCCCTCACCTGCGGCTCGCCCAGCCCTTGGTCAGGGCGCACTGCGCCGGCATCGGCATGCCGTACACGGAGACCGGACTGATCGAGTCCTACCGCCAGGCGCTGGCGTACATGCACGACGTCGGTGAGCCGCTGCGATAGCGCGGGGCACCGGGGAACGTAAGGGAGCACAGAGGCGTTCTCACAACAGGAGCGGCGCAGGCCGCGAAGGAGGCGTGGACCATGTCGAATGGTGCGAAGGTCGCTATCGGGGGTGTCCTCGCGGCAGCCATCCTGTGGCCCCTGATCGGATTCTGGTGGGCGCTGCTGGTCGTGATCGGTGTCCCCGTGGCGGGCTATCTGCTGCTGGACCCGTCCCAGCGGCGCAGGCTCCGCAGGATCAACCGCAAGGAAATCGGCCGCTGAGCCAGGACATCACCGGGGGCCGGGACGTCACACGCCCTGGGCGGCCAGCCCGTCCAGGGCCGCGAGCAGGCCGGGCAGTGAGGCCCCGCGGCCGACGGGAATGACCGTGCCGGGCTCCTCGTCCAGCAGGAACAGCGCGATGTCGTCGGTCCGAGCCACCATCGACCACCCCGGGCCGTCGACGCGCAGCGTACGCGCGTCGGCCGTGGCGTACGAGGAACGGATCCGCCCGGGAGGCGGCGGAGTCTTCGTATAGGCGGTCGCCTCCGAGAGAGCCCTGCGGACACCGGGATGCCGGGGCGACCCAGTGAGGTCGTGCTCTTCATCCTCTCCGGTGTCCCTCCCCGCAGCATCCGCCTCGGCGTCGCTTCCCACCTCCCCCCGGGCGTCGTCGGCCTTCTCGCCGGCGGTGCCGGGCAGCGGGAACTGCGTGTCGTCGATCTGCTCGCGCCATGCCGACCACTGCGCGGCGATCTCGTCGGCGCCGAGCCGTCGCTGCGCCGGGCCCCAGGCCTCCGCGTCGGGCGGGGTGAGCGGCGCCGGCCCCTCCCCGTCCGTATCCGGATCGTGCGGGTCCGGCACACCGGGTGCGGAGACGGCCAGGTCCATCGGCCAGCCGGGCAGGGCGCACACCATGGAGCGCTCGTCGGGGGAGAGGTCGTGCTCCATGCCGCAGTCCCAGGCGGCGATGGCCACGGCCACCTGGGAGGCGTCCTCGACGACCACCGTCCACCGCGCCCCCTCACCGTCCTGCCCGAGGATGAGCCCGTAGCCCTCCTCGTACGGTTCGAGCGCGAGCGCGCCGCACGCGGCGACGTAGTCGTCCCCCAGCACACCGGGGAACCGCGAGGGCGTCAGCAGCATCGCGGTCAGCACCAGCAGCGCGTCGTCGGTGACCGCATCATCCGCACCGGCCATGGTGCCCTCCCCATCGCTCATCGCCTGCCCGCCCATCGCCGGTTCCCGCGCTTCTCGGGTCTTCGTCGCCGGGCCTGTCCGTCCTGGGGCCCGTCGTTTCCTGCCCGTCGGCGCACCCTAACTACTCGGTAACCTCCTCGTCGAGGGTTTGACGAGCAAGAGCGAAGGGGAGCGGACCCGCCCCGTTCGGGTGCGGAGAGCCCAAGAGCGGGGGTGTGCGGGAGGCCTCCGCGTAAGGTTGGACTTCCGGCCGAACGAGGGGGACAGCATGGTGACGCGGTACGACCGGCTGAAAGAGATTCAGCGACTGGACCCCGAGCGGGACTTCCTGCAGATCTACCGCCTCACCGTCGCCTACGAGTTCCCCTGGGACGTCACCCGCGCCCTTGAACTGGCCCTCTACCGCACCTATGCGGTGCCCAGCATCGGCCGACTCCTCGCCGAGACGGCGGAGTTGACCGAGCGCTCCCAGAAGCGCTACGACGACACCGCCCTGCTGCTCGACACGGTGGTGGAGCACGGTTTCGACACCGACGAAGGCCGCACGGCCGTTCGCCGGATCAACCAGATGCACCGCAGCTACGACATCAGCAACGACGACATGCGCTACGTCCTGTGCACCTTCGTTGTCACACCGAAGCGCTGGCTGGACGATTTCGGCTGGCGACGCCTCTGCTGCCACGAGTTGGCCGCCTTCGCCGCCTACTACCGCACGCTCGGTGCGCGGATGGGCATCAAGGACGTTCCGGAGACTTACGAGGACTTCGAGCGCACCCTCGACGCCTACGAGGACAAGCATTTCGGCTGGGACGAAGGAGCCCGACGGGTCTCCGACGCCACGTTGGCGCTGATGGCTTCCTGGTATCCGGCGCCCCTCGCCCCGGTGGTGCGCGGCGCCAGCCTCGCTCTTCTGGACGACTCGTTGCTCAAGGCCTTCCGCTACCGCCGCCCGGGGCCGGTGGCTCGTGGACTGACCCGCGGCGCGCTGCGGACGCGGGCCCGCGCCGTCCGGCTGCTGCCGCCCCGGCGAAAGCCCCACTACGCCCGGCAGAATCCCGAGATCAAGGGATATCCGGACGGGTACGAGATCGCGGGGCTCGGCACGTACCCCACACCGGGGGTCCGCGGCTGCCCGGTCCCCGGTCACCGTACGGCGCAGACGCCGGCCGAGTGATGAGGACCGCCCGGCCGGTCGGCCGTCGAGCCGGGGCGAGCACGGCAGGGCTCGGAGCCGTCGGCCTCAGCCCTGCTCGACGGCGCCCTGCTTGACGGCGAGCGCGAGGAAGCGGTCGTCCTCGTCCGTGTAGGACTCCAGCCGCCACCCCGCCCCGGCCAGTAGCTCACGCAGCCTCGGCTCGGCCCGCAGGTCGTCGTCGGTGATGGTGCGCCCCTGGCGCGCGGCGAGGGCAGCCCGGCCGATCGGGTGGAACAGGGCGAGGACCCCGCCCGGCCGGACCACGCGCGCGAGCTCCGCCATATCGGCCTCGGGCCGGGCCAGATGCGAGATCAGCCCGGCTCCGAACACCGCGTCCAGGGCGTCGTCGCGCAGGGGCAGCCGCGCGACGTCGGCACGCAGGAGCGTCCCGTCGGCTCCACGCCCCGCCCGCGCCGCCGCCTCCAGCATGGCCGGGGTCAGGTCGGCGCCCAGCACCGTGCCCTCGGGCCCGACCACCGCTCGCAGCGCGGGCAGCGCACGCCCCGTCCCGCAGCCCGCGTCGAGCACGGCATCGCCGGGGCGCAGCCCGAGCAGGCCGGCCGCCGCCGTGTAGGCGGGGCCGTCGTCGGGGAACCGGCTGTCCCAGTCGGCCGCACGAGGGGTGAAGAAGTCCAGGACATGGGTGTGGGTGTGGTCGTCGGTCATGAGGACATGCTCGCGCAACCGGCGGGGGCGTGCGGGCGCCGCACCCGACCCGCCCCGTCAGACGTTGACCCCGTAGTCCGAGGCGATACCGGCCAGGCCGGATGCGTACCCCTGGCCGACGGCCCGGAACTTCCACTCGGCGCCGTGCCGGTACAGCTCGCCGAAGACCATCGCCGTCTCGGTGGAGGCGTCCTCGCTCAGGTCGTAACGGGCGAGCTCGACGCCGTTCGCCCGGTTCACCACGCGGATGAACGCGTTGCGGACCTGGCCGAAGCTCTGGCCACGGCTCTGGGCGTCATGGATCGAGACGGGGAACACGATCTTCGCGACCTCGGCGGGCACCGACGACAGATCGACCTCGACCGACTCGTCGTCGCCCTCACCCTCACCCGTCAGGTTGTCACCGGTGTGGCGGACGGAACCGTCGGGGCTGTGGAGGTTGTTGTAGAAGACGAAGTGGCTGTCGGAGAGGACCTTGCCCGCCGCGGAGCACAGCAGCGCACTGGCATCCAGGTCGTGATCGGCCCCGGTCGTGGTCCGTACGTCCCAGCCGAGTCCGACCGTCACGGCGGTGAGGCCGGGGGCCTCCTTCGACAGGGAGACATTGCCACCCTTGGCGAGGGTCACACCCATGAACTTCCTCCAGTCTTCGGTCGGTCCGCACCGGTGATCCGGAAATCCGCGGCTTCACCGCATCCGAGTCCGGTGACCGGAGCCGTTCTGCTGTCACTTGTCACTTTTGTTGGCCGCTCGCCGTTACAAACGCTCGGCGTGAGGCTCCCGGTTCCCGGATCGTCAGGGGGCGCTCTCGTCCTTCATCGCCCTGGCCTCGCTCTTGAGGTTGCGCAGGGACTTGCCCAGCACGCGGGCGGTGTCCGGCAGCTTCCCCGGCATCTCCTCGCCCCCGGCCCGCCGCCGGCCCGCCTCCGACACCTCCAAGAGAGACGCAATGAGGTCGGGATACGGCAAGGAGCGACGGACACGAAGCCTCATCGATCAAGAGCGATCAACCTGCTCGAACGAAGCCGAACGGTTGCCATGCTGTCCGCCCTACCGGATTCCCGAAGCCCGGGGCGACCCGTGAAGCCCGCCGCGAGTCCTGAAGAGAGAAGGGACGCATGCCCTCCGAGTCCATCGACAGAGACGAGAACCCCCGTGCCGCCCACCGCGCCCCCGCGAACGTCGGCAGGACCATGATCGGAGAAGACATCGCGCTCACGCTGAAGATCGTCGTGGCGGGTGGATTCGGAGCCGGGAAATCGACCCTGATCGGCTCGGTCAGCGAGATCCGCCCGCTGCACTCGGAGGAGACGCTGAGCGGGAGTGAGCCCGAGAGCGCGGACCGGGGCAACACGGGAGGGTTGGAGCGCAAGACCAGCACGACCGTGGCGATGGATTTCGGCCGTATCACCGTCCACTCCGGCCTGTCGCTCTATCTGTTCGGCACACCGGGCCAGGAACGCTTCTGGTTCCTCTGGGAAGAGCTGTGCGAAGGCGCCCTCGCCGCCGTCGTGCTCGCCGACACCCGGCACCTGGAGGACTGCTTCGCCGCCGTCGACTGCTTCGAGCGCAGGCGGATTCCGTTCGTCGTCGCCGTCAACCGTTTCCCCGGCGCTCCCGACCATACGGAGCACGATGTCGCGCAGGCGCTCGACCTCGACGGAGGTACGCCGGTCGTGCTGTGCGACGCCCGCGACCGGGCCTCGGGAAAAGAAGTCCTGATCCGTACGGTCGAGTATGCCGGGCGCATGCACACCGCCCGGCTCCTCGCCTCCGTCGGCTGACGGCCCGCGCCCGGGCCTCTCCGTCAGTCGGCCATGTCGGCCATCGCGACCACCTTGTCGATGCTCACCCGCACGACCAGTTCGCCGGGCACCCCGTTGCGCCGGCCGAACTCCTCGGCGGCGTCCGCCCCCACGTAGCGGCCGGCGATCCGTGTCGCCCACCCCAGGAGTTCCTCGGGGTCCTCGCTCAGCTCGGCATGCCCCTGCACCACCGCGAACGCGTACGGGGGCCGGTCGTCGTCGACGCACAGGGCGACCCGCCCGTCACGTGCGAGGTTGCGCCCCTTCACACTCTCCTTGCCGGTGTTGAAGACCACCGAGTCGCCGTCGAGGAGGAACCAGACGGGGGCGATGTGCGGAGTGCCGTCGGCCCTCACCGTCGAAACCTTCGCCGTGCGGGTTCCCTCCGCGAGGAAGGCCCGCCATTCTTCATCGGTCATGTGGTGTGCCATGGGCCCATCCTGAGCCCGAACCCCGCATGGCGCGAAGCGGCACCCCGGGCGATGAGGGGCGCTTGCCCCCACGGGACCGTTGCGCAAGGCTTACGCGCGTAGCGGGGAACGGGGAACGATCGTACGGGGAGGACGAGCACATGCCGCTTGACCGGGGACTCGACTGGCTGCTTGACGATCTCACCAGCAGGGTGCAGTACATACGGCACGCGTTGGTGCTGTCGAACGACGGACTGGTCACCGGGGCCAGCACCGGCCTCGCCCGCGAGGACGCGGAGCACCTGGCAGCCGTCTCGTCCGGCCTGCAAAGTCTGGCGCGCGGATCGGGGCGCCACTTCCGGGCGGGCCGGGCCCGCCAGACGATGGTCGAGTTCGACGAGGCGCTGCTCTTCGTGACGGCTGCGGGCGACGGCAGCTGCCTGTGTGTCCTGACCGCGGCCGAAGCCGACGTCGGCCAGGTCGCCTACGAGATGACCCTGCTCGTCAACCGGGTCGGCGAACACCTCGGAGTCTCCGTCCGACAGGGCGGACCCGAAGGTATCGACCCCCTCTGACCTGCAATTTTCGTCGCCGCTGAAGAGTTATCCACAGGGCTGACGGGCGACGACTCCCTCGGACTACCGTGATTACGGAGAGTATTCGAGCCGACGGGGGAGAACAGTCATGACAGTCAAGGAAGTGGTTCGAGCGCACACCGCGACCCACGAGAACGCGAGCGCGGAGACGAAGGGCGAGGGCGGGCACGCTCCGTCCGTCGCCCCGGCGACGGTCGCGGCCGGGCGGGCGTCCCAGGAACTGGGTATCCGGCGTGCGGAGTTCGAGCTGGCGGTGCACCTGGGGCTGATCGCCGTCGTCGGTGCACCGGGCGGAGGGCGACCCCGGGTCCACGAGGACGAGATCGCGCGCCTGCGGGAACAGCCGGGTTTCCCCGACGCGCTGGTGGAGCGGGTCCGCACCGTCGGTACGGCGCAAGGGGCGGCCCTGCTGGACATCGCACCGGCACGGTTCACCCGGCTGGCACGGGCGGGCTGCGTCTCACCGGTCACGTTCTATCTGAACCGGTATCGCGCGGTGGTCTGGCTCTACCTCGCGGACGAGCTTGCCGCGTTCGCGGCGCGGGAGCCCGAGCTGCTCGCCGGACGGACACCCCCGGGGATGCGCACGATGCTGGAGTCGGGCGCCGACTGGCGGGCGCGCAACTGGCGCTCGCAGCGCATCGACCGGCTGCTGGACCGTACGACGGACCCCTGGGCGCGAACGGCGGTCCAGGCGACGGCGCTGGACCCGGTGCAGTTGGCGGAAGTGGTGGACGACCCCTACGAACGCGCCTTTCTCGTACGGGTCCGGCCGGAACCGGTGTTCGGACGCCCGGGGTCCATGGCGGCGAGGGAGGCCATGGCGGAGTTGATGCTCGCCGACGACCCCGACGAAATCCTCTGGCGGCGGGTCAACCTGAGGCTGGAGCTGGACAGCGCCCGTGAGGACCGGCCCGCCCCGCGCCCCGGGGACGACGGAGAAGCCCGGGCGACACCGCCCGCCCGGACCGGAGCCCGGCCTCGGGCCGTGCGTCCTGCGCCTGCCGCCGAGCCGGCCCCACCACTCGCCCGTACCGGGGCGCCACGTCCCGCCGCGGTGGGCCGAAAGACGGGGAAAGGGCTGCTGACCAGGCTGGGGTGGCGTGGTCGGGGTGCCGGATAAGGTTTCGCGCCCGTCGCCCGGATGGGCCATCCTGTCCGCATGCTGATCAGGGAAGCAACCTCCGAGGACTGGCCCGCCATCTGGCCGTTCTTCCACACGATCGTCTCCGCGGGCGAGACGCTCACCTATCCGCTCGACCTCGGTGAGGAGGACGCCGAGGGATGGTGGTTCGTCCCGGCGCCGAGCCGGGTGGTCGTCGCCGTCGACGATGCCGGGACGGTGCTCGGCACGGCGAAGATGAACCGCAACCACATGGGCAACGGGTCCCACATCGCCAGCGCCACCTACATGGTCGACCCCGCTCACTCCGGCCGGGGTGTCGGGCGCGCACTGTGCCAGCACTCGGTCGACTGGGCCCGTGCGGAAGGGTATCGAGCCATGCAGTTCAACGCGGTGGTCGAGACCAACACACACGCCGTCAAGCTGTATCAATCGATCGGCTTCGACGTGATCGGCACCCTTCCTGAGGGCTTCAACCACCCGACTGAGGGCTATGTAGGGCTTCACATCATGCACATGGCCCTGTAGGGGTCAGGTGGTGGGGTGATCTGTCGCCGGCCCCAACTCCGGGCCCGGCAAGGTGCGGCCTGCCGGGCCGCCGTCCCCCACACCGCTCGCGGTGACCGCCGGGACGACTGTTCCGGCCCAGGAGAGGGCCGTCCATCCCGAGTCCGGCGAGCCCTCGACCACCACCACCCCCGTGTTGTCCAGGCTGTGCCGGGTGGCGAACTCGACGGTGACGTTCCGGGCGCGGGCGGCTGCCCACACGCGGATCGCGGCACCATGACTGACGAGCGCCACCGTCCCGTGCTCCTCGGCCTCCGCCGCTTCGGCCACCACCGCGTCGAAGCGGGCCAGCGCCTCCGTCCCGTCCTCGCCCCCGGGCAGTCGGCGGGCGACGTCCCCGGCGGGCCAGGCGAAGACGGTCGTCAGGTACTGCCGGACCGCTTCCTCGTCGGCCCGCATCTCCAGGTCACCCGCGGACAGTTCCCGGATCCCGTCACGAATCCGGACCTCGATGCCCCGCTCCGCCGCCAGGGGTGCGGCCGTGAGCTGCGTACGGGTCAGCGTGGAGGCGTACAAGGCGGCGATGTCCTCCCCGGCGAGTGCCCGGGGCAGGGCCGCCGCCTGCCGCAGCCCGAGGTCGGTGAGCCCGGGGCCGGGCCGCGCGGTGTCCAGGAAATGGCCGAGGTTGGACGGTGTCTGGCCGTGACGGATCAGCAGCAATCGCATAGAACGGGTCATGCTCCAGGCTCGGGCGCGCGTGCGGCGGTAAATAGATGCGCATCCCACCCTCTCATTCGGCCACCTCCGGAGGACAGCCTGACGGAGGTCTGCCCGCCTTGCCGGAAGTAGCGCGGAATTGCCCGGAGTTGATGCGGCGGACAACGCACAGGGCGGCTGCGCCGCGCCGGGGCGATGGCAGTACTGTGCGCCCCACCGCCATTCGGGCGATGAGAAGTATCTGGAGGAAGAATCCATGACCATACCCAGGAGATCGTGGCGTGGCGCGGGAGCACTCGTGGCCGCTGCGGTCGTCGGTCTGACCGGAGGCGTCATCTCCGCCGGTCCGGCCGTCGCTCACACCCCCACCTGGGCCGTGACCTGCTCCGAGGTGACCGTCGACCTCACGAACTACACGAGCGACGTTCCCAACACGGTGACTGTCTCCGTGGACGGCGAGGACCTGCTCCCCACCGAGACGTTCGGCCGTGAGTTCCACAAGAAGCTGGCGCTTCCCGAACACGACAAGCCGGTGACCGTCCGACTGGTCGTCAAGGACGCCGACGGCGACGGCAAGCACTCCATCGACCAGACGAAGACGGCGGAGGTGTGCGAGGAGGAGGAGCCCACCCCGCCGCCGAGCGAGCCGGCCCCGAGCGAGCCCGCTCCGTCTCGGACGCCGTCCACCGGGACGCCCGAGCCGAGCGCCACGCCGAGCGATGAGCCCTCGGAGTCCGCGCCCGCCGTGCCCGCCCCGAGCCCGAGCTCGCCGGATCTGGCCGAGACCGGTTCGTCGTCGTCGACGCCGGTCATCGGTGGCGCCGCCGTCGCGGTGCTGCTGGCCGGTGGCGGCATCCTGTGGGCCGTCCGCAAGCGGCGCACCGCCCAGGGCTGACGCCCCGCGCGAGCCGCGGTCGAGGTCCTACGGGCCGTGGCCGGGGGTGTCTCGCATCACCGCCGGTGATACGAGACACCCCCTTCGCACATCACCCTCTCCTCGCACGGCTGCTCCCTCGCCCGTCACTCCTTCGCGAGCGTCGGCGGCGGCGTGATGGCCGTCGGGGGAGTGGGGCCGATCTCGCACCAGACGGCCTTTCCCTCGCCGCGGGGTTCGATCCCCCACCGCGTGGCGACCGCGTCGAGCAGGAGCAGTCCCCGGCCGGAGGTGGACGTCTCGCCCGGTGTACGCCGACGGGGCCAGGCACTGGACCGGTCCTGGACGGACAGCCGGATCCGCCGCACCGGTTCCGGCAGCACTTCCAGGGTCAGGACCGCCCCGCCCTCGGTGTGCAGGAGCACGTTCACCAGCAACTCGCCCGTGACGAGCTCGGCGTCGTCGGCGAATTCGGCCATGTCCCAGTCGGCGAGGGCCTGACGGACGATCGCGCGGGCGTCCGAGAGCCCTTCCGGGTCCGCCTGGTGGATGTACTGGTGGAGCCGCGGCGCGTGCGACGACCCCACGTCCGGGCTGCGGCGCAGCACCAGGAGCGCCACATCGTCCCCCGACCCCCACCGTTCCCACAGCCGTTCCGACAGGTGATCGGCCAGCGCCTCGGCCCCCGCGGGCCCGGCGCTCACCTCGTTGCGCAGCGCGTCGATCCCGGCGTCGAGATCGGCTCCGGGCTCCTCCACCAGCCCGTCGGTGTACAGCACGAACGTCTCACCGGGCACCAGGTCGAGCCGGGTCTCCGGATACTCCTCGTCCAGGAGGTCCGTGGAGGTGCCCAGCGGCAGCCCGCCGCGTACCTGCGGGCTGCCGACCCGCCCGTCGACGTGGCGGATCAACGGTCCGAGATGGCCGGCCCGCACGACCTTCACCGTTCCGGACGTCAGGTCGACCTGGGCGTACGTGCAGGTGGCGAAGCGCTCGGTGTCCAGTTCGGAGAGAAAGCGGGAGGCCCGTGCCAGCACGGTGGCCGGAGGGTGCCCCTCGGAGGCATAGGCGCGCAGGGCGATGCGCAACTGGCCCATGATCGCGGCCGCGTGGGTGTCGTGGCCCTGGACGTCCCCCACCACCAGCCCGTACCGGTTCTTCGGCAGAGTGATCACGTCGTACCAGTCGCCGCCGACCTGCCGGCCGCTCCACGCGGCGTGGTAGCGGACCGCGATCTCACCGCCCTCGACGTCCTGTATCCGGGACGGGAGCATCGCGGACTGGAGCTGGGTCGCGAACTCCCGCTCCTCGTCGAAGAGCATCGCCCGCTGCAGGGACTGGGCCACGATCGCGGCGAGCCCCAGGCAGAGAATGCGTTCGTCCGGGTTGAAGACCGTGCGCTCGCGGTAGAAGAGGGCCAGACCGCCGAGCGACCGCGCCTGGGCCACCAGCGGGAGATACGCCGCCGCCCGGAACCTGAGCCTGCCGAGATGCGGCTCCAGTTCCGGATAGCGGCGGGCCAGCGCGGCCAGTGAGGTGATGAACCGGGGGCGTCCGCTGCGGATGGTGTCCGCGAGGGGGAGGTTCCGGTCTAGGCCACCGGAGCCCAGCCCGTCGAGCACTTCCAGCGACTCCCCGCTCAGCGCGACGATGTTCAGCGCGGAGTTCTCCACGAGCCCGAGGGCGAGGCCGTCCGCCCCGAGACGGGCCAGCCCGCCGGGCCCGGTGAGGGCGGCCGTCACATCGTCCACGGTCACCGCCCGGGACATGGCGCTCGTTGTCCGTTCAACGATATTGGTCTGGCGCTGCCGCCGCTTTTCCAGATCGAGCACGAAGGCCGAATGGGTGACCTCCGCCGTCGCGTCCCGGACGACCCCCACGATCCGGTGGGCCATTCCGTCCTTCGAGCGCAGGATGCGGGCCTGGACATGGGTCCACTGCGTGGTCCCGTCGTCCAGGGGTACGCGGAAGTGGACGCTGAAGGAATTGCTCCCGCCGGTGATGGCCTCGTCGATCGTGACGTCGAGCCGGGCCCGTTCCGCCGGCTCCAGGTGCTCCAGCAGGGCGCCCGGGCGTGCGTCGAACGTCGCCGGATCCACGCCGAACACCATGAGCCCGGCCTCGTCGATGTCCAGGGTCCGGGTGTCCAGGTCCCAGTCGAAGCTGCCGGTCCGGTTCATGGCGAGGCGTTCCGTCGGCCGGATCTCACCGTTGGTCTTCCGGTCGATCCGGCGGAGCGGAGAGGCTTCGGCGTCCTGCCGCCGTTCGTCATCGGTCATTCCTGCTCCGGAGGTCGTCCGGCGGGGCCGGGCGTCGGCGCATCCCGTGGGCCTCAATTGTCGAGCCGCATCCAGCGGAGTGCCACAGCGGCCGGTCCGGGGGCCGCGGAACGGCAGCGGAGAGCCGTCCGCGACCATGGAGGCGTCCCACGTGTCCATGAGCCCAGCGAGCGGAGCGCACGCATGAACGACGACCGGCCCGTCCTGCTGGAGACGAGGGGCACATGCATGCGCCTCACACTGAACCGTCCCAGGGCCCTCAACGCCCTCAGCCACACCATGGTGCGGCTGCTCGACGAGGCCCTGGCGCGAGCCGAGCAGGACGACGCGATCCACTCGGTGCTGCTGACAGGGGCGGGCGACCGGGGCCTGTGCGCCGGGGGCGACATCCGCGCCCTGCACGACGACGCCCGGGCCTCGGGACGCGCGTCCCTGGACTTCTGGCGTGACGAGTACCGCCTCAACGCCCGCATCGCCCGATTCCCCAAGCCGTACGTCGCCCTGATGGACGGCATCGTGATGGGCGGCGGGGTCGGAGTGTCGGCCCACGCCAAAATCCGTGTCGTCACCGAACGCTCACGCGTCGCCATGCCCGAGACCGCCATCGGCTTCGTGCCGGACGTCGGGGGTACCCGCCTGCTGGCCGCCGCCCCCGGCGAACTGGGCACTCACCTGGCGCTCACGGGCCGCTCCGTCGGGGCTGCCGACGCCATTCTCTGCGGCCTCGCCGATCACCACGTACCCGCCCACCTCCTGCCGGCCCTGACCGAAGCGCTGGGGGAGCCGGCCGGTCCGGGCGCGTCCGTCGTGGACACCGTTCAGCGGTTCGCCACCCAGCCGCCCGTCGGCGGACTCGCCGCGCAGCGCGACTGGATCGATGCCTGCTACGCGGCGGACACCGTGGAGGACATCATCCGGAAACTGCGCGAGAGCGGTATCCCCGCAGCGGAGACGGCCGCGGACGAACTGCTGACCAAATCGCCCCTCGCCCTCAAGGTCACGCTGGCCGCGGTCCGCCGTGCCGCGCGGCTCGACAGCCTGGAAGCCGTACTCGACCAGGAGTTCCGAGTCTCCAGCCGGGCGTTCGAGCACCCGGATTTCGTGGAAGGCGTCCGCGCCCGGATCATCGACAAGGACAACGCCCCGCAGTGGAAGCCGGGCTCACTCGCCGAGGTCGACGACCAGGAGGTCGCCCGGTTCTTCGCACCGCTCGGCCCCGGCGAACAAGAACTCGGTCTCGCTCCGGGGCCCGCGGACGCCCCCGCACGGGAGGGACAGGCCGGGTAGGACGCGCGCTGCCCGTGGCGCCCGGCACAAGCCCAGCCCGCCGGGCGCTATCTGTCGCTGCCGGAAAGGCTCGGCTGCAAGGCCCGGACGAGAGCGAACAGCCGGTCCTCGTTGCCCGTCAGCCCCGCGCTGCGCAGGGCCTGGTCGGCCTCGCGCATCGGAGAGGTGAGCAGCGGCAGGTAGACCGGTGCGTCGTCGGGGTCCGCGAGCGCTGCCCGGGTGGCCTCCAACAGGCGGACGTACGCCTGCGCCGCGGCGAGTTCGTCGCTGTCCATCTCAGCATCTCCTCCTCAGAGCTGTCGGACCGTCAAGCATCTCTCATGGGTCTGACAACACAGCCTCACGACCGGGCGTGCCCGCCGGACAACCCGCTCGGCGGCTCCACCTCCAGGTAGCGCCGTCTGCGCGGCCCCCGGTAGAGCAGCACCGTCCAGCCCACCTCCCGCAGGGCCGAAGCGCAGCCGGCCAGCGCCTCCTCCTCGTCGTGCGCGGCGCCGCTGCCCGGCGGCCCGGTCCACTCGACCCGGACCGAATCCGCCGACTCCCCGTCGCTCACCCGGTACCCGGCGGACACGCGGCGCCCCGACGGGTCGACGGCCGAAGGCGTGGCGCCCGACCTCTCCAGTGCCAACGCGACCGCCCTCACCGGACGGTTCAGCTCCCACGGAGCCGGCGCGGCCTCGGGGTCGGGCCGCGCTGCTCCGGTCAGGCGACGGATCTGCAGCAGTCCCTCGAACGCGGTCCGCACCGAAGCTGCCCGCGCCGCCGCGGGCTCGGCGATCGGCGGTCCGTCGCCGGTCGCCGGCTCGAATCCGGTGCTCTCCTCGGTGCTCATACGTCCCCCTCGTGCTCCGTAGCGTACTGAGGCCATGCCCGCACCAGCAGCGACGCGAAGGTCGGCCACCTGCCGGTCAGTCTCCGGTTCCCCGCGCCTCCGCCTCCAGCTCCGCCTTGAGGCGCTTCAGCGTCGTACGGATGTTGCCGACCTGGAACTGCGCGAAGGTCTTGCCGCCCGTCGCCACGCGGTCGAAGGCGTTGGCGAGGAAGTCCGGCCAGCGGCGGTCGTCGGTCCAGGTCTCCGTGACCCGGGTTGCCCCGTCCACCGCCTCGATGCTGTACTCCCACGTGGCGATCGGCCCCGGAAGCAGGGGGCGCCGCAGACCGATCGCGTGCACCCGGAAGGCGAAGCGCTCACCGGGGTCGGCGGCCGTCACCGTGCAGCGGGTCGTCCAGCGTGCCGCACCGCGCTTGTTGCGGCCCTCGAAGACCATGCCGACGTACGCGTCACGCCGCTCGCCCTGCACGGTCGCGCCCCGGTTCTCGGGGCTCCAACGCCCCATCGCCGTGGGGTCGCTGAGCTGTGCGTAGACCAGTGCCGGGGAGGCGTCGATCACGATGCTCTCGGCTACGGACATGGTGCGGGGCATGACGCGACTCCTTGTCCACGGCCGTCGACGGACCACGCCCGGGTGCCGGAGGGGCCGTGGAGCCGACATCCCGGAGCCCACACCTTACTCGCGGGTAGATTCTCGCCGAGAGGGCGCCGTCCGAGGGCGGCCGACGTTCCGGCCGGGTACCGCCGTTTCCCGCCCGACCGGAGTCTTCGCCCGGCCGCCCCTCCCGGCCGACGGGTGGCGTCGGGCGCGCGGAACGCCCGGAGTCAGGCGCGGAACTCCGCCGGGCGGTCCGGCGACGCCTCCGAGAGGGCCTTCGCGACGGCGTCGGCGTCGTCCCGGTTGCCGTACACCGGTGTGCCGGGCTGCTGACGCCACGAGTCGTCCAGGCCGCCGCCGTCGACCGTGTCGAAGCCCAACTCGTCGATGAGGTCGCGCACCGCCTGCTTCGCCGCCGGGTCGTCGCCGGCCACCGGGAGCACCAGCCGGTCCGGAGCACCCTGCGGGCGGGCCCGGTCCAGGATGTCCTGGGCGTAGGTGCCGTTGAACGCCTTGATCACGGGGTGGCCGATCTGCTGCTCCGTCCACCGGCTCTCGGCCAGCCCGTCCTCGATGGCGGCGATGCGGCCGTCACGCTGCGGGTAGTAGTTGCCCGTGTCGATGACCGCGGCACCCTCCGCGGCACCGTCGAGAAAGCCGGCGGGCAGGTCGGGCACGGCCTTGAGCGGCACGGCGACCACCACGACCTGGGCGCCCTTCGTGGCCTCCGTCGCGGTCACCGGCTTCGCCCCGGTCTCTTCGGCGAGGGCGGTGAGCGTCTGCGGGCCGCGGGAGTTGGCGACCGAGACCTCGTGCCCGAGGGCCGTCAGGCGCCGTGTCAGGTTGCCGCCGATGTTGCCCGCACCGATGATGCCGATCTTCATGGATCTGACCTTCCGTAGCTTTCCGAGTGGAGTGGGGTGGGTTCTGTCGCTTCACCAACTCCGGCTCCGGAGGGGCTATTCCGATCTCGGTGAAGGAATATCCGATCGGCCCCTGGGGGTTGATATGCGCTTCGTGTTGCGCCGACCGAGGTCGGAGCCTGCCCCGTAGGCCATTTGAGTGTCCTTGTCGGCCGCTCGCGCCGGACGGGGAAGGATGTCCCACCGCACCGATCGCCGCGGGTCCATTCTGGTCGCCGAGTCCACACGGGCCGTCGACCGAAGGAGCGTCGTAGTGACGACGAGGGGCATCTCGCAACCGGTGGAGACCGATACCGCCGAAGAGGACGAAATGCCGGTACGGAGCGGAGAGCCCGGCAACGTGGTCATCAAGTGGATGACCACGACGGATCACAAGACGATCGGTACGCTCTACCTCGTCACCTCCTTCGCGTTCTTCTGCGGGGGAGGAATCCTGGCCCTGGTGATGCGGGCCGAGCTGGCCCGTCCCGGTATCCAGCTGATTTCGAACGAGCAGTTCAATCAGGCGTTCACGATGCACGGCACGATCATGCTGCTGATGTTCGC
>NZ_QWFA01000079.1 GCF_003501885.1 Streptomyces globisporus
GCCCCAGGCCCCCGCCCCCGGCGCGCGCTCCACCCGCAACCGGGCCATCGCCATAGGGCTGAGCGCCGCCGTTGTGGCCGGTCTCGTCGCTTTCGGCTCGTTCCAGCTGCTGGAGAACTCCGCGGCCGACGAGAAGTCAGACAACGCCTCGGCGGCCCACGACGGCAAGCACCCGGACGGGCACGGTGACGCCAAGGGCGGGGCCATCGAGGGGCTGAAGTCCTGGGACGCGGCGAAGCTCGGCCGCCAGCACGTGGCGGGCACGGTCGACTATTCGATGAAGCCGCCGGTCGGCGGCGACCACAACGCGTCCTGGATGAACTGCAGCGGCGACGTATACGAAAAGGCCGTCCCGGACGTCAACGCCGTCCATTCCCTGGAGCACGGCGCGGTCTGGGTCACGTACAACGGCTCGGCAGCGGACACGGATGTCGCCGCGCTCGCGGAGCGGGTCAAGAAGACCCCGTTCACCCTGATGAGCCCCTACGCCGGCCAGGAGGGCGCGATCACGCTCAGCGCCTGGGGCAAGCAGGTCACCGTGGACTCCGCCGACGACCGGCGGGTGGACCAGTTCCTCGCCCAGTACGTCCAGGGCGCCCAGACACCCGAGCCCGGCGCCCCCTGCACCGGCGGGCTGGAAACGGCACCGCAGTGACGGACTCGACCGACACGACGGACACGGCGGACCCGGCCGCCGGTGCCGAGCGGCGGAAGACCGCGCGGGTGCGGTGGGCGGCCGGGGCCGCCGTGGCCCTGGCCCTGCTCTTCGCCGGGGCCGCCGCCGTCGCCTCCGCCCGTGAGGACGGTCCGGCGCCCCGCACGGCCGGTGCACCCGCCTCGGACTCCGCCGACGCCGGGTTCGCCCGGGACATGGCCGTCCACCATCAGCAGGCCGTCGAGATGTCGTTCATCGTCCGCGACCGTACGGGGGACGAGGACGTACGCCGTCTCGCGTACGACATCGCCAACACCCAGGCCAACCAGCGCGGCATGCTCCTCGGCCGGCTCGACCTCTGGGGGCTGCCCAAGGTCGCGGGCGGCGACGATCCCCCGATGGCCTGGATGGGCGGCCGCGGTGACGGCGGGGACGAACACGCTCATGGTGGGCACCATCCCGGCGGTGGCAGCGACGGTGTGCTCATGGCGGGGATGGCCTCCCGTGCCGAGCTGGAGCGGCTCGCGCGCCTCGACGGCAAGCAGGCCGAGGTCTTCTACCTCCAGCTGATGACGGACCACCACAAGGGCGGCGTCGCCATGGCCGAGGCCTGTGCGTCCCGCTGCACCGTCCCGGTGGAGCAGCGGCTCGCCCGGGGCATGGTCGAGGGGCAGCAGTCCGAGCTGGGGCTCATGCGCGACCTGCTCACCGAGCGCGGGGCGAAGCCGCGTTCCTGAGAGGCCGCGCGGATGAGCAGGCCGCGCGCCTGAGCGGCGGGCCCGGCCCCGGTCCTGAGCCCGGAGCCGCGGCCGGACGGCGCGCGTCAGCTTGCGTCCCCGCGTCGGCGCACCCGAACGGGTGATTGCGGTCGCGCGTGCCCTCCCGGCCGATGACGATGAGTGCGCTCGGGGCCGTACGGCAGTGCCATCGGCACGCAGGAGGAAATCCCCCATGACGACCGCCAAAGACATCATGCACAGCGGGGCCCGCTGGATCCCGGCCCACGAGACCCTCGACCGTGCGGCGCAGCTGATGCGCGAGCACAACGTGGGCGCCCTGCCCGTCTCCGCCGACGGCGACTCGGACCGGATGGTCGGCATCATCACCGACCGCGACATCGTCGTCGGCTGTGTGGCCAAGGGGCACGACCCGTCGAAGGTCACGGCGGGCGATCTCGCACAGGGCACGCCCCGCTGGATCGAGGCGGAGGCCGATGTGGACGCGGTACTGGAGGAGATGCAGACCCACCGCATCCGCCGGCTGCCCGTCGTCGAGAACAAGAAGCTGGTCGGCATGATCAGCGAGGCCGACCTCGCGCAGCACCTCACCGAGGAGCAGATCGCGGGCTGGGCGGAGAAGGTCTACTCCCGCAGTTGAGAAGCCACGTCGTGAGCGTGACGGCTACCCGGCGCCCCTGATCCGCTTCGGCGGAGGGGTGTCGGGCCGCCGTCCGTCCGTATACCCGCCGGGGGTAGGGTGGCCCGCATGGCGGGCAGGACGCGGAGCAGGAGCGTGACGTACGGGCAGCTGATGCTGTTCGCCGCTCTGCTGTTCGGCATCGTCACCATGCATACGGTCGGGCATCCGGCCGAGCACAGCGGATCGGCGGGAATGTCGGCGGCGTCGGCGTCGGAAGCACCCGCATCGTCGTCGGCCGCCATGGCCGAGCACCCCTCGCCGCACGACTCCCCCGGGGCCGGTGCACCCATGAGCGGTATGGATCCGCTCTCCGTCTGCCTCGCCGTCCTCGGCGTCTGGGGCCTCGCCCTCGTCGGTTCCTGGCTGCTCGGGCTGCGCGCCGACGGGCGGCCTCCGGGTGCGCCGGCCGGGGCGGGGCTCCTGCGCGTGCTGCGGCCGAATCCGCCTCCCCCGATATCGGTGCTCGCCAGCGTCTCGGTGCTGCGTATTTAGGAGTGGGCGTCTCACCTCCGCCCCTTCACCTTCACCCGAACACAGCACTCCAGAGGTGTCTTCAGCATGCCCATGCACCAACTCCCCCGACGCGCCGTGCTCGGCGCCGCTCTCGCCGTCGCCGGTACGGGGGCCCTCGCCGCCTGCTCCGACGGCAGCGGCGGTCACGGCGGCGCCCACTCCCCCGGCGGTGGCGCCCAGGACTCCGGTGCGTACGTCTCGCCCGGCGGCAAGGAGGTCGAGGCCGCAGAGGCGGCGCGCGGCTCCGGGCCCGTACAGAAGGTCTCCCTCACCGCCACCCGGGCCCGGCTCGATCTGGGCGGCGGCACCACCGTCGCCTCCTGGGCCTACGGGGACCGGCTGCCCGGGCGCGAGGTGCGGGTGACGGCCGGGGACACCCTCGCCCTCACCCTGGCCAACCACCTTCCGCAGCCCACCTCCCTGCACTGGCACGGGCTCGCGCTGCGCAACGACATGGACGGGGTTCCCGGGCTGACCCAGCGGAACATCGCCCCGGGGGACGATTTCGCCTACCGGTTCGCCGTACCGCATCCGGGGACGTACTGGTTCCACCCGCACTCCGGCGTCCAGCAGGACCGGGGACTGTACGCGCCGCTGATCGTCGAGGACCCGAAGGAGCCGCTGGCGTACGACAAGGAGTGGGTCGTCGTCCTCGACGACTGGGTCGACGGGGTGGACGGGTCCACTCCGGACGCCGTCCTCAAGGAGTTGTCCGGAGGCATGGGCGGCGGCGGGCACAGCGGGATGGATCACGGCGCGCGCACCCTGCCGAAAAGCGAGAAGGAGAGTGACGGGCCCTCGCGGATGATGATGGGCGCCCGCAGCGAGCTGCTGGGGGGCGACGCCGGTGATGTCGCCTATCCGCACCACCTCGTCAACGGGCGCGTCGCAGACGATCCGGAGACGTTCAAGGCGCGGCCCGGTGACCGTATCCGGCTGCGGATCATCAACGCCGGTGGCGACACCGCCTTCCGCGTCGCGCTCGGCGGGCACCGGATGACCGTGACGCACACCGACGGCTTCCCGGTCCGGCACACCACGGGGGACGCGCTGCTGCTGGGGATGGGTGAGCGGTACGACGTCCTCGTCACCGCCGGGGACGGGGTCTTCCCGCTGACCGCCCTGGCGGAGGGGAAGAAGGCGGCCGCCCTCGCCGTCCTGCGGACCGGGGGCGGGGCCGCGCCCGCCGCCTCCGTACGGCCGAAGGAGCTGGACGGGAAGCTCGTCGAGGCGGGGCGGCTGGTGCCGGACCCGTCCGTGGCGCTGCCCACCCGTCTGCCGGACCGGACCATCCGGATGCGGCTCACCGGTGGGATGGCGACGTACGACTGGGCCTTCGACGGGCAGCCGTACGACGCGAGGCGGCGGCGTCCGGTGGAGGCGGGCGAGCGGGTGCGGCTGATCTTCGACAACGGGACGGCCATGTGGCATCCGCTCCATCTGCACGGTCACACCTTCGCCCTCGGCGGGAACGCCGCCGGGGCCCGGAAGGACACCGCCATCGTGTTGCCGCACCGGTCGCTGACGGTGGACTTCGACGCCGACAATCCGGGGCTGTGGATGGTCCACTGCCACAACGTCTACCACGCGGAGGCGGGGATGATGACGGTCCTCGGCTACCGGGGCTGATCTCCCGCGCCCCTCGGTGGGGCGGTGCGGACAGCGGCTCCCACCTGCGTTTTCGGTGGGCCGGAGCAGATTTTGCCCGGCCCACCGGGACATCGCGTCAGAAAGACGATTACACTGGCGGACGTGCCTCAACTACGCCTCGCACTGAATCAGATCGACTCGACCGTCGGCGACCTCGCCGGCAACTCCGAGGCGATCGTCCACTGGACCCGGCACGCCGCCGAGCAGGGCGCCCACCTCGTGGCGTTCCCCGAGATGGTGCTGACCGGATACCCCGTCGAGGACCTGGCCCTGCGGTCGTCCTTCGTCGAGGCCTCGCGGCAGGCGCTCCGCGCGCTGGCCGCCCGGCTCGACGCGGAGGGCTTCGGCGAACTGCCGGTCGTCGTCGGCTACCTGGACCGCTCCGAGCACGCCGCGGCGCGCTACGGGCAGCCGGCCGGTTCCCCGCGCAACGCCGCCGCGGTGCTGCACCGCGGCGGGATCGCGCTCAACTTCGCCAAGCACCACCTGCCGAACTACGGCGTCTTCGACGAGTTCCGGTACTTCGTGCCGGGCGACTCGATGCCCGTCGTCCGGGTCCACGGCATCGACGTGGCCCTCGCGATCTGCGAGGACCTGTGGCAGGACGGCGGGCGCGTCCCGGCCGCCCGGTCCGCCGGGGCCGGGCTGCTGCTGTCGATCAACGCCTCGCCGTACGAGCGGGACAAGGACGACACCCGGCTGGAGCTGGTCCGCAAGCGGGCCCAGGAGGCCGGCTGCACGACGGCCTATCTGGCGATGATCGGCGGTCAGGACGAGCTGGTCTTCGACGGTGACTCGATCGTCGTCGACAAGGAGGGCGAGGTCATCGCCCGCGCCCCGCAGTTCTCCGAGGGCAGCGTGATCCTCGATCTGGAACTGCCCGCGGCGGCGGCCGAAGCGCCCTCGGGGGTTGTGGACGACGGGCTGCGGATCGACCATGTGGTGCTGTCGGACCGGCCCGTCGACGCGTACGAGCCGGAGCTCGCGGGCGGGTACGCGGAGCGGCTGGAGGACGAGGAGGAGATCTACTCGGCGCTGGTCGTGGGGCTCCGTGCGTACGCCGCGAAGAACGGTTTCAGCAGTGTGCTGATCGGGCTCTCCGGCGGGATCGACTCGGCGATCTGCGCGGCCATCGCGTGCGATGCGCTCGGTGCGCAGAACGTGTACGGGGTCTCGATGCCCTCGAAGTACTCCTCGGACCACTCCAAGGACGACGCGGCCGAGCTGGCGCGGCGTACCGGGCTCAACTTCCGTACGGTGTCGATCGCACCGATGTTCGACGCGTACATGGAGTCGTTGCAGCTCACGGGTCTGGCCGAGGAGAACCTCCAGGCCCGGCTGCGCGGTACGACGCTGATGGCCATCTCCAACCAGGAGGGGCAGATCGTGCTGGCGCCCGGCAACAAGTCGGAGCTGGCGGTCGGCTACTCCACGCTGTACGGGGACGCGGTCGGTGCGTACGGGCCGATCAAGGACGTCTACAAGTCGTCGGTGTTCCGGCTGGCGAAGTGGCGGAACCGGGCGGCGGAGGAGCGGGGTCAGACCCCGCCGATCCCCGAGGCCTCGATCACCAAGCCGCCGAGTGCGGAGCTGCGGCCGGGGCAGGTCGACACGGACTCGCTGCCGGACTACGAGGTCCTGGACGCGATCCTGGAGCTGTACGTGGACCGGGATCAGGGTCTCGATTCCATCGTGGCGGCCGGGTTCGATGCGGAGCTGGTGGCGAAGACGTTGCGGATGGTCGATACGGCGGAGTACAAGCGGCGGCAGTATCCGCCGGGGACGAAGATCTCGCCGAAGGGGTTCGGGAAGGATCGGCGGTTGCCGATCACGAATCGCTGGCGCGAGTCGTCCTAGCGGGGTTGCGGTTGCCGGGGGCGTCCGGCGGCCGCCCTTGTCCTCAAGCGCCGGACGGGCTGGGCTCCCACGTGGGTGGCCGGCCCGCCCGGCGTGTCGGTTCCGTCCTCAAGCGCCGGACGGGCTGGGGTGGCCGCCGGACGGGCTGGGTGGAGTGCCGGACGAGCCTCTTTGCGGTGCCGGGCTAGCTGGAGTGGCTCGACCTGGTCGACGGCGATGTTGCGTCGGGTTCCTCCCGCGTGACGGTTCCGTCCTCAAACGCCGGACGGGCTGGAGCGGCCGAGTGTGCTGCCACCACCCGGGAGCTCTTCCCCTCGCCCCGGTCCAGGAATCCCGCCGTTGCCGCGATCGCCAGGCCCGCCACCGCCAGTACCGCGCCCACGAGCGCCGGGGACGTCCAGCCCCAGCCTGCCGCTATCGCGACGCCGCCCAGCCAGGCGCCGCCCGCATTGGCCAGGTTGAAGGCGGAGTGGTTGGAGGCGGAGGCCAGGGTCGGGGCGTCCTTCGCCTTGTTCATGACCAGCATCTGGAGCGGGGTCGTCGTCATGAAGCCGACCGCGCCCAGCAGCACCACCATCGTCAGCGCCGCCCACTGCACGTGCACCGTGAACGGGAACGCCACCAGGACCACCGCGAGGGCGCCGAGCGAGCCGTACAGCGTCGGGCGCAGCGCGCGGTCCGTGAGGGGGCCCGCGGCCAGGGCGCCCAGGGTCATGCCGATGCCGAAGAGGGCCAGGACGAGGGTGACGGAGGATTCGCCGAAACCCATCGCCTTCGTGGTCATGGCCGAGAGGTAGGAGTAGACGGCGAAGACCCCGGCGAAGCCGAAGACCGCGGTGAGCAGGCCCAGGAGCACCTGGCGGTTGCCGAGGGCGCGCAGTTCGCGGCGTACGTCCTGGTGGGCCTCGACCGGGATGCGGGGCACCAGCCGGGCCAGGGCCGCCATCGCGGCCAGCCCGATCGCCGCGACGACGAGGAACGTGGCCCGCCAGCCGAGGTGCTGGCCGAGGAGCGTGGCGGCGGGGACGCCGACGATGTTCGCCACCGTCAGGCCGAGGAACATCGTCGCGACCGCCCGCGCCTGGCGGCCCTCGGAGACCAGCCGGGCGGCGACCACCGCGCCGACGCCGAAGAACGCGCCGTGCGGGAGTCCTGCGAGGAGGCGGCCCGCGACCAGCCAGCCGAAGTCGGGGGCGAGCGCGGATGCCAGGTTGCCGATGGTGAACAGCGCCATCAGGAGCAGCAACATCTTCTTGCGCGGGACGCGGGAGCCTAGGCCGGTGAGGAGCGGTGCGCCGAGGACGACGCCGATCGCGTACGCGGAGACGAGGTATCCGGCGGTGGGCACGGACGTGCCGAGGTCGTCCGCCACATTGGGCAGCAGGCCCATCATGACGAACTCCGTCGTGCCTATGCCGAAGGCGCTCACGGCCAGGGCGAGCAGGGCCAGGGGCATGGGGAACCTTCGCAATCTCGGAGCGGGGGCAGAACGAAGAGCCGTCGCCTCGGCGTGGACGCCGGGCGACGGCTGTGTCTTCTTTATGTATGCGACAGGAACAAATTGTCGCAGACGTTTTATGCCGCGTGGTGAACGGGCGGTTGCGTGGCCGTGATCACAGCTCCACGCGGGCCGCGATCGGGAGGTGGTCGCTGTCGGTCGCCGCGAGGGTCCACGAGGCCATCGGCTCGACGCCCTTGACCATGATCTGGTCGATCCGGGCCATCGGGAACGAGGCGGGCCAGCTGAAGCCGAAGCCGTCGCCCGCCGCGCCCTGGGTGGAGCGCATCTGCGCGGTGACCGCGTTCAGCGAGCGGTCGTTCATGGTGCCGTTCAGGTCGCCGAGCAGGACGACGCGCTCCACGCGTTCGTCGGCGATGGCCTCGCCGAGCGCGTCGGCGCTGTCGTCGCGCTGGTTGGCGGTGAACCCGGCGTGCAGCTTGACGCGGACGGACGGCAGGTGGGCCACGTACACCGCGACCTCGCCCTGCGGGGTCTTCACCGTCGAGCGCATCGCCCGGGTCCAGCCCATCTTGATGTCGACGGGCTTGGTGTCGGCCAGCGGGTACTTGCTCCACAGGCCCACGGTGCCCTGGACCGAGTGGTACGGGTAGCGGCCGGCCAACGACTTCTCGTACGTGGAGACCTGCCGGCCCGGGAGTTCCTGGAGGGCCACGACGTCCGCGCCGGATCCGGCCACCTGCTGGGCGGTGCCCTCGGGGTCGGGGTTGCCCGCGTTGACGTTGTGGGTGGCGACGGTGAGGTCGCCGCCGCCGCCGGACTTGTCGGTGAGCAGGCCGCCGAACACGTTGAGCCAGACCACGGCGGGCAGCAGGAGCGCGATCAGGGCGGTCGCGGAGCGCCGCAGCAGGCCCAGGGCCAGCAGCACCGGGATGAAGAGCGCGACCCACGGCAGGAACGTCTCGATGAGGCTGCCGAGGTTGCCGAGCCGGTTGGGGATCTGCGCGTGGACGACCATCAGCAGGGTCAGCAGCACCGAGCAGAGGGCCAGGAGGATGCCGCGCCGCCAGTAGCCCGGGTCGTTTCTCAGCCGGTCCCACAGGCCCCGGAAGCGGGATCCGCGGGCCCCGGGCTGCTCCGCGCTGCCGTTGTCCGTGTCCGCTCCGTACGCCTGCACCATCGCGCTGTCCTCACTGCCTTGCCCTGCACATCGCCGCGCCCTCGACCCTAGGTGATGAGCGGCGCCTTTCCCGCCGTCGACCTACCGGCCCGCCGGGCCGCCGATGGGGCGGCCCGTCCGGTGTCCCGTGTCCGACGACCGTACGGGGATCCCGTACGGAGACCAGGACGACGGAGGCGGGACGAGGGGTTCCGGCCCGGGGCCGACCGGTGGGGCTTGTGACAGAACGATCACACTCGTGCCGCGGGGGCGAGTCCCTGCAGCAGGGCGGTGATGATGCGGTCCGCGAGGTCGTCGGGCAGCGGCGCGTCGGGGCGGTGGACCGTCCGGACGAGCATGGGGCCGACGAAGAGGTCGTCGATCAGCTCCACGTCGAGGTCGTCGCGCAGCTCTCCGGCGGCCACCGCGCGCCGCACCGCTTCCTGCATCGCGAGGCGGCGGGGGGCGATGACCGTGCCGTGGTACTCGTCCCACAGCTTCGGGTGGCTCTTCATCTGCGCGAAGATGTTGTGCAGCAGCGCCGAGGAGCGCTGGGCGAGGCCCCGGGTGCGCAGCGATTCCAGCATGACGCGGAGGTCGGCGAGGCCCTCGGTGCCGGAGACCGGCGGGTCGTCGGGCTCCATGTCCCGTACGGCGTCGACGAACAGCTCCTCCTTGTCCGACCAGCGGCGGTAGATCGTGGCCTTGCCGACGCCCGCCGTGCGGGCGATGCGCTCGATGGAGAGGCCCGCGAGCGGTTCACCCGCCTCCAGGAGCGCGATGACCGCGTCCAGGATCGCGCGTTCCGCCGCGGCGGAACGGGGGCGTCCGCGGCGGGGCTCCGCATCCGGCGTGCCGGCCGGAGCCCCGGGCGGAACCTCTGCCGACGTCCCGGCCGGAGTCCCGGGCGACGGGTCGCCCCCGTTCCGTGCCCCGTGCCGGTCCCGCTCGCCGTCCTGGCCTTGCACCGTGAAGCCACCTCCCGCCGCGCCGTCGTCGTCCCTCGTACGTCCGCCGTATGTTCCGCGTACGTCCGTCGCCTCGATTCTCGCCGACCCGGGGGCGCGGACCGACGGGTCGCGTCGGGTCAGCGGCTCAGCTGTTCCACCGGAGGGCGGGCCCCCTCGGAGGCCTCGGACGTCGCCGGGGGCCGGCCCGGCAGGAACAGGCCGACGACCACGGCACCGATCAGGGCGACGGCCGCCGAGCTGACCTCATTTCGATACGAGACCGTCTCGTATTGTTAAAGCTTCCCCCATGAGGCCGTACGGAGGGGTGTGCGCGGGCCCACTTCCCGAGGGGCGGGGCGGGATGCCACCATGGAAGGGATCCGGGGACGCCGTCAGGGCGCCTCGAGATGACGAAGGAGCCGTTGGCCATGTCGCTTCAGGCTGCGCAGAATCAGTCCTCCCCCGCGGGCCCGCCCGCCGACAGCAGCAAAGCGCTGTACGGAGGGAAGTCCACCCGCCGCATCACCGTCCACGACATCGCCGCCGCCACCGAGCGCGGCGAGAAGTGGCCCATGCTCACCGCCTACGACGCGATGACCGCGTCCGTCTTCGACGAGGCCGGGATCCCGGTCATGCTCGTCGGGGACTCGATGGGCAACGTCCACCTCGGCTACGAGACCACCGTGCCCGTCACGATGGACGAGATCGCCATGCTGTCCGCCGCCGTCGTACGCGGCACCAAGCGCGCCATGATCGTCGCGGATCTGCCCTTCGGCTCGTACCAGGAAGGTCCCGTACAGGCGCTCCGCAACGCCACCCGGCTGATCAAGGAGTCGGGCGTCGGCGCGGTCAAGCTGGAGGGCGGCGAGCGGTCCCACGAGCAGATCCGGCTGCTGGTCGAGGCCGGTATCCCGGTCATGGCCCACATCGGCCTGACCCCCCAGTCCGTCAACGCGATGGGATACCGCGTCCAGGGCCGCGGCGAGGAGGCCGCCCAGCAGCTGCTGCGGGACGCCAAGGCCGTCCAGGACGCGGGCGCGTTCGCCGTCGTGCTGGAGCTGGTCCCCGCCGAGCTGGCCGCCGAGGTCACCCGTACGCTGCACATCCCCACCGTCGGCATCGGCGCCGGTGCCGGGACCGACGCGCAGGTGCTCGTCTACACGGACATGGTCGGGCTGACCGGCGGCAAGGTGCCGCGCTTCACCAAGCAGTACGCGAATCTGCGCCAGGTGCTCGGTGACGCGGCGAAGGAGTTCGCCGACGAGGTCGTCGGGGGCACGTTCCCGGCGGCGGAGCACACCTTCCACTGATCCACCCGGTCGCCGCCGCTCCTCGACAGCGGCGGCGCCCACCAGCCATTTCCCGCACCACCGACAGCCCGCCGACATCCCCCATCGGCGGGCTGTCGCGCGCCCGGAACCCGGCCGGAGCCCGTGTCGGCGGCCTGTCGGTGAGCTGTCGGTGGGCGCTGGTCTGCTGGTGGACATGGAACGAATCGACAAGAACCCCGGCAGCGGCCGGAACGCCGTCGAGGTGCGGGGGCTGGTCAAGCACTACGGCGAGACCAAAGCTCTGGACGGCGTGGACCTCGATGTGCGCGAGGGCACCGTCCTCGGTGTGCTCGGCCCCAACGGCGCCGGCAAGACCACCCTCGTACGCTGCCTGTCCACCCTGATCACCCCGGACGCCGGCCACGCGGTCGTCGCGGGCTACGACGTGGTGAAGCAGCCCCGGCAGCTCCGCCGCACCATCGGCCTCACGGGGCAGTACGCCTCGGTCGACGAGAAGCTCTCCGGCTGGGAGAACCTCTACATGATCGGGCGGCTGCTCGATCTGCCCCGCAAGCAGGCCCGGGCCCGCGCCGACGAGCTGCTGGAGCGGTTCTCGCTCACCGAGGCCGCCAAGCGGGCGTGCATGGAGTACTCCGGCGGGATGCGCCGCCGCCTCGACCTGGCCGCCTCGATGATCGGCAGCCCGGCCGTGCTGTATCTGGACGAGCCGACGACGGGGCTCGACCCCCGAACCCGTAACGAGGTGTGGGACGAGGTGCAGCGGATGGTCGCCGAGGGCGCCACCGTCCTGCTGACCACGCAGTACATGGAGGAGGCCGAGCAGCTCGCCAAGGAGCTGACGGTCATCGACCGGGGGAAGATCATCGCCCGGGGCGGGGTCGACGAGCTGAAGGCCAAGGTCGGCGGCCGCACCCTGCACATCCGGCCCTCGGACCCGGCGGAGCTGGCCGCGATGGCGCAGGCGATCCGGGAGGCCGGGCTCGACGGTGTCGCCGGGGCGCAGGCCGTGCCGGACGAGGGGCTGCTGTACGTGCCGATCCTCAGCGACGAGCAGCTGACCGCCGTCATCGGGCTGCTGGGCGTACGCGGTTTCTCGCTCGCCCATGTCTCCACCGCCCTGCCGAGCCTCGACGAGGTGTTCCTCGCGATCACCGGCGACAAGGCCGCCCCCCTGTCCGACCCGGCTCCCCAGGAGGTCGCCGCATGAGCACCACCACCACCGCACCGACCCCCGCGCCCGCCGGGCCGGCCGGCCCCGCTCCGACGAAGGCGGCCGTGGCGGACGAGGGCCGGATCGGCCTGCGGGCCAACCTCCGGCACATCGGGGCCCTGGCGCGGCGCAATCTGCTCCAGATCAAGAAGGACCCGGAGTCGATGTTCGACGTCCTTCTGATGCCGGTCATCTTCATCCTGCTCTTCGTCTACGTCTTCGGCGGTTCGGTCGGCGCCAGCCTCGGCGGGAACCGGCAGGAGTACGTGAACTACCTGGTGCCGGGGCTGATGGCGATGATGGGACTGAACATCGCCATGGCCGTCGGAACCGGCGTCAACGACGACTTCCGCAAGGGGGTCATGGACCGGTTTCGGACGATGCCGATCGCCCGGTCCTCGGTGCTCATCGCCAAGATCGTGGTCGAGCTGGGCCGGCTGATGGTCGCCATGTTCATCCTGCTCGTCATGGGGTTCGTCGTCGGCATGGAGCTGCACGGCTCGGTGTTCGGGCTCCTCGCGGCGGTCGCGCTGTCGGCGGTGTTCGGCGCCGCCATCATGTGGATCTTCATCCTGCTCGGGCTGTCCATGAAGACGGCCCAGGCTGTCCAAGGGACGGCGATGCTCGTGCTGATGCCCCTGCAGTTCGGTTCCTCGATCTTCGTGCCGACGCAGACCATGCCGGGCTGGCTCCAGGCCTTCACCGACTACAACCCGCTCTCCAACCTCGCGGACGCGGCGCGAGCGCTCATGCAGGGCGGACCGGTCGGCGACTCGGTCTGGTGGACGCTCGGCTGGGCCGCCGGCATCACGCTGGTGATGGCTCCGCTGGCGGTGGCCAAGTTCCGCAAGAAGGCCTGAGCGGAGGCGACGTCACGCCGGGGGACGCGTCCGCCGGTACGTCTCCGCCAGGGCGGTGGCCTCGTCGAGGGTGAGGCCACCGCCCTGCTCGTACGCCGCCGTGTACGCCGCTTCGTCGCCGAGCCGTTCCCGGGCGGCCCGCTCGGTGATCATCCAGTTGCGGCGCTCCATCACGGTCGGCACGTGCCCCTTCGGCAGGATCGTCTCCTGGAACCCCAGCAGCCGTACGGCGTCCCGCGCCGCGTCGGCGCCTTCGAACCCGGCGATCGCCTGGGCCATGGCCGTCACGTAGGCCGACGGCATCTGCGGGGCCACCATCATCGACAACGGCTCACGGGCGCTCTCCAGTGCGGTCAGCGCGTTGGAGAGCGCGGACACGTGGTCGCCGTCGAGATTGTCGAGCCAGGCCAGCACGCCGTGGACGAAGCCGCCGAAGATGGCGACGTCCCGCTCCTTGAAGTCCTCCCGGACCAAATGCGCCTGCCGCCGGGCCTCGTCCACCTGCCCCTGGAGCCCGAGGACGAACGCCAGATGCATGCGAGCCATCGGCAGCGCCTCGTGGCTCAGATGGCGGCTCGTCTCGGTGACATCACGCAGGATGGCCTCGGCCTCCCGGAGCCGTTCGAGCTCGATGAGGGATCCGGCGTACCGTGCCCGCAGCAGCGCCGCCTGGCTCTGGGCTCCGATCTTCCGCGCGTACTCCACGGCCTCCCGGTAGTCGTCCAGGGCGGCCAGGAAGCGGCCCGCCCGCTCGTTGGCCTCGCCCCGCGCGGCGAGTGCCTCGGCGGCTCCCCAGTCGTCGCCGAGCCGGGTGTAGATCTCCAGGCTCTCATCGGCGTCGGCGCACGCGTCCGCCACCCGCTGGGGGCTGTTGGACCGGATGTTGGCCCGGGTGTGCAGCGCGGAGCCCAGCTCCCACTCACCACCGTGGACCCGCGAGGCCCGGACCGTCTCGTCGAGCACCGTGTTCAGCCGGTCCTCGTCACCGGCGATCATGTTCGCGAACAGCCACAGCGTCCCGGGCAGCCGGCAGGTCTGCGGCATGCCGGGCCGGTAGGTGTCGGCGATGATCCGCAGCCGCTCCTTGCCCTCCGGGCTCGACCAGGCGCTGATCGCGTTGTCCACGCCGGCCAGTTGGAGGAGCGCCACTCCACGCCGCGCCTCCGCGAGCTGGTCGTCGTCCATCGGCGGCGGCCGGTCGATGGGGTGCTCCAGGAGCGCCGGGGCCCGGACGCCGGGCGCCGCGAAGGGGTCGGGGCCGAGCGCCGCCACGGACGCGCTCCACTGGCCGGCCTCCGAGCGCAGATCCCGCAGCATCCAGTACCAGGCCATCGACAGCACGATGCACAGCGCCTCGTGCTCGTCCCGGGCGGCGACGGCGTGGCGGAGCGCGGTGCGCAGGTTCTCGTACTCGCGCTGGAGGGTAGCGATCGCCTCCCGCTGCCCGCTGCCGCGCACCTTCGGCCCGGTGATCCGGGCGAGCTCCCGGTAGTGGGTCAGGTGACGCCGCTCGACGGCGTCCCTCTCGCCCGCCTCCGCCAGCCGCTCGGCGGCGTACTCGCCGACCGTCTCCAGCAGCCGGTAGCGCATCTCCCCGTCGTCGCCGGGCGCGGCGACGACCAGGGACTTGTCGACGAGGGAGCCGAGCAGGGCGGCCACGTCGAGGCTGTCGACGGCGGGGCCGCCCGGTCCGGCGGGCAGGGCGCAGACCTCCTCGGCTGCGGCCAGCGAGCAGCCTCCGGCGAAGACGGACAGCCGGCGCAGCACGGCGCGTTCGGCGGCGTCCAGCAGGTCCCAGGACCAGTCGACGACGGCGCGCAGGGTCTGCTGGCGGGGCAGCACGGTGCGGCTGCCGTTGGTGAGGAGGCGGAAGCGGTCGTCGAGCCGGTCGGCGAGCCGGCGTGGGGTGAGCATCCGCAGCCGGGCGGCGGCCAGTTCGATGGCGAGCGGCAGCCCGTCGAGCCGGTGGCAGATCTCGGCGCAGGCGGCCGCGGTCTCCTCGTCCGTATCGATACGGAACCCGGGCCGGGCGGCGGCCCCGCGCTCGGCGAGCAGCCGCAGGGCCATCGGGTCGGGCAGCGGGTCGACGGGGCGCACGAACTCGCCCGGCACGCCCAAGGGCTCGCGGCTGGTGGCGAGGACGGTGAGCTGCGGACAGTGGGCCAGCAGATGGTCGGCGAGGGCGGCGGCCGCACCGATGACGTGTTCGCAGTTGTCCAGGAGCAGCAGCAACCGGCGCGGGGCGCAGTGCTCGGTGAGCCGTACGAGGGGGTCGGCGGTGGTCCGGTCGGTGGCCCGCAGTTCCTCGGCGCCCGCCCCGCGCAGCACGGTCTCGCGTGCGCCCAGCGCGGTCAGGACGGCCTCGGGCACGGTGTCCGGGTCGTCGACGGGGGCCAGTTCGGCGAGCCAGACACCGTCGGGCCAGGCCTCGGCGGCGGCCTCCGCGGTCTCCTGCGACAGCCGGGTCTTGCCCGCGCCACCGGGTCCGAGCAGGGTGACCAGCCGGGCGCGGCCGAGGTCCTCGCGCAGGGCGGCCATGTCGGTGTCGCGCCCGACGAAGCTGGTGAGCCGGGCGCGGAGGTTGCCGGGGGCGGGCCGGGTCACGGGCGCCCCGGCGGACGGGGCGTGGGCCCCCGGCGCCGGCGCACCCGCGGAGCGGAGGGACTGCTCCGGGCGGAGCAGTTCGGTGTGCAGGGCGCGCAGGGCCGGGCCCGGAGCCGTGCCGAGGCGGTCGTCGAGGAGGGTGCGGACCTCCTCGTACGCGGCCAGTGCCTCGGCGGGGCGTCCGGCGTCCCGCAGGGCGCTGATGCGGAGGGCCTGGAGCGGTTCGTCGAGCGGGTGGGCGTCGCAGAGCACGGCCAGCTCCGGCAATGCCTCCCCCGGTCTGCCGAGGGCGAGGAGCGCCCCGAGCGCGGCCCGTCGTGCGTCGAGCCTGCGCGCCTCCCAGCGGGACGCGGCGGCCGTACGGTCGGGAAGATCGGCGAGGGCGGGCCCGTTCCACAGGGCGAGGGCCTCGCCCAGGACGGCGAGGGCGCCGGCGGCGTCGCCGTCCTCCAGGGCCCGGCTCCCCTCCCCCGCCAGCCGCTCGAAGCGGTGCAGGTCGACGGCGTCCGGCGGGGCGGCGAGCCGGTAGCCGCCCGCCACGGACTCGACGGCGTCCCGGCCGAGCGCCCGCCGCAAGCGTCCGACCAGGGCCTGGAGCGCACCGGTCGCGTCGGCGGGCGGGTCCCCGTCCCACACCTCGTCGACGAGGACCCCGGCCGGGACCGTTCGCCCGGGGCGCAGCGCGAGGACGGTGAGCAGGGCGCGCAGCCGCGCCCCGCCGAGGGTGACGGCCGTGCCGTCGTCGCGGAGTGCCCGGGTGGTGCCGAGGACGCAGTAGTGCACGGGCCCATTGTCCGTGACGGACGGCGGACGGGCGTTGACCGGGTGGAACTCCACAAGCGGTCGCGGACGTTCCAGCCGTGCCGGACCGTACGGTCAACCCCGTGCCCACCCGAGGGAGTCGAACGCCGATGACCACCGCAGCCACCCGCGGCGACCGCAGGATCAGCCCGGTCTTCCTCGGTATCGCCGCCGTCACCGCGGTCGCGGGCTGGGCGGTGTGGACGGGCTTCGCGGACGCCACCGGCTTCGCGGTCTTCCTGTTCGTCACCGGGGCCTGGATCGTCTCCCTCTGCCTCCACGAGTACGCGCACGCCCGCACCGCGCTGCACAGCGGGGACCTGTCGGTGGAGGCGAAGGGCTATCTGACGCTCAACCCGCTGAAGTACACGCACGCGCTGCTGAGCATCGTGCTGCCGGTGCTCTTCGTCATCATGGGCGGGATCGGGCTGCCCGGCGGTGCGGTCTACATCGAGCGCGGCCGGATCCAGGGACGGTGGAAGCACAGCCTGATCTCGGCGGCGGGCCCCCTGACGAACGTGGCGTTCGCGATTCTCTGCACGGCCCCGTTCTGGCTGGACGCACCGGCCGGGGTGCCGCGCGCCTTCCAGTACGCGCTGGCGTTCCTGGCGATGCTCCAGGTGACGGCGGCGATCCTGAACTCCCTGCCGATCCCGGGTCTCGACGGGTACGGGGTGATCGAGCCCTGGCTCTCGTACAGGATCAGGCGCCAGGTGGAGCCGATCGCGCCGTTCGGGCTGATCGCCGTGTTCGCGATCCTGTGGATCCCCGAGGTGAACATCGCCTTCTTCGACGCGATCCACGCGCTGCTGCGCGGCTTGGGCGTCGAGGAGTTCCAGCGGTACTGCGGCTACGACCTGTTCCGCTTCTGGCGGGGCCTCTTCGACGAGCAGGACCCGGGGTGCGCAGTCGGCTGACCGGGGCCGGGCCCGGCGGGGTGGTTCAGCCCGCGTCGGGGGCGGCGGCCAGGCGGTGCCTGCGCACGTAGAACCAGGTCATGTTGGACGAGAGACCCGCGATGAGCACCCAGACGATCCCGAGCAGACTGCCCTGGGCGAAGGAGACCACGGCCGCCACGACGGCGAGGACGCAGACGACGAGGGCGTAGAGGGCGATGCGGGGCATGGGGGTCGGCTCCTGTCGGGAACGGGTCGCGCTCCCTGCCGGGAACGGTCGCGGTCCCGTCCAGTGTCCCCCATGCCCCGTTGTGCCCCGTCCCGGGGAGCGCCCGGACACGTTGCCCGGGGTGCCCGCCGGGGTGGGCCCGGTCAGACGTCGGTGGTGCGCAGTCCGGCGTGGGCCTTGTAGCGGCGGTTGACCGAGATCAGGTTGGCGACGAGCGACTCGACCTGGTGGGCGTTGCGCAGTCGGCCGGCGAAGATGCCCCGCATGCCGGGGATCCGCCCGGCCAGCGCCTGGACGAGGTCCGTGTCGGCGCGCGCCTCGCCCAGGACCAGCACGTCGGTGTCGATCTCCTCGATGGACTCGTCCTGGAGCAGCACGGCCGAGAGGTGGTGGAAGGCGGCGGTGACCCGGGAGTCCGGCAGCAGGGCCGCTGCCTGTTCGGCGGCGCTGCCCTCCTCGGGCTTGAGGGCGTAGGCGCCCTTCTTGTCGAAGCCGAGCGGGTTGACGCAGTCGATGACGAGCTTGCCCACGAGCTCCTCGCGCAGGGACTGGAGCGTCTTGGCGTGGCCGTCCCACGGCACGGCGACGATCACGATGTCGCTTCGCCGGGCACATTCCGCGTTGTCCGCGCCCTCGACGCCGAAGCCCAGCTCGGCCGCCGCCTGCTCGGCTCGGGCCGCGTCGCGGGAGCCGAGGGTGACCTTCTGTCCGGCGCGGGCGAGCCGGTAGGCGAGGCCGCGCCCCTGCGGTCCGGTCCCGCCGAGCACGCCGACGCTCAGGCCGGATACGTCGGGGAGGTCCCAGGGGTCCTTGGCGGGGGGCTTGGGGGCGCTGCCGCTGCTGTCCTGTGTAGTCATGGCCCGACCCTACTGCCAGGTAGGGCCCGGGGAAGCTGCCCCGTCGGCCGCCGGGGGCCCGCCCCCCCCCGGCCCGGTTCCGTTCTCCGCCCGGTCCTCCGTTCGGGTGAGGGGACTGCCGACGGGGCCGGCCGGGGCGGCGGGCCGGGGCAGGATGCCGGGCCATGGATGCCGTACGCGTCGCCCTGCTCCGCGATGTGCTGGCCGGGACCCGGTGGCCGCAGGACGCCCGCCGGTTCGCCCTGGCCCTGCGCGCCTCCGTCGTCCCGCGCGGCGGCGGCCTGCTGCTGACGGGGACCGAGGCGTACGAGCCGTGGCATCTGGCGGCCCACCTCTCCGACGAGTCCGCCTGGTCGGGGCTGCCGGAGCTGGCTCCCACGCTCGTACGGCACCGGGTGGCGGCGGGCGACCCGGCGCACCTGGCGGTCGGACTCGGCCGGATCGCGACGGCGGGGCGGGGTGAGACGGTGCTGCTGGTCGCGCCGGAGCGGCCGGGCGAAGGGCTGCTGGAGCGGGTGCACGACGCCCGGCGGGCCGGGGCGCGGGTGCTCACCCTGGACGGCGGCGACCCCGAGGTCGGCGGCCTGGCGCACGAGTCGCTGGTGGTCGGCGGGGACGACGAGGTGGACCTGGACATCGTGCAGCACCTGGTGAGCGCGGCCGCCGGGGAGAACGGGAGGACTCCGGCGGGCGGGCGGCGCACGTTCCGGGACCGGCTCGCCCGGCTGGCCGACCGGCTGACCCAGCCGCCGACGGCCCGCTGGTAGCGCGGCCGGGAAACTCGCTTGCCCGGTCCACCCGGTTGTACGGAACATGGCCCTTCGTGACCTCTGCGCCTCCCCCGCCTTCCTCCCCCTCGTCCCCGCCACGGCCGGGGCGGTTGCGCGCCCTGCTGCCCGATCTCGCGCCGTGGCGTTCCTCGCCGGACTTCCGGCTGCTGTGGGTGCAGGGGCTGATCACGTACTTCGGCAGCTTCATGGCGCTCATCGCGCTGCCGCTCCAGATCAAGGACCTCACGGGCTCCCCGCTCGCGGTCGGGGCGATGGGCGCGGTGGAGCTGGTGCCGCTGGTGGTCTTCGGACTGTACGGCGGGGCGCTCGCGGACTCGGTGGACCGCCGCCGGGTCATCCTGCTCACCGAGGCGGGGCTCGGGGTGCTCGCCGCGATCCTGCTGGTCAACGCCCTGCTCCCGGAGCCGCTGCTGTGGCCGCTGTACGTGGTGGCCGGCGGGGTCTCCGCGCTCGCCGGCCTCCAGCGGCCCGCGCTGGACTCCCTGATGGCCCGGATCGTGCCGCACGCCCAGCAGACGGCGGCGGCCGCGCTGAACTCGCTGCGCTGGCAGATCGGGGCGATCGCGGGCCCGGCGCTGGCCGGTCTGGTGGTGGCGTACGCCGGTCACGGCACGGCGTACGCGGTGACGGTGTGCACGTTCGCCGTCTCCGTCGTGCTCTGCCTGCGGCTCTCCCCCGCGCCGCCCGCCGAGGAGGCGGCGAAGCCGTCGCTGCGCGGGATCGTGGAGGGGGCGCGGTACGCCTGGAGCCGGCCGGTGCTGTTGGGGACGTACGCGATCGACCTGGCGGCGATGTTCTTCGCCTTCCCGAACACGATCTTCCCGTTCCTGGCGGACGAGCTGGACGCGGAGTGGTCGCTGGGGCTGATGTACGCGGCGGGCTCGGTCGGTTCGCTGGTGCTGGGGCTGACCAGCGGCTGGACGAGCCGGGTGCGCAGGCACGGGCTGTTCGTGGTGTTCGGTGCGGCGGCGTGGGGGCTGGCCATCGCGGCGGCGGGCTGGTTCTCCAGCGTGTGGGTGGTGCTGGTCTGCCTGGCGGTGGCGGGGGCGGGCGACATGCTGAGCGGGCTGGGGCGCTCGACGATCTGGAACCAGACCATTCCGGAGGAGCTGCGGGGGCGGCTGGCGGGCATCGAGGTGCTGTCGTACAGCGTCGGGCCGCAGCTGGGCCAGGTGCGGGCCGGGGCGATGGCCGGCTGGACGGGGACCCGGTCGGCGATCTGGACGGGCGGGGTGGCGTGCGTGGCGTCGGTGGTGCTGTTGACCGCCGCGTTGCCGAAGTTGGTGCGGTACGACTCGGAGACGGATGAGGATGCGGTGCGGAGGCGGGAGGCCCGGATGGAGGCGTGACCCCGTCCGGGGCTCCGCCCCGCGCCCCGCTCCTCAAGCGCCGGAGGGGCTGAAAGACGTCCTCAATCGCCGGACGGGCTTGATCGGTCGCCCTTGTCCTCGTCGTGCCACTTCGGGTCCGTGTCCCACTCCAGGTTGCGGTCGCGCGCGGTGTCCATCGCGTGCTGGGCCGCCTCGCGGGAGGTGTAGGGGCCGAAACGGTTCAGCGCCGGGCACTCCGGGCCTTCCTCGACCTTCTTGTGCTCCAGGCAGTAGTACCACTCGCCCGGCTTGCCGACCGTGCGCTTCTTGAACAGGGCCATCGACGGCTCCTTTCCTTATCGCCATGGTGCCCCGGGGCCGCTGGTTAGACTCGCTGGCATGTCTGGCCAGTCGCTTCTCGTACCAGGGGAGATCACTCCCGTCCGTTCCGTCCCCGGAAACATCCGGCGTCCCGAGTACGTCGGGAAGCCGGCTCCGACGCCGTACACCGGCCCGGAGGTCCAGGACACCGACACCGTCGAGCGGATGCGCATCGCGGGCCGTATCGCCGCGCAGGCGATGGAGGAGGCCGCCAAGCACATCGCGCCGGGCGTCACCACGGACCAGCTCGACAAGGTCGCCCACGACTTCATGGTCGACCACGGCGCGTACCCCTCGACGCTCGGCTACCGGGGCTTCCCGAAATCGCTGTGCACCTCGCTGAACGAGGTCATCTGCCACGGCATCCCCGACTCCACCGTGCTGCGCGACGGCGACATCGTGAACCTGGACGTCACCGCGTACATCAACGGGGTGCACGGCGACAACAACGCCACCTACCTCTGCGGCGACGTGGACGAGGAGTCCCGACTGCTGGTCGAGCGCACCCGGGAGTCACTGAACCGGGCCATCAAGGCGGTCAAGCCGGGGCGGCAGATCAACGTCATCGGCCGGGTCATCGAGTCGTACGCCAAGCGGTTCGGCTACGGGGTCGTCCGCGACTTCACCGGGCACGGGATCAACACCTCGTTCCACTCCGGTCTGATCATCCCGCACTACGACAGCCCGCACGCCACCACGGTGATGCAGCCGGGCATGACGTTCACCATCGAGCCGATGCTGACGCTCGGCACCCACGAGTACGACCTGTGGGAGGACGGCTGGACCGTGGTGACGAAGGACCGGAAGCGGACGGCCCAGTTCGAGCACACGCTGGTCGTCACGGAGACCGGAGCGGAGATCCTCACCCTCCCGTAATCACCCCGAACTGTCCGTTATCGGGCCCTCCACCCCCGTGTGGCGTAGTTTTTTACCGACAAGCAGTCGGGAACCAGTTGACTTAGGTAAGCCTAAGTAGCAGGATCGGCGTACCGGCACGCGCCGCCGCACCCTCGCGGCGGCCGCCTGCCGGTATGTCCGTCTTTTTCTGGACTTCCCGTCCCCTCGGTCCCCGGAGGCCCGCCTTGGACGCAACCGCCACCGTCACTCCCTTCTCGACGCTCATCCGCACCGCGTCGCACGAGCAGCACACCGAGGCCGAGACCTCGACCTTCATGAGTGACCTCCTCGGCGGGCGGCTGGGAGTGGACGCGTACACGCGCTACACCGAGCAGCTGTGGTTCGTGTACCGGGCGCTGGAGGAGGGCGCTCAGGCGCTGCGCGAGGACCCGGTCGCCGGTCCGTTCATACAGCCCGAGCTGATGCGCTCCTCGGAGCTGGAGCGCGACCTGGCCCATCTGCGCGGGGCCGACTGGCGCGAGGGTCTTGAGCCGCTGCCCGCCACCGCGGCCTACGCGGCCCGGGTCGCGGAGTGCGCGCGTACCTGGCCCGCCGGTTACATCGCCCACCACTACACGCGCTACCTGGGCGACCTGTCGGGCGGTCAGATCATCCGCGACAAGGCGGAGAAGACCTGGGGCTTCGAGCGCAAGGGCGACGGCGTCCGGTTCTACGTCTTCGAGCAGATCACCAACCCGGCCGCCTTCAAGCGGGGTTACCGCGAGCTGCTGGACGGCGTGAACGCGGACGACCTGGAGAAGCAGCGCATCATCGAGGAGTGCAAGCGCGCCTTCGCGCTGAACACCGCGGTCTTCCGCGAGCTGGGCGAGGTCTTCCCGCTCAGCGTGTAGTAGCTGTCGTACGGTTCGCCGCCGCCCGGGTTCAGCCCCGGGCGGCCATCAGGACGCGGCCCCCGACCTCCACCGTGCCGTCCGGCGCGGGTGCGGTGAGGATCTGGGAGCCGCGCCCTTGTGTGATGTTCAGGGCCCGGCCGAGGTGGGCGCTGAGCAGCATGGCCGCGGCCCCCGTCGCCTCGTCCTCGACGATCCCCGACTCCTCGCCCCGCCTCGGGAAGGCCCGCGCCCGGACCCGTCCGGCCGCCTCGTCCTCCCAGGCCCAGGCGTAGAGCCAGCCCTCGCCGGGCGGCGGTCCCGGCAGCGCCTCGATCTCTGCGGCGCTCGCGTACTGCTGGAGCGTGCGCGGCGGGGCCCACTCCGGGCGGGCGGTGATCCACGTGAACTCGCCGTCCTGGCGCGCGAACACGTCCCCGACGGCCAGTTCCAGGATCTCCAGGTCGAGCAGCCAGGCCGCGCCGACCAGCGGGTGCCCGGCGAACGGCAGCCGGAGCCCCGGGGTGTGGATGTCCACCCGGCCGCGCTCCGGGTCGTCGACGAACACGGTTTCGCTGAAGCCCAGTTGCCGGGTCAGCCGCTGCCGGGACGCCTCGTCGGGGTGGCCGCCTCCGTCGCGTACGACGCCGAGGGCGTTGCCGTACCGGCCGTCGGGTCCGCAGAACACTCGCAGGACGTCGATGCCCCGGGGTACGTCGTAGTCGTTCACCAGGGCATTCAAGCACTGCCGGGCGCCGGGGAGGGAAGCGAGCGGCCATGGCCGCGGGGCCGTACCGGCGGGCACTGCTGCCGCCGGTACGGCCCCGGGGGTGTGCAGGTGGATCAGGCGGTGGTGTCGCGGCGGCGGCGCGCCGCGATCACGACACCGGCGCCGGCCGCCACGACGACGCCGGAGGCGGCGATCAGGGCGCCGGTCGGGACGTCGGAGCCGGTGGCCGCCAGGGAGCCGGAGCCGCCGACCGAACCGCCGGTGGAGCCGCCGCCGACCGTGCCGCCGCCGGTGGTCGAACCGCCCGCCGTCGAACCGCCGGTGGAGCCCGAACCGCCGGTGGAGCCGCCCGGGAGCCGGGCGTCCTTGTCGACGGAGACCGCGACGTTCAGCGCGTCGAGCGCCTCGCCCTTCTTGTAGAAGCCGCCGAACGCCTTGGCGCCGTCCGTGGTGAGCGTCGCCGGAACGTTCTCGAGGTTCACGATGCCGCCCTTGGCGGCGAGCGCGTCGGCGGGCACCTTCAGGTCGGCCAGGGACAGGGCGGTGAACTTGCTGACCTCGCCGCTCTTCTGGTCCTTGGAGGAGACGTCGGCGAGGAGCGTGCCGGAGGTGCCGTCGATGTCGACCTTCAGGTTGCTGAGGGACAGGTCGAGGAGGTACTCGCCCTGGGTCTCGTGGCCGAGGAAGCGCACCTTGCCCTTGAACGCGGCATCGAGGGTGTTCTTGTCGGCGTCGAGGAGACCGGTCGCCTTGGTGAAGCGATAGCTGTCGCCGTTGGCGGACGCGCCGTCGCTCGTCACGATCTCGCCGTGCGCGATGTTGCCGACGACGTACTTGCGGAATGCCTCCCTGACGCCCCAGTCGAGGGTGCCGTCGACGACCGGGCCGCTGACGGGCGCGGCGGTCTCGGAGGCGGTCGGGGTCGGGTCGCTGCTCGGGTCCTTCGTCGGGCCCGTGGAGGGGTCCTTGGTCGGGTCCTTCGTCGGGCCCGTGGAGGGGTCCTTGGTCGGGTCCTTCGTCGGGTCCGTGGACGGGTCGGTGCTCGGGTCCTTGGTCGGGTCGTCCGACGGGGACGGGCTCGGCGCCACGGCCTTGAGCGACAGCGTCGCCGGGTCGAGTGCGTCGCCTTCCTTGTAGAAGCCGGCGAAGGCCTCCGAGCCCTCGGCGGTCAGCTTGGCCGGAATGCCGGTGAAGACCGTCTCGCCGCCCGCGCCCCGACTCCGCTCGGCGGCGGTCATGTCGAGCGCGGCGATGGGGGCGTCGTCCTTGGTGACGACGGTGCCGTCCGTCTTCTTGCTGGTGAAGTCGGCGGTGATGGTGCCGGTCTTGATGCCCGATGCGGCCTTGATGTCGCTCAGCCGGACGTCGAGCACACCGTGGTGGCCCTCGAACCGGACGCCGCCCTTGAACGCGGCCTGGGAGTCGTGCGTCCCGACGTCGTACGAGCCCTTGGCACCGGTGAAGGTGAACACGCCGTTGCCGTCGGCCTGGCGGGCGCCGTCGGCGACGGTGATCTTGCCCTGGGCGATGGGGCTGACGATGTACTTGCGGAAGGACTCCTTGATACCCCAGTCCAGCGTGCCGTCCACGATCTCGAACTTCGGGGCGGCGGTGGGCCTGGCCTCGGAGGAGTTGTCGGCGGCGAGGGCGGGGAGGGCGAAGGTCGCGCCCAGGACGGCGGCCGTGGCGACGGCCGCGGCAAGGGCTATGGGGCGGCGGGTTGCTGCCATGTCGATGTGTCTCCTGAAGGGGCCGGGGGGCGGAAGAGAAGCGTGGGGG
>NZ_QWFA01000008.1 GCF_003501885.1 Streptomyces globisporus
CTCCGACCGTTTCGGGCCCGCCGCCCGGCCCGCCCAGCGGTGGCGACCACGGTGGGCCGAACGGCCCCGGTGGCTCGGGCGGTTCGGGTGACGGGGGCGGCTCCGGGGCTTCCGGTGGTGGGCCCGGTGGTCCGGGCGGCGGCTCGGGTGCCGCGCCCGGCCCCCGCCCCGACCGCCCCTGGTGGCGTTCGGTGCCCCGGATCGCGGCGATCGCGACGGCTCTGGTGGCCGCGGTGGTGCTGGTGGTCGTGCTGACCCGGCCCGAGGGCGGCGGCGGGTCGAAGGAGGGCGGCGAGGTCTTCCTCCAGGCGGCGGGCGAGTCCGGGCCGGATCCGTTCACAGAGTCCACGGCGAACGACGACGCCCCGGAGCCCGGGACCGCCACCCCGTCCGTCGCGCCGAGCCCGTCGAAGACCGGCGCGCAGGTGACGCGGGGCGTGGACGGCGCGGCCCCGGGTCTGTACGGGGGCACGCAGAAGATCGCGAGCTGCGATGTGGAGCAGCAGGTCAAGGTGTTGCAGGCGGCTCCGGACAAGAACCGGGCGTTCGCCTCGGTCCAGGACATCGAGCCGTACCACGGCTACCGGGACGGCGAGGCCAACGCCTATCAGGCCGTGCTCCAGGCGGGTACGGCGGTCCTCGTCGACGACCGGGGCGTGCCCAGGGTGCGGTGCGCGTGCGGTAACCCGCTGCTGCCACCCGTCGCCCAGGAGGACCCGCGGCAGACGGGCAAGGCGTGGCCGGGCTACCGGGCGTCCGACGTGGTCGTCGTGGAGCCGTCCGAGAAGCCGGTGAAGGAGTTCGTGATGGTCGACCCGGAGAACGGCGACTGGTTCAAGCGGCCGGCCGGTGACACGGCCGACGGCGACAAGAAGACGGATCCGCCGAAGAACGCCTCCGAGTCCCCCTGCCCGCCCGGATCGGACCCCTGCCCCACCTCGTCCGGGGACACCCCGTCGGAGCCCGCGCCGGACGACCGGACGTCGCAGCCCGGCGAGGATCCGGCGACCTCCGAGCCCCCGCCGGACGACCCGGCGACCTCGGAGCCGCCGCCCGACGACCCGGGGACCGAGCCCGCCCCGGAGGACCCGCCGGGCTCGCCCGACTCGCAGTCGGCCCCGCAGCCGCCCGCTCCGGACACCGGGGCCCCGCAGGAGCCCGGCGCGGGGACACCCCCGCCGGGCGCGCCCGCCTTCGGCTGAGCCGGTGAGGAGCGGCGGTCCGCCCCGCCCTTCCTCAGCCCACGGCGTCGGGGCGGCGCCGCACGGGGGCCGCGGGGGTCTTGGCCCGGGTACTCGTTCCCGTACGCACTCCGGCGGCCGACGCGGCCGCGTGCAGGGAGCGCAGGGCGACCAGCAGGAAGCCGATGTCGTCGAGGTAGACCGGGTCGGGCAGCAGGTCGACGGGTGACACGGTGTAGATGACCGCGGCCCAGAAGAGCGCCTTGCTGCGCAGCGGGATCCCGGCGTCGACCAGCAGTTTCCTGGCCCTGATGACGCGGACCAGCAGCACGGCGGCCAGGGCCAGCATGATCAGCGCGGCCACGGCGCCGAGAACGAGCCAAGCGGTGGTGTCCATGGCTCATCGTGTACCCACTCGTCCCCGGATCACGAACACCGCTCCGGGCGGCGGCACTGTGCGGCGTACGGGGTCAGGCCGCGCCGCGTCCCCGGGCCTCCGCGCGCCGGCGGCTGCGGCGCTTCAGTGCGCGCCGCTCGTTCTCGGACAGGCCGCCCCAGATACCGGAGTCCTGTCCGTTCGCAGACGGCCTTTGCCTCCTCGGTCTGGACGACCGCGGGGCCGGTGCTCCCGATGGGGAAGAACAGGTCCGGGTCCTCCTCGCGGCAGGCGGCGTGCAGGCGCCAGTTCTCCATGCTGCTCAACTCTGCTCACTCCCGAATGTCGTGACGTCGTAAGTCGGTTGCCGTACGTGTCTTCCGTGCGGGTGACCGACGATCGACGCCTCAAACACGTATCGGGCGGACGGAACCGGCCGCCGGGGCGCGTAGGACCGGCTACGCGTGCGGGGGGAGCGGCGGGCGGTGCAGGGCGAGGAGGGCCTGATCGTCCTGGATCCGGCCCCCGGTGTGATGGCCGACGTCCTCGATCAGCAGGTGGAGGATCTGCGCCGGGGAGGCCGGGTAGCCGATCAGCGCGCGGTGGTGGACGAGGAAGGGCAGCCGGACGGACGCGTCGTAGAAGACCCCGGACTCGTCGCGGGCCTCGGTGACCCCGTCCGTGTAGCAGATGAGGGTGGCGCCGGGCGGAAACGGGAACGTGTCGACCGGGCACCACCAGGTCCCCAGGCCGCTCATGCCGAGCGGGGGCGCCTCCTCGGAGGGTTCGAGGACGGTGGCCCGGCCCTGGGCGTCCAGGAGCACCGGCGGTGGGTGCCCCCGGTTGACGACGCGTACGACGCCGAGGTCATCGGCGAACTCGGCGATCAGCGCGGTGGTGAACCCCTCGTCCTGCTCCTGGCCGCCGCGCCTGCCCCCCTCGCGCAGGAGGGCCCGCTCCAGCGCGGCGACCAGGCCGGGCAGGTCCTCCGCCTCGTCCGCCGCGTACCGGAAGGCCCCCAGGTCCGCGCAGACCGCGTTCACCGCGCCCAGGCCCTTGCCGCGGACGTCCCCGACCCGCCGGGTCCGGGCGTCCCGGCCCTCCAGGGAACGGTTGATGAGGACGGCCAGCACGGTTACGGCCAGAAGGGTGAGCTGGTTGGCGACGCCGCGCTGCCAGCCGAAGGTGCCGTCGTGCCAGGCGAGGGCCGCATGGACGGCCATGGCGAGCACCCCGATCGCGATGATGCCGCGCAGACTCAGCAGCGGCGCGGCGGCGACCGGGGCCGCCATGAGCAGGGGCGCCGAGGTGACGTCCGTCGGGGTCACCAGGTCCAGCACGACGCCCAGCACGATGACCCCCAACGGGATCCACTTGGCCCTGCGCAGCTGCACCACTCCCCCACGCTGTACGGGGCCGGGTCCCGACGCATCCCGGCGGTGGGCCGGACGCGGTCACTCCGGCAGCGGGGTCCCGGGGCCGGGGGCGGCGGCGCACGCGGCGTCGAGCCGGATGCGGTGGCCCATCACGGCCTCGGGATCGTCGATGAGGTCGACCCGGACGCCCGGGGTCTCCAGCACCGCCTGGTCCCCGATCTCGGGTGCGGGCACCCGGAGGATGTGCAGGGGCGGTACGCCGGTCAGGGGGTGCGGCGGGTGGTCCAGGGGCACCACCTGGACGGTGACGTGCTGCTCCCGCATGGCCTCCGCCAGCGCGGCCCGCTGCCCCTCCATGGTCTCCCGGTCGCGAGGCTCGCCGAGGACTCCACGCCGATGACCTCCTGCTGCCACGCCTCCATCGCGTCCCGCCAGCGGTGCCACCAGCCGGGCAGGTTCGCGGCCGCGAGCCCGGCCATGAGGGGCCCGGCCACGGCGGGCGGCACGCCGTAGCAGCGCAGCAGTTCGCCGACCTGCCGGGCGTCCAGTCCGGTCTCCGCGCGTTCGATACGCCGTACGGTGGCGGGGTGGGCGTCCAGCGCCTCGGCGGCGGCCCGCAGGCTGACGCCCGCGCGTTCGCGCAGCATGCGGAGGCGGACCGCGAGGACGCGGTGTTCCACCGTGGGGCCGGACCGGGCTCGCATGCGCATACCTTCTTCGTCGAGCCCCGTGGCGGAGCATTACACACTCTGTCGCTTGCAAAGTATGTGTTTTGCGTCGAGAGTGCATACATGTCGGAAATAGTCAGTTGCGCGGAGCGTACCCCCGATGACGGAGGTGTCCGAGGTGCCCGAGGTGCACACAGCTGGTGGGTTCCCCGTTGGCCGGGGGGTGTGCCGGAGGCCCGGCACCGGGTCCAGGAGGCGATGCGGGCCTGGGGCGAACCGGCCGAACGGATCGAGGCAGCGGCTCTGATAGTGACCGAACTGGTCACCAACGCGGTGCAGCACACCAGCACCCGGCGGATCCGCTGTCGGCTCCTGCGCTCCACGGACGGCGTGCGCATCTGCGTGTGGAACCGCGGCCGGGCCCGGATCCCGGCCCCGGCCTCCCCGGCCGACTCGGCGGGCCTTCCCGTCGGAGAGGCGCCGACGGCCGGCGATCTCGAGGCCGACGACGCGCTCGACCGTCTCAGCGAGGACGGCAGAGGCCTGCTGCTCGTCGACGCACTGGCGGCCCGCTGGGGCACCCGCGCCGCACTGGCGGGCCGGCTCGTCTGGGCCGACCTCTGAGACTTCCCCTCCCCGCCTGATCAGGCGGGGGCCGTACGGCACTCCGGGTGACCCCAGCCGTTCGGGTTCTTCGCGATCGGCTCCTGGGCCGCGTANCCTCTGAGACTTCCCCCCCCCGCCTGATCAGGCGGGGGCCGTACGGCACTCCGGGTGACCCCAGCCGTTCGGGTTCTTCGCGATCGGCTCCTGGGCCGCGTACGGCTTGCCGCAGTGGCACCGGCCGGCGAAGCGCGCCTTGATCGTGCCGCCGGACCGCCCGCTCCGGGCCGCGCCCCCGGCGCTCCTCTCCTTCGCGCCGCCCGATCGGCCGCCCGCCGCCCCGGACGCCTCCGTACGCCCCTTCGTGGTCCGCGCGGGCGCGGGCACCGGCAGAGCCGTCGCGCCGTGCGCCGTACCGGCCGCAAGCTGGGTGACCGCCACCTCGCTGGCCGCCTGGTCGGCGATCGCGTTGAGCGGGTCGCCGTTCACCTGGTGGGCGGGAACGTAGCGGAACGTCACCGAGCGGTCGGCGAGCAGAGCGTCGATCCGGGTGACCAGCTCACGGTTGGCGACGGGCTTGCCGCCGGAGGTCTTCCAGCCGTTGCGCTTCCAGCCCGGCAGCCACTTGGTCACGGCGTTCATGGCGTACTGCGAGTCCATCCGCACCTCGACGCGCACCGCCGGGTCGGTGGACTCCAGCAGCTCCGCCAGGGCGGTGAGCTCGGCGACGTTGTTCGTCGCCGTGCCCAGCGGACCGGCCTCCCAGCGCACCGGGTTGCCCTGCGCGTCGGCCGCGACCCACGCCCAGGCCGCCGGTCCCGGATTTCCCTTCGACGCCCCGTCACACGCGGCGATGATGCTCTCGTTCATCCCTCGATCATGCCAGCCCCGCATGACCGCTCCGACCGGCCGCGGGCGCCCGCCGCCCCGGTCAGGGCAGGATCGAGTCCACGTAACCGCCGTCGACCCGGACGGCCGCCCCGGTCGTCGCCGAGGCCTGCGCGGAGCTGAGGTAGACGACCAGGTTCGCGATCTCCTCGGGCTCGATGAGCCGCTGGAGCAGGGACTGCGGCCGGTGCAGCCGCATGAACTCCCGCTGCGCCTCGTCCCAGGGCAGTTCCTTGTCGACCAGCTCGTACACGAAGTCCTCCACGCCGCCGGTGTGCGTGGGGCCTGCGATCACGGAGTTCACCGTCACGCCGGTGCCCGCGGCCTCCTTGGCGAAGCCCCGGGAGACGGCGAGCAGCGCGGTCTTCGACATCCCGTAGTGGATCATCTCGGCGGGGATCACGATCGCGGAGTCGCTGGCGATGTTCAGCACCCGGCCCCAACCCTGCCCGGTCATCCCGGGCAGGTAGTGGCGGATGAGGCGCACGGCGCTGAGCACGTTCGTGTCGAAGTACGTCTTCCACTCCGCGTCGGTGATCTCCAGCGGCGGCCGGGATCCGAAGATGCCGAGGTTGTTGACGAGGACGTCGGCCGCGGGCACCGCCGCGTACAGCAGCTCGGCGCCCTCCTCGGTGGTCAGGTCGCAGGCCACGGTGACCACGGACGCGTCCGGCACCGCGGCTCGCAGGGACCGTGCCGCCTCGTCCAGCCGTCTCTGAGTCCGCCCGGTCAGGACGACTCCGGCGCCCGCGTCGGCCAGTCCGGTGGCGATGGCGAGGCCGATGCCCTGCGAGGACCCGGTCACCACCGCGTTCCTGCCCGTCAGGTCGATACGCACGCCGCTTCTCCCTCATCCGCTCGTCCAGACCGTCCCCGCCAGGCTCGCACCCCCGCTCGCGGCACGCCCATCGGCCTTGACCTCAAGCAAGCTTCAGGTTTTAGCGTTCTCAGTGAACCCGGGGCCGCACGGCCGACGGGAATCCGCAGGCCGTCGGGCGATCCGGGGGCCATCGATTTCGGAGCGCCCCATGGACATGGAAGTCACGGCGTGGCATTCGCTGCACAGCGCGATGAACGCCCAGCAGGACCGCCGGCCCTTCTCCCGGGCGTCCCTGCGCCGCATCATGCTCTTCGCCCGGCCCCACCGACGGCGGATCCACCGCTTCCTGCTGCTGAGCGTCCTGACCGCGCTCCTCGCGGTGGCCACTCCGCTGCTGGCCGGGAAGGTCGTCGACGCGATCGTGAACGGCGAGGGCACCGGCACGGTCACCCGGCTCGCCCTGCTCATCGCGCTCATCGCCGTCGTGGAGGCCGGTCTCGGCCTGCTCACCCGCTGGCTGTCGGCGACGCTGGGCGAGGGCCTGATCCTGGACCTGCGCACCGCCGTCTTCGACCATGTGCAGAAGATGCCGGTGGCCTTCTTCACCCGGACCCGGACCGGCGCCCTGGTCAGCCGGCTCAACAACGACGTGATCGGCGCGCAGCGGGCGTTCAGCAACACGCTCTCCGGCGTGGTCTCCAACCTGGTCACCCTGCTGCTGACGCTCGCGGTGATGCTCACGATCTCCTGGCAGATCACCCTGCTCTCGCTGGTGCTGCTCCCCGTGTTCGTCGTACCGGCCCGCCGGATGGGAGCCAGGATGGCCGGACTCCAGCGGGAGGCGGCCGACCACAACGCCGCGATGGGCACCCAGATGACCGAGCGGTTCTCCGCCCCCGGCGCGACGCTCGTCAAGCTCTTCGGCCGGCCCTCGGACGAGTCGGCCGAGTTCGCCGCCCGCGCCGACCGGGTGCGTGACATCGGCGTCCGTACGGCGATGGCCCAGTCGGCATTCATCACCGCCCTCACCCTGGTCTCCGCCCTGGCGCTGGCCCTGGTCTACGGGCTCGGCGGCTTCTACGCCCTGCGCGGCAGCCTGGATCCGGGCGCCGTGGTGGCGCTCGCGCTGCTGCTGACCCGGCTGTACGCGCCGCTCACCGCCCTCGCCGGGGCCCGGGTCGAGGTGATGAGCGCGCTCGTCAGCTTCGAGCGGGTCTTCGAGATCCTGGACCTGAAGCCGCTGATCGAGCAGAAGCCGGACGCCCGCCGGGTGCCCGAAGGCCCGGTCTCCGTGGAGTTCGACGAGGTGTCCTTCGGCTACCCCACCGCCGAGAAGGTCTCCCTGGCCTCGCTGGAGGAGGTCGCCACGCTCGACGACCGGGGCGGCACGCCGGTCCTGCACCAGGTGTCCTTCCGGGCCGAGCCGGGCCAGACGATCGCCCTGGTGGGCTCCTCGGGTGCGGGCAAGTCGACGATCGCGCAACTGCTGCCCCGGCTGTACGACGCGGACGCCGGTTCCGTCCGGCTGAACGGTGTCGACGTACGCGATCTGAGCGCCGACTCGATCCGGGACACGCTCGGCATGGTCACCCAGGACGGGCACCTCTTCCACGAGTCGGTCCGCGCCAATCTGCTGATCGCCCGGCCCGACGCCTCCGAGGACGACATCTGGGACGCGCTGCGCCGCTCCCGGCTCGACGGTCTGATCGCCTCGCTGCCCGACGGGCTCGACACCGTGGTCGGCGAGCGCGGCTACCGGCTCTCCGGCGGGGAGCGCCAGCGCCTCACCATCGCCCGGCTGCTGCTGGCCCGTCAGCGGGTGGTGATCCTCGACGAGGCGACCGCGCATCTCGACTCCACCTCGGAGGCGGCCGTCCAGGAGGCGCTGGCCGAGGCGCTGTCGGGCCGGACCGCCCTGGTGATCGCCCACCGGCTCTCGACCGTACGGGCGGCCGACCGGATCCTGGTGCTGGAGGCGGGCCGGGTCGTCGAGAGCGGCACGCACACGGAGCTGCTGGCGGCCGGCGGACGGTACGAGGAGCTGTACCGCACCCAGTTCGAGCGGCCGTCCTCGGACGGGGGGCGACCGGTCCAGCCGGTCGGCTGACGCAGGGCCCACACCCGTATCGGCGCGCGCTGACGCCGTCCGGCCGGACCTCACCGGCCGGGCGGCGTCAGCGCGTGCCGATACGGGCGAAGGAAGGCCGCTCGGCGGTCCGCAGCCGCCGCAGGGCGTGGCCGCCGCACCGGCGCCACTCCTTGGGCGAGACCCGCGGGCGGTGCCCGTTGGTGACGAGCGCGTTCACCGACGTCATCGGGTCCGCCGCCATGGTCTTGGCCAGCAGTACGCCGACCACCAGCGGGAGCAGCGTGACGGCCAGGGCTGAGCCGGCGGTGGTGACGTGCTCGATACGGGGGCGGCGCGGCGCTTCGGAGGTCATACGGCCATCGAACAGCGGCCCGGGAAGCCGAACATCGGGGAACGTACTCAGGAGGGGAGGACCGGCATACTCAGGCGCTCGCCGGGGGACGCTCACACCGGCCGGGCACATGGCTCCCGGCCGGCCGCCGGACCACGGAAGGACCGCCTCGATGGGTGACAGCCAGGGACGTGCGGGCGAGGGTCACGGGAGTCCGGCCGCGGCCGTGTTCGACGCGCTGGGCGCGGAGTACGAACGGGCCTTCGCCGCTTCGGCCGCTCACCGGGAGTCGCTGGATCGGCTGCTGGCGGATCTCGCCCCGGGCAGCCGGGTGCTGGACGTGGGCAGCGGGACGGGCCGGCCCACGGCACAGACCCTGGCGGAGGCGGGACACCGGGTGCTGGGCGTCGACGTGTCTCCGGTGATGACCGCGCTGGCGGCCCGGCGGGTTCCGGGGGCCGAGTTCCGGTGCGCCGACATCCGCGATCTCCCACTGGCTGAGGGCGAGTTCGACGCGGTCTGTGTGTACTTCTCGCTCCTGCAGCTGGAGCGCGGCGAGCAGATCGAACTGCTGGAGCGGCTCGTGCGGTCACTGCGGCCCGGCGGGCTGCTGGTCGCCGCGACGGTGCCGGTGGACGTCGCCGGGGTCGACGCGGTGTTCATGGGGCAGCCGGTCCGGGTCTCCAGCTTCGGCGCCGAGGAGTTCACCGCCCTGATCGCACGGGCGGGCGTCGCCGTCGAGTGGACGCACAGCGCGCTGTTCACCCCTGACCACCCGGCGGGCGCACCCGAGCCGCATGTCTTCGTGCACGGCCGACGCATCTGACGGCGCAGTCATACCTCGCGGAACTCTTCACACTCTCCACCCATTGGCAATCACAAAGAACAAGCCGAATGAATGACTTGGGTGGCGCATTTACGTTCCTTCACGAGAAGGTAATGCGATAGCAAAGTTCTGGTCTATATGCTCAGCTGTAGTCGTATCCGTACGGAGCGGCCGGAGCGAGCCTCATAACGGCTGCCGTCCGGCAAACCGCAAGGTGAAGAACCCTTCATCTATTCCGAACACGCATACGGACACAACTAGCGCATTCGTCAATATGACCCGACCACACCGCTCCCCGGCACCGCCGGATGCAGGAGGCAGGCCACCATGCAGTCCCTCGTAGAACACGCCCGGACATTCACCGAGCACGTCGCCGCGAACGCAAAGGATTTCGAACGTCTCGCGGACGGCCAGACTCCCGAAGCACTCTTCGTCACGTGCTCGGACTCGCGTGTCGTCCCCTCGCTGATCACCGGCGCCCGCCCGGGTCAGCTCTTCGAACTCCGCACCGCGGGCAACATCGTCCCGCCCTATCCGGGCCGGGACCGGCCCACCGGTGAGGCCGCCACCATCGAGTACGCGCTGTGCGTGCTCCAGGTGCGCGACATCATCGTCTGCGGGCACTCCCACTGCGGCGCGGTGGGCGCGATCCTCCGCGGCGACGACCTCTCCGCCATGCCGGCCGTCCGCCACTGGCTGGAGCACTCCACGGACGGCCGCACACCCCCCGCCGACGGCGGGGACCTCCCCGGTGCGGTCCAGGCCCACGCTCTCGCCCAGCTCGACACTCTGCGGGGCTACCCCGCGGTGCGCGAGCGGCTCGCCGAGGGCTCCCTCGGCCTGCACGCCTGGTACTACGAGGTGCACACCGGCTCCGTCAGCGTGCACCGACCCGAGCGCGGCACCGAGTTCGCCCGCCTTTGACGGCTCTCCCTCCCCCCACGTCCCCGCGCTCGGCTCCGGCCGGGCGCGACCGTACCCACAAGGGAAGCCATCGTGATTTCCGCGAAGGACCTCAAGAACCCCCACGTCGTACGACGAGACCTGCTGGCGTCGCTCGTCGTCTTCCTGGTCGCGCTGCCGCTGTGCGTCGGCGTCGCCGTCGCCTCCGGGGTCCCGGCCGAACTGGGCCTGGTCACCGGCATCGTCGGCGGACTCGTCGTCGGCCTCCTCCCCGGAAGCAAACTCCAGGTCAGCGGCCCCGCCGCCGGACTCACCGTCCTCGTCTTCGAAGCCGTCAAGGAATTCGGCCTGAGCACGCTCGGCCCGATCGTGCTGGCTGCCGGACTGCTCCAGGTCGTACTGGGTGTCGCGCGCTTCGGCCGCTGGTTCCGCGCCATCTCCGTCTCCGTGGTGCAGGGCATGCTCGCCGGCATCGGCCTGATCATCGTGCTGGGCCAGGTGTACGCCATGGCCGACCTCGAACAGCCGGGCAGCGGACTCGCCAAACTGGCCGGGCTCCCCGGTCTGGCCGTCGACATCGTCACGAATCAGGAGGCCCTGAACGCCTTCGGGCTCGGCGCCGGAACGGTCGCGGTGCTGCTGCTGTGGCCGAAGCTCCCGGCCCGGGCCCGGATCGTCCCGGCTCCCCTCGCCGCGGTCGCCCTGGCCACAGCCGTCGCCTCACTGGCCGGGCTGCGGCCCGCGGTGGCCGATGTCAACGGGCTGCTGCAGGCCATCGATCTGCCCGGCGGGGCGGAGTTCTCCCGGCTCGCCGATGTGGCGGTCATCGGCACCGTCCTGGCCTTCGCCCTCATCGCCTCGGCCGAGAGCCTGTTCAGCGCGGCCGCCATCGACCGGATGCACGACGGCCCCCGTACCGACTACGACAAGGAGCTGGTGGCCCAGGGCGTCGGCAACACCATCTGCGGGGCGCTCGGCGCCCTGCCGATGACCGCGGTCATCGTCCGCAGCGCCGCCAACGTCCAGGCCGGGGCGACCACCGCGCTCTCCCGGGTCGCCCACGGTCTGTGGCTTCTGCTCTTCGCCGCGCTCCTGCCCGCCGCCGTCGGGATCATCCCGCTGGCCGCGCTCGCCGGAGTCCTGGTGCACGCCGGGTGCAAGCTGGTGCCCGCCAAGGAGTTCGGCCCGCTCTGGCGCGAACACCGCGGGGAGGCAGTTCTATTGGCGATCACCGCGATCGCCATCGTGGTGACCAACCTCTTCGAGGGGGTCGTGCTCGGCCTGCTGCTGGCGGTGGTCAAGTCGGCCTGGGAGACATCGCACGTCCAGCTCACCACCCATGAGCTCACCGGCGGCCGGGTCGTGGTGACCCTCACGGGGAACGCGACCTTCCTCCGACTGCCCCGCATCCTGGAGCAGTTGGAGAAGCTGCCGCAGGACCAGCCCATAGAGCTGGACCTCACCGGGCTGCGCCACCTCGACCACGCCTGCCGGGTCGCCCTGGAGAACTGGGCCCGCCGGCACAACAACGCGGAGATCGAGCCGGTGACGATCCGCCAGTAGGTCCCCGCCCGGGGCTTCTCGTCCGGACCTGGACGAGAAGCCCCGGTAGCGCTTCGTCGCCTCGAGCGATCTCCCCCGGTGATGGACGGGCCGGCAGGATCGTGGGCCTCGGCGGCGTGTGAGGACTGAGGACCTCCCGCCGAAGACCGCTGACGAGACAGGGGTTAGGCGTCGCCTTTTATGGCGTGATCGTTCGCTGAGCCGTTCATGACGGATCTCGTGGAGCGGTTGGTTCCGGACGAATTGTGGGTGTTGTTCAGGCGGCTGATGCCGCCGGCGGCGGTGATACGTCCGCAGAGCGGTGGCCGACCTCGGGCAGGTGACCGTGAGGTTCTGGCGGCGATCTCCCGATCCTGCCGCCGGCGACGGTGAAGCTCATGACGGACAGTGGCTGCCCCTCGAGGGTGTTGACCAGACCGGCTACGCCGTTGACGAGTGCCGGGTGGATGGTTGCGGTCGTGGCCGTACGCTGGAAAGTGTGAAGCCGACCCGCCACCGCGGAAGCGCCCATGATCGCCCCCAGGCCACCGGTGAGAGCGTCGCCGTCCGCGCGCACGACCACGTCGGGATCGAGCAGGGCAAGGAGCGCGTCGAAGTCGCCCGCCGTTCGGGAGCGGGTGGCAGCAGCGGGGCCACCCGCTCCCACAGGTCATCCGGAACAAGATCAGCACGCATTCCGGACACCCTGCCGACCAAGATCACCGAGCACAAGAGCCGCGACTCACCTCACTGAAGCGATCAGTAAGGGGCCCAGGGCTTGGCACCGGTGGCAGAACGCCGATTTCCTTGCCTTGGGGGATGGTCCGCCTGTAGTGCGGTAGACCTACAAGACACGCAGGGCCTGATCAACGTCACGCTCACGCCTGGCGAGCGCATGCAACACGGCTTGGTCGCCGTGCCGGTCCCGGGCGGCGGCAACGAGCACATCCACCGCGATAGCGAGCGCAGCATCGGGCACTCGGCATGATGCATCGACGCTGAGCGCGAGGTCATCGAGGTGAACCGCCAGCTCGACACAGCGGGTCTGCAGGTATCCGTCGAGCAACATCTCCTCTCCCGGCCGGTGAAGGACAGCCACCCGCCGATCGGCCGACTCCATGCCCAGCCGCTGCGACAGCCGCACCCACGCCGCCCGGGCCTGCTCAGCCACGACAGCGGGACCAGCTGCGGCAGTTTCCTCACTGCGGGCACGCACCCCGACGTTCAGCGCAGAGTCCGGCAACGACGTATCTGCGAGCCGCGCGTAGTACCGAACCGGTGACACCGGCTCCGCGCCGACTACCTGACCGTCGAGGAACCACTCGACCTGGAGTACGCTACGCGCAAGGTGGCCGGCCAGCCCACCCACTGACATCCCGGGGAGCACGGACTCGGTCTCCCAGCATCGGGCTACCTGCTCTGTGGCAAGCAGCTGCACCGCTCTCTCGGCCGCCTTCAGGTATGTCTTCCGGATCTCATCAGTCATTCGGGCATCGTCGCAATCTCATCATCACAGTCGCTGGCATGTCCACGTTGTGGATCGCCCCGCCGCCTCCGCCGCCTGGGGAATCGCCCACGGGGGGAGTGTGATGGCGCCGGAGCGGGCGGGCCCCATCGGCTTGCATCGAAGCCCTCCGGGTTCCTCCGGGGGCACGGGCCCGTGTTCAGGCCGCGGTCTCCTCATGGGTCTGGCGGGTCCTGGCGGTGGCCAGGTCCGCCGCTCGCCGGACCGAATCGGCGGAGGCGGCCAACAGCGGCAGCCGGACGGCCGGGCTGGGGATACGGCCCTGGGCGCCCAACACCCCCTTGATCACGGTCGGGTTCGGCTCGGCGAAGAGCGCGGCGGACAGCCGGGCCAGCTCGGTTCCCAGCCTGCGGGCCGGTCCGGTGGCGTCGCGCTGCCACAGCGAGATGAGCTCGGCATAGTCAGCGGTGCGGACATTGGCGGACGCCAGGATGGCGCCGCGGGCGCCCGCCGCGAGCAGTGGCGAGATGACGGCGTCATCGCCGCCGAGCACCGTGAAGCCCGGGGTCGACGAGCTGAGCAGTTCCATCGTGGCTGCGTCGATCGCACCGGTTGCGTACTTGACCCCGACGACCTGCGGTAGGCGCCTGAGCGCCTTCAGCGTGCTGATGCTGAGGGGCTGACCGGTGCGGTACGGGATGTCGTAGACGACCAGCGGCAGACCCCCGTGTTCGGCGAGTGCCGTGAAGTGCGCCAGCGTTCCCGCCTCGCCGGGCCGGGTGTAGGGCGGCGTGGGAACCAGCGCCGCGGTGACGTCACCGCTTTGAGCGAGCTCCCGCAGTGTCGTGATGGCCGCGGCGGTGTCGTTGGTGCCGACGCCGACGATCAGCGGAGCTCCGTGTGCCCGGCAGGCGGCCGAGCAGATACGGACCACGGCCTGCTTTTCCTCGGTGGTCAGCGTGGCCGCCTCCGCGGTGGTGCCCAGGGCGACGAGTCCGCGAGCGCCGCCGGCCGACAGCGCCTCGTCGGCGAGGCGGGCGAGCGCGTCCGGGGCGAGGCGCAGGTCGTCGGTGAACGGGGTCACCAAGGGGACGAACAGGCCGGTGAGGTTCGCTTCGGGCTTCATGCGCCCAGCCTGACCGACACAAACCCAACAGATCCAGTTCATGTTTCTTCGCTTATGCGTAAGCTGACCTTATGCTCGATGTCCGACGTCTCTACCTGCTGCGCGAACTGGAACGACGCGGCACCATCGCGGCCGTCGCTGAGGCGTTGACCTTCACCGCCTCAGCCGTCTCCCAGCAGCTGAGTGTGCTTGAGCGCGAGGCGGGCGTACCCCTGCTGGAACGAAGTGGCAGACGGGTGGTGCTCACCCCCGCGGGCCGCACGCTCGTCACCCACGCCGACGCGGTCCTCGAACGCCTCGAACTGGCGGTCTCCGAGCTGGCCGGGGCACGCGAGGGCATCGGCGGGCCGCTGCGGATCGGGACGTTTCCCTCTGGCGGCCTCGCGATCGTGCCCGCCACGCTGGCCGAACTGGCCCAGCGGCATCCCGCGCTGGAACCGATGGTGCAGGAGATCGACTCGGCGCGGGTTTCCGACGGCCTACGCGCCGGCGAATTCGACGTGGCCCTCGTCCACGACTACGACTTCGTGCCCGCGTCCCCGGACACCACGGTCGACCAAGTGCCCCTGTTGGAGGAGCCGATGTACCTGGCTACGGACGCCGCCACCGACACTGATCCCGCAAGATGTCCCGCCGCCCGCGGTGACACGCTCGCGGAGCTGCTCGGACCGTGGGCCACGGCCCCATGGATCACGGCCCGGGACGGCACGACTGGCCACGCGATGGCTGTACGCGCCTGTCAGGCGGCCGGTTTCCAGCCGCGCATCCGCCATCAGGTCAACGACTTCCGTACGGTCCTGGCACTGGCCGCCATCGGGCAAGGCGCCGGATTCGTACCGGAGATGGCCACCGCACACGCCCCCGAGGACGTGGTCCTGACCCGGCTGCCCCTCTTCCGCCGCTCGAAGGTCGCCTTCCGCGCGGGCGGCGGCACCCACCCGGCGATCGCAGCATTCGTGGCGGCGGCGCGAACAGCGGTGGGCGCCACGAGCCGGGCCTCCTTACTGATCGCTTCAGTGAGGTGAGTCGCGGCTCTGGTGCTCGGTGATCTTGGTCGGCAGGGTGTCCGGAGTGCGTGCTGATCGACCTTCGGCCTCATATGCCTCCGCCGCCTGCGCACCTCATTCTGAAACGATCAGTTAAGGAGCGTTTGGTTCCGACGCGAGTGCTTCATTGCGATTCGGGCGGCGGACTGCTTCAGTCTGGCTGAGCCAGTAGACATCTCTTGCGGTAGGTGAGGCGGATGACGGCTTTCGAGGGCCCGTAACGGCCTGTTCGCTCCTTTCTGATCCCAACACACTCCCGATCGCGCCTATTTGCGCCCGGGCAGGATGGCCGCCATCGGTAACGGCCGGTCACTCGACTGAGCGCGCGCGCCAGAGGTCGTTCTGGGCGCCGGCCTTCTCCCAGAGTCTGCCGACTCCGTCCGGCCCAAGATCCTGGAGCGGTATGCAGAACTGCTTCCGGAGGGTTGTGGCGAACTCGTCCATGTCCCTGATGACCTGGGAGCTCCTGCCGTCGGCGCGGTATTGCCGCACCGTTCGTGACAGCAGCAGCAGGGTGTGCCCGGTAGCGGGCCGCGCGATGATCAAAGTGGTGACGTAAGGGGACTTGGGCGACGTGGAGAGCTCGTGCGACCGGGCGGCGAAGTCGGCGGACTCACGCGGCTGAAGCCGGAAGTCGTAGGACGCGATCGTCGCGCCCGGGTGGTGGTGGAAGCGCCAGGTGTCCGAGGCCAGTCGTTCCAGCAGGTAGGTGAACCCTCCCTGCGTGTGGGGGCCTTCGCGTAGCGGGATCGGCTCTACGAACCCGTCTCCGATGCCGGCGTCGGCAAGCCACTGCCGGCCGTCGAGGTCGATGATCAGCGCGTTGTGGTTTCCCCACATGGCGTCCTCATTGGCCTGGCGCATGACGCCGGCCTCGACCATCGACACTTCGAACCCGACCAGGCGCAGCAGCATGGCGAGGCCCGCGTTCTGTTCGTAGCAGTAGCCGCCGCGCCGCCGCCGTACGAGTTTGTCGGTCAGCGCGTCCGGGTCGAGGCTGACGGGGCGGCCGAGCTGGATGTCGAGGTTCTCGTACGGCACTGTGCGGCGCCAGCGTCGATGCAGGGCAACGAGGGTCGTTCGGTCGGGCGTCGCACGGCCTTGGTGCCCGATCCGGTGCAACATCGCTTCAAGGGTCATCCACTTCCCCTATCCGATAGAAGACCCGCCACTTATTGACAGTATAGGGAGGAAGTTAAATCAGATATAGTGCTGGCGTGACATCCTCGACCTCCGGGCGCGGTCTGCGAGCGGACGCCCGACTCAACCGCCAGCAGATCATCGAGGCGGCCCGGGAGCTGTTTGCCGAGCGAGGCCCCGACGTACCGACCGAAGAGGTGGCCCGCCGCGCGGGTGTCGGCACCGCTACCTTCTACCGTCGATTCCCCGACCGGCAGGCATTGATCAGCGCGGTGGCGTTGGACGGCTTTCACCGCGTGGTCGCCATCGCTCGCACGGCCGAGGACGAAGAGCCCGACGCCTGGCGGGCACTGACACGATTCGTCCATCAGGCCGGCACTGAACTGCGGTTGGCGACCTGGCTGTCGGTCTGGTTCGCCAGCTCCTGGGCCGAGCTCCAGAAGGACCCCGAGACGCACCGGCTACGCCAGATCCTGCTGAAAATTCTCGACAGACTCGTCCAGCGCGCCCAGGCCGACGGCGACATGCGCCCGGACGTCGGCACCGGCGACCTGGCCCTTCTCATCGCCCAGCTGTTGCGACCCGTACCCGGCCTGCCCACCGAGCTCACCCAGCGCAGCATGGTTCGTTCACTGGACCTCGCGCTGAACAGCCTGCGAGTCCGCGACGACAACCAGCAGCTGCTCCACCAGGCCATTACCAGCGCAGATCTCGATCCCGGCGGCGAGCACGGCGACTGAGTTGTGGGCACAAGGGCTCGCCTCCGCGCTCATTCGGCACCTCACCGGCGAACACAGGGCCCTGAACCGCCTCCCCCTCGGCGGTCGCTCACACTGGCACCCTCAACCCCTCCTTGGTCCAGACCTCTTGACGATTGGTCTAGGCCTTCTTAGGGTCACGGCAACACTGCGCGACCGCTGGAGAGTGCCATGCGCTCATGGCCCCGCAGGGTTGACGGGCCAGGGATTCCCCTGCCCCCTGGAGCCATTCATGGAGCAGCCTTGAGTACAGAAATACGATGGCGCCGTACCGGATCTCCGCGGAGCGCCTCCCCCGGCAAGCGGTCCAGGCTCGTCGCGGGAGCCACCGCGCTTCTCGTGCCGCTGGCTGCCATGGTGGGCCTCGCGACCCCGGCGGAGGCAGCCGCCTCGGCCACCGCCACCTACACCAAGGCATCAGACTGGGGCAGCGGCTTCGAGGGGAAGTGGACGGTGAAGAACACCGGCACCACCACTCTCTCCACCTGGACCGTCGAGTGGGACTTCCCGGCGAACACCAAGGTCACCTCGGCCTGGGACGCCACCGTCACCAACTCCGCGAACCACTGGACCGCCAAGAACCTCGGCTGGAACGGCACCCTGGCCCCCGGCGCGTCCGTCTCCTTCGGCTTCAACGGCTCCGGCTCCGGCGCGCCCTCCGGCTGCAAGCTCAACGGCAACCCGTGCGACGGCGGCTCCACCAACCCCGGTGACAACGCCCCCTCCGCTCCGGGCAAACCCACCGCGAGCGACATCACCAACTCCTCGGTGAAGCTGTCCTGGGCGGCCGCCACGGACGACAAGGGCATCAAGGACTACGACGTCAAGCGCGACGGCGCCACGGTCGCGACCGTCACCGGCACCACGTACACCAACACCGGCCTGACCGCGGGCACGGACTACAGCTACTCCGTGGTGGCCCGCGACACCGCCGACCAGACCGGACCGGCCTCGGCCGCCACGACGGTCCGTACCACCGGTGGCGGAGGCGGCGGCGAGAACCCCGGCGGCAACGGGAAGATCAACCTGGGCTACTTCACCAACTGGGGCTCCTACACGGTGAAGAACCTCGTGACTTCCGGCTCCGCCGAGAAGATCACACACATCAACTACGCGTTCGGCAACGTGCAGAACGGCAAGTGCACCATCGGCGACGCGTACGCCGACTACGAGAAGTCCTACACCGCCGCCCAGTCGGTCGACGGCAAGGCCGACGCGTGGGACCAGCCGCTGCGGGGCCACTTCAACCAGTTGCGCAAGCTGAAGGCGCAGTACCCGCACATCAAGATCCTCTGGTCGTTCGGCGGCTGGACCTGGTCCGGCGGCTTCGGCCAGGCCGTCCAGAACCCCGCCGCCTTCGCCCAGTCCTGCTACGACCTGGTCGAGGACCCCCGCTGGGCCGATGTCTTCGACGGCATCGACCTGGACTGGGAGTACCCCAACGCCTGCGGCCTGACCTGCGACACCAGCGGCCCGGCCGCGATCAAGACCATGGCCGACGCGATGCGCGCCAAGTTCGGCGCGAACAACCTGGTCACCGCCGCGATCACCGCGGACGGCTCCAGCGGCGGCAAGATCGACGCCGCCGACTACGGGGGCGCGGCCCAGTCCTTCGACTGGTACAACGTGATGACGTACGACTTCTTCGGCGCCTGGGCGGCCAAGGGCCCGACGGCCCCGCACTCCCCGCTGACCTCGTACGCCGGCATCCCCCAGCAGGGCTTCACCTCCGCCGACGCCATCGCCAAGCTGAAGGCGAAGGGCGTCCCGGCCAAGAAGCTGCTCCTCGGCATCGGCTTCTACGGCCGCGGCTGGACCGGCGTCACCCAGGCCGCCCCCGGCGGCACGGCGACCGGCGCGGCCCCGGGCACGTACGAGGCGGGCATCGAGGACTACAAGGTCCTCAAGAGCTCCTGCCCGGCGAACGGCACCATCGCCGGCACCGCCTACGCCCACTGCGGCACCAACTGGTGGAGCTACGACACCCCGGCCACCATCGGCTCGAAGATGACCTGGGCGAAGAACCAGGGCCTGGGAGGCGCGTTCTCCTGGGAGTTCTCCGGTGACACCACCAACGGCGAACTCGTGACCGCGATCGCCAACGGTCTGAAGTGATCCCCACGCCGTAGCGCGAAGCACCACCCCGGAAAAAGCACCGGGGAGACGGGTCCGTCCCCCGTCTCCCCGGTTTCTCGCTGTGTACGGCCGCGTGTACGGCCCGCTACGCCACGTTCACCCTCTGGCCGGGCGGTGCCGCCTCCAGCCAGGCCAGGAAGCCGGTGAGGGCGTCCTCGCTCATCGCCAGCTCCAGGCGCGTCCCCCGGTGGAGACAGCCGAGCACGACGGAGTCGGACAGCAGCGCGAGCTCCTCCTCGCCCTCCGGCATCCGGCGGGCGATCACCTCGATCGCAGAACGCTCCAGGCCCCGGCGGGGGCGAGGAGCGTAGGAGAAGACCCGGAACCAGTCGACGCGGTCACCGCTGTAGCGAGCGACCCCGTAGACCCAGCCTTTGCCGAGGGAGTCCGGTTCCTCGGAGACGTCCCAGCGCAGGCTGCAGTCGAAGGTCCCTCCGGAGCGCTGGATCAGCCGCCGGCGCAGACCGAAGACGAACAGTCCCAGCAGGACCATGACGACGACGGACAAGCCCACCCACAATGCGAGGACCATCTCCACCGACCTCCTCGCATCGTCGAGTAACGAACACCGAAACCGTATTGCACCTGCATCGCCTCAGCCGCGACACGGCTGGATCGCTCCAGCTCGGGCCGCGGCTGAGTAAAACATCTGTCCGTGGAGGTGCTAGAGCACCGCCACCGCGCGCAGACGGATCTCGGCGCGCCGCTCGGCGGCAGCGTCGGCATCCGACTTCGCGAGCTCCAGCGCCCGCTCGGCGCGCTGGACATCGATCTCGTCGGCCAGCTCGGCGATCTCGGCCAGCAGCGACAGCTTGTCGTCCGCGAACGAGATGAATCCACCGTGCACGGCGGCGACGACAGTGCCGCCCTCGCTCGTGCGGATCGTCACCGGGCCCGATTCCAGCACACCGAGAAGCGGCTGGTGACCGGGCATGACGCCGATGTCGCCGGACGTGGTACGCGCGACGACCAGGGTGGCCTCGCCGGACCAGACACTTCGGTCCGCGGCGACCAGCTCGACATGCAGCTCAGCAGCCAAGGGTGGCTCCTCGGGTCACCACCCGGCCGCCCGGCCGGGTGTTGGGTCAATTCTACGGGGCGTGGTGAGGGGGGCGGGACACACCCACCCCCCTCGGTGAGCCGGAGGCTCAGGAGACGCCGAGCTCCTTGGCCTTGGCCTTGAGGTCGTCCAGGCCACCGCACATGAAGAACGCCTGCTCGGGGAAGTGGTCGTAGTCCCCGTCGCAGATCGCGTTGAACGCGGCGATCGACTCGTCGAGCGGGACGTCCGAACCGTCCAGGCCGGTGAACTGCTTGGCGGCGTGGGTGTTCTGCGACAGGAAGCGCTCGACGCGACGGGCACGGTGGACGACGAGCTTGTCCTCCTCGCCCAGCTCGTCGATACCGAGGATCGCGATGATGTCCTGGAGGTCCTTGTACTTCTGCAGGATCCCCTTGACACGGCTGGCCGCGTTGTAGTGGTCCTGGGCGATGTAGCGCGGGTCCAGGATGCGGGACGTCGAGTCCAGCGGGTCCACGGCCGGGTAGATGCCCTTCTCCGAGATCGGACGGGAGAGAACCGTCGTCGCGTCGAGGTGGGCGAACGTGGTGGCCGGGGCCGGGTCGGTCAGGTCGTCCGCGGGGACGTAGATCGCCTGCATCGAGGTGATCGAGTGACCACGCGTCGAGGTGATGCGCTCCTGGAGCACACCCATCTCGTCGGCCAGGGTCGGCTGGTAACCCACCGCGGACGGCATGCGGCCGAGCAGCGTGGAGACCTCGGAGCCGGCCTGCGTGAAGCGGAAGATGTTGTCGATGAAGAGCAGCACGTCCTGCTTCTGCACATCGCGGAAGTACTCCGCCATGGTCAGGGCGGACAGGGCCACGCGCAGACGCGTCCCCGGCGGCTCGTCCATCTGGCCGAAGACCAGCGCGGTCTTGTCCAGAACACCCGTGTCGATCATCTCTCCGATGAGGTCGTTGCCCTCACGGGTACGCTCACCGACACCGGCGAACACCGACACACCGTCGTGCAGCTTCGCCACACGCATGATCATTTCCTGGATGAGGACCGTCTTGCCGACGCCCGCACCGCCGAAGAGACCGATCTTTCCACCCTTGACGTACGGGGTGAGGAGGTCGACGACCTTCATGCCGGTCTCGAGCGTCTCGGTCTTCGACTCGAGCTGGTCGAAGTCCGGGGCCTTGCGGTGGATCGGCCAGCGCTCGGTGATCTGCGCCTCGGCCTCCGGCTCGTTCAGGATGCGGCCGAGAGTGTTGAACACCTTGCCCTTGGTGATGTCACCGACGGGAACGGTGATACCCGCGCCCGTGTCGGTCACCGCGGCCTGGCGGACCAGGCCGTCGGTGGGCTGCATCGAGATCGCACGGACCACACCGTCACCCAGGTGCTGGGCGACTTCCAGGGTCAGCGTCTTGCGGGCGCCGGCGTCGGCGGGGTCCGCGACCTCGACGTGGAGGGCGTTGTAGATCTCCGGCATCGCGTCGACGGGGAACTCCACGTCGACGACCGGGCCGATGACCCGGGCGACGCGGCCCGTGGCAGCGGCCGTCTCAACTGTCGTCGTCATTACTTGTCACTCCCCGCGGTCGCGTCGGCCAGAGCACTGGCACCGCCGACGATCTCGCTGATTTCCTGGGTGATTTCGGCCTGGCGGGCCGCGTTGGCAAGCCGGGACAGGCTCTTGATGAGGTCCCCGGCGTTGTCGGTGGCCGACTTCATCGCGCGGCGGCGGGCGGCGTGCTCGGAAGCGGCCGCCTGCAGCAGGGCGTTGTAGATACGGCTCTCGACGTAGCGCGGCAGAAGGGCGTCCAGGACGTCCTCGGCCGACGGCTCGAACTCGAAGAGCGGAAGGATCTCACCCTTGCGGGTGCTCTCCCCGGCCACCTCGTCGAGCGAAAGCGGCAGCATCCGGGCGTCGACCGCGTTCTGCGTCATCATCGACACGAATTCCGTGAAGACGATGTGCAGCTCGTCGACGCCGCCCTCGGCCGTCTCGTTCTGGATGGCCTCGATCAACGGGGCGGCGACGCGCTTGGCATCGCTGTACGCCGGGTTGTCGGTGAAGCCGGTCCAGGAGTCGACGACCTTGCGCTCGCGGAAGCCGTAGTACGCGACACCCTTGCGGCCGACGATGTACGTGTCGACCTCCTTGCCCTCGGAGGCAAGGCGCTCCCGCAGTCGCTCCGCGGCCTTGATGGCGTTGGAGGAGTAACCGCCGGCCAGACCGCGGTCGCTCGTGATGAGCAGGACCGCGGCCCGGGTCGGGGTCTCGACCTCGGTGGTGAGCGGGTGGTTGGCGTCGGAGCCGGTCGCCACCGCGGTCACCGCGCGGGTGAGCTCGGTCGCGTACGGCTGCGATGCCGCCACCTTGCGCTGCGCCTTGACGATGCGCGAGGCGGCGATCATCTCCATCGCCTTGGTGATTTTCCTGGTCGCGGTGACGGCTTGGATGCGGCGCTTGTAAACGCGAAGCTGAGCGCCCATCGATCAGCCCTCGCCCAGGAGCTTGCCGTCCGAGGTCTCGAACTGCTGCTTGAAGGCGGCGATCGCGTCGGCGATCGACTGCAGCGTGTCGTCGGACATCTTCGCGCCCTCGGCGATGCTGGTGAGGAGGTCCTTGCGCTCACGGCGCAGGTACTCCAGCAGCTCGGACTCGAAGCGACGGATGTCCTCGACCGGGACGTCGTCCATCTTGCCGGTGGTGCCGGCCCAGACGGAGACGACCTGCTCCTCGACCGGGAACGGGGCGTACTGCGGCTGCTTCAGCAGCTCGACCATGCGCTTACCGCGCTCCAGCGATGCCTTCGAGGCCGCGTCCAGGTCGGAACCGAAGGCGGCGAACGCCTCCAGCTCGCGGTACTGGGCGAGGTCCACACGGAGGCGGCCGGACACCTGGCGCATGGCCTTGTGCTGGGCGGAGCCACCGACTCGGGAGACCGAGATACCGACGTTGAGCGCCGGACGCTGACCCGCGTTGAACAGGTCGGACTCCAGGAAGCACTGGCCGTCGGTGATGGAGATGACGTTGGTCGGGATGAACGCCGACACGTCGTTCGCCTTGGTCTCGACGATCGGGAGGCCCGTCATCGAACCGGCGCCCAGCTCGTCGGAGAGCTTCGCGCAGCGCTCCAGCAGACGGGAGTGCAGGTAGAAGACGTCACCCGGGTAGGCCTCGCGGCCCGGCGGGCGGCGCAGCAGCAGGGACACGGCGCGGTAGGCGTCGGCCTGCTTCGAGAGGTCGTCGAAGATGATCAGGACGTGCTTGCCCTGGTACATCCAGTGCTGGCCGATGGCCGAACCGGTGTACGGCGCCAGGTACTTGAAGCCGGCCGGGTCGGACGCCGGGGCGGCGACGATGGTCGTGTACTCCAGCGCACCGGCCTCTTCGAGCGCACCACGCACGGAGGCGATGGTGGAACCCTTCTGACCGATGGCGACGTAGATGCAGCGGACCTGCTTGTTCACGTCGCCCGAGCGCCAGTTGTCGCGCTGGTTGATGATCGTGTCGACGGCCAGCGCGGTCTTACCCGTCTGACGGTCGCCGATGATCAGCTGACGCTGGCCGCGGCCGATCGGCACCATGGCGTCGACGGCCTTGTAGCCGGTCTGCATCGGCTCGTGCACCGACTTGCGGACCATGACGCCAGGGGCCTGCAGCTCGAGGGCGCGGCGGCTGTCGGTCTCGATCTCGCCGAGACCGTCGATCGGGTTGCCGAGCGGGTCGACGACGCGGCCGAGGTAGCCCTCGCCGACGCCGACGGAGAGCACCTCACCGGTGCGCTGCACCGGCTGGCCCTCCTCGATTCCGCTGAACTCGCCGAGGACGATCGCACCGATCTCGCGCTCCTCGAGGTTGAGGGCGAGACCGAGGGTGCCGTCCTCGAACTTCAGCAGCTCGTTCGCCATGGCGGAGGGCAGACCCTCCACCTTCGCGATGCCGTCGCCGGCAACGCTGACCGTACCGACCTCCTCGCGCGAGGCCGCGTCCGGCTGGTACGACTGGACAAAGTTATCCAGTGCGTCCCGGATCTCCTCCGGCCGGATCGTGAGCTCCGCCATCTGGGTTCCCTGCTCTCCTTGTTGGGCCCGAAGTTTCTTAAGGGGGTCTGGGGGCCGACCCCCAGGAATCTTCTGCAATTTCTGCACGGCCCAACCGGGCCGCTGGTCTTGCTAGGTCTTGCTCTGTCTCAGCCGGCCATGCGGCGGGTCGCCTCGTCGAGGCGCTCCGCGACGGTGCCGTTGATGATCTCGTCACCGACACGCACCGAGACTCCGCCGAGGACCGAGGGGTCCACGTCCAGGTTCAGGTGCATCTCGCGGCCGTAGAGCTTCGCCAGAGCGGCGCCGAGGCGCTGCTTCTGCCGGTCGCTGAGCGGCACCGCCGAGGTGACGACGGCGACCATGCGGTCCCGGCGCTCCGCGGCGAGCTTGGACAGCGAGTCCAGCCCTGCTTCCAGGCTACGTCCACGCGGGTGGGTCACGAGGCGGACGATGATCCGCTCGGTGACCGGCTGCGCCTTGCCGCCGAGCAGGCTGCGCAGCAGCTCGCCCTTGGCGGACGCCGCGGCCGTACGGCTGGTCAGCGCGGAACGCAGCTCCGTGTTAGAGCCGACGATCCGGCCGAACCGGAACAGCTCGTCCTCGACGTCGTCGAGGCTGCCGCCGCGCTGGGCCGCGGTGAGGTCGGCGGTGTTCGCCAGCTCCTCGACCGAGTCCACCAGGTCACGGGACTGCGACCAGCGGGACCGGACGAGTCCGGAGACCAGGTCGACGGTCTCGCCGCCGACCTGTCCGCTGAGCAGACGCGCGGCCAGCTCGGCCTTGCTCTCGCCGCTCTGGGCCGGGTCGGTGAGAACCCGGCGCAGGGATACTTCGCGGTCGAGCAGCGAGGTGACCGAGGCCAGCTCCTCGGCGAGCTTCGCCGCGTCGACCGACGTGTTGTCGGTCAGCGCGTCGAGACGCTCGCGAGCGGCAGCCAGTGCTTCGCGGCTCGCGCCGTTCATCGGGCCGCCTCGGCCTTCGCCTCGAGCTCGTCGAGGAACCGGTCGACGGTGCCGCTCTGCCGGGCGTGGTCCTGGAGGGACTCGCCGACGAGCTTGCCGGCCAGGTCGGTGGCGAGCTTGCCCACGTCCTGACGCAGCGCCGAGGCGGCGGCCTTGCGGTCGGCCTCGATCTGGGTGTGGCCGGCGGCGATGATCTCCTCGCGCTGGCGCTGACCCTCCGCCTTCATCTCCTGGATGATGACGGCGCCCTGCTCCTGCGCCTCCTGGCGCAGACGCGCGGCCTCGTGGCGGGCCTCGGCGAGCTGGGCCTTGTACTGCTCAAGAACGCTCTGCGCCTCGGTCTGAGCCGCTTCTGCCTTCTCGATGCCACCTTCGATCGCCTCGCGACGCTCGTCCAGGGCCTTGTTGATGGCCGGGAGGAGCTTCTTGTAGAAGACGAAGAAGACAATGCTGAAGCAGATCAGACCGATGACGATCTCGGGCCAGACCGGCAGCAGCGGTGACTGCGGCTCCTCGGCTGCCAAGTGCAACATGGTGGACCTTTCGTCGAAAACGTATCGTCAGGTCGCCAGGACTACTTCGGGTAGATGAAGGGGGCGACGAAGCCGATCAGGGCCAGGGCCTCGATGACCGCGAAGCCGAGCAGCATGTTCTGGCGGATCAGGCCGGCCGCCTCGGGCTGGCGGGCGATGGCCTGCACACCGTTACCGAAGATGATGCCGATACCGACGCCGGGGCCGATCGCCGCGAGGCCGTAACCGATGGTGCCGACGTTGCCCACAACGGCTGCGAGAGTCTCAGACATTGATCTGTGATTCCTTCTCTTGATTGGCCGGTGGAGATTGCGTCCACCGGACGTCTAGGGGGTGTCCGGGTGGTGGCCCGGGTGTCCTCAGTGCGCTTCTTCGAGCGCCTGGGACAAGTACGTGGCGGTCAGCACGGTGAACACGTAGGCCTGAAGCGCCTGGATGAACATCTCGAAGACGGTCAGGGCCAGGGTCACGGCGAACGACGCGGTGGCGTAGACGGTGCCGAGCACGGTGCCGAGCATGTACCAGGTCGCGATCGTGAAGACCAGGATCAGGATGTGGCCGGCGAACATGTTCGCGAAGAGTCGGACCGCCAGCGTGAAGGGGCGCACGAAGATGTTCGAGACGAACTCGATCGGCGTCAGGATCACGTAGATCGGCTTGGGCAGGCCGCTGGGTACGCACAGGTTGCGGATACCGCCGACGAAGCCGTTGTTCCGGAAGGTCACCGTCATGTAGACGGCCCAGACGAGCAGGGCCAGTCCGACCGGGTACGCGATGAGCGAGCTCACCGGGAACTGTGCGATCGGGATGATCGCCCAGAGGTTCAGCATCCAGACGAAGAAGAACAGGGACACCAGCAGCGGGACGAAGGGCTCGCCCTTCTTGCCGATGATCTCCTTGGCGATGCCCCGGTGCACGAAGTCGTAGAGCGCCTCGGCGATCATCTGGAGCTTGCCCGGGATGACCTTGGGCTTGGAGAAGCCGGCCCAGAACAGAGCCAGGATGGCGAAGGTCCCGATGATCGCGAGCAGCATCGGCTTGTTGAACTCGACCGGCCCGATGGTGAAGATCGGGTCGAAGATGAACGACCACGCGCTCGGGGCTGGGAATCCGCACGAGCCCTGGAACAGGTGGCAGTCAACCTCGAAGGCGAGCGTCTGGGCGTCAGCAGTCACCAGGAGCTCCTTCTGCATGGCGCATGGATACGGCTACCTCGTTGTATCGGAGCGGCTGGCAGCCGCAGGTCGGCACCGGACTGGTTCTTACGGTGAGGAGGCGGCGGCCGGGCCCGAAGCCTCGCGATGTATCAGGCGACAGCCGTGTTGTCCGCGCCCGCAGTACCGCAACCGAGACCGGACGATAGCAGCATGTCGAACAGGGCTTTATCCCGGCCCTACTGGTCATGCTTCCCCTCGGTTCCGCCCGGGGTCTTCCCGCTCTCCCCGTCGGGATCGACGTACAGGGTCTTGCTCCTGGCGTGCAGCACGGTCTGCGTGACGATCCACGTGATCACCGAGACGACCAGCGTGAGGGCGAAGGCCTGGAGGTCGAAGAGAGAGGTGTTCCTGATGGCCATGATCAGGCCGAGCAGGAGGACGAGCTGCACCGAGTAGACCAGCAGCCCCATGCCCTGGAAGAGGTGCGGCATCGACTTGGCGACCCACTGCAGCGCCAGCTGTCCGAGGGCCATGAAGAGGATGACCACCACGCAGCCCACGACGGCGCCGATCGCCCCCTTGCCGCCGACGACGAGCCCGCCGACGAGCGTGGCGATGGCTCCCACCGCGGCGGTGGGGGTGGCGATGCGCAGTACTTCGCGCATGTCGGACTGCATGGCGGCAGCTCCACTGGTCTGAGAGGAGGAATGGGGCGTCGTCATGGACGAGCGTAGGCCCGGTCCGCGAGGCGGATTACCAGGCCAATGGACCGTCTCACTAGGGTCCTTCGGCTCCGTCACCGGGTCTCGTGAACGGTATCACAAACTATTTGATGAGGTCTTTACCTGGAAAGTGTGCCAACTGTCACACATGAGAGTTAACCCGCGCGTGTGTGCACGACAAGCCGTCGCAATGTCTGCTAATGCGCCGTGACTTCCGTATTCGTCAACGGGAGGAGTCGACGGATCGGCGATCGGAGAACCGCGAACGAGCGCCGATCGCGGTAGCGCCGTTGACGCCGGACACCCCGACCGCCACGGGGGCCCGTTCGACGCCCTCCTCGCCCATCTGAGCGCCCCCCGCGCCCTGTTGGGCCCCGGAGGCCAGGGGCACCGGCTTCTCGCCGCAGGAAGGCGCGGGGGAGGAATCCTGCCCGGTGGCGCCGTGGCGGTAGCGCGGCGGGACGAAGCGGTTGGCCCAGTGCGGGGTACGCGGAGTGAAGCGCGGCAGCAGCAACAGGATCAGCCCGACCGCGCTCGCCCCCACGATCACGAAGACGATCCACATCGAGGCCGAGTGCACGGAGTAGCTGACCGTGCCGAAGGCGATCAGGGCCGACCAGAAGTACATGATCAGCACGGCCCGGCTGTGCGAGTGCCCGATCTCCAGCAGCCGGTGGTGGAGGTGGCCCCGGTCGGCGGCGAACGGCGACTGCCCGTTCCAGGTGCGGCGGACGATGGCCAGGATCAGGTCCGCGGCCGGGATCGCAATGATCGTCAGCGGCAGCAGCAGCGGGATGAAGACCGGGAACATCGCGTGGGTCGCCCCGCGCTCACTGCCCTCGAAGAAGATCCGCATGTTGTCCGGGTCGACCTGGCCCGTGATCGAGATCGCGCCGGCCGCCAGCACCAGCCCGATCAGCATCGAGCCCGAGTCGCCCATGAAGATCCGCGCCGGGTGCATGTTGTGCGGCAGGAAGCCGAGGCACATCCCCATCAGGATCGCCGCGAAGAGCGTCGCGGGGGCCGCCGCCTCGATCCCGTACCCCATCCAGAGGCGGTAGGCGTAGAGGAAGAACGCCGCCGACGCGATGCACACCATGCCCGCCGCGAGCCCGTCCAGGCCGTCGACGAAGTTCACCGCGTTGATCGTGATGACGACCAGCGCCACCGTGAGCAGGGTGCCCTGCCACTGGGTGAGGGCGACCGTGCCGACGCCGGGAATCGGCAGCCACAGGATCGTGAGCCCCTGGATGACCATGACGGCGGCGGCGATCATCTGGCCGCCGAGCTTGATCAGGGCGTCGATCTCGAACTTGTCGTCGAGCACGCCGATGAGCCAGATCAGAGCGGCTCCGGAGAGCAACGCCCGTGGCTCGTTGGAGAGTTCGAAGACACCCTGCAGATTGAACAGGTGGTCGGCGACGATCAGCCCCGCACACAGCCCGCCGAACATGGCGATCCCACCGAGCCGGGGTGTCGGCTCCCGGTGGACGTCGCGCGCGCGGATCGCGGGCATCGCCCCGATCGCGATGGCGAACTTACGCACCGGTCCGGTCAGCAGATAGGTCACCGCTGCCGTGACACAGAGCGTCAGCAGGTAATCACGCACGGGCTGCCCCACAGGTTTCGCCGGCCATCTCAGCCCCACACCCTAGTCTCTGATACAAGGACTCAACGGTACGGGTGATGGTTCCATGCGCCTCGCCTACCCCGGATAGGGAGGATTCCGCTCCGCCAGCGCCCGGACCTCCGCCGCGATCGGACTCACGTCGCCCGGCTCCCGTACGGCCGCTCCGAACAGGGCCGCGATACGGGCCATGTCCCCGTCGTCCATGCCCTGCGTGGTGACGGCGGCGGTGCCGAGCCGGATGCCCCGGGCGTCCCCGTACGGCAGGGCGCACGTGTCGAGGACCATACCGGCCGCAGCCAGGCGCTCACGGGCGGTGCGGCCGTCGACACCGAGCGGGGCCGGGTCCGCGACGACGATGTGGGTGTCCGTTCCGCCCGTCGTCACCTCGAAGCCCTCCGCCTCCAGACCGGCGGCGAGGACCCGGGCGTGGGCGACGACCTGGTGGGCGTAGAGCGTGTACGCGGGGGTGGCCGCCTCCCCGAACGCGACCGCCTTCGCCGCCACCGTGTGCATCTGCGCCCCGCCCTGGGTGAACGGGAAGACCGCCCGGTCGATCCGCTCGGCGAGATCGGCGCCGCACAGGATCATGCCGCCGCGCGGACCGCGCAGCACCTTGTGCGTGGTGGCGCAGACCACGTCGGCGTACGGGACCGGGTTCGGCGCCGCTCCCCCGGCGATCAGCCCCATCGGGTGGGCGGCGTCCACGATCAGATACGCCCCGACCTCGTCGGCGATCTCCCGGAACAGCGCGTAGTCGGGGTGTCGGGGATAGGAGATGGAACCGCAGACGATGGCCTTGGGGCGGCGGGCGCGGGCCAGGGCGCGGAGCCGGGTGTGGTCGATGAGCCCGGTGTCGGGTTCGACCCCGTAGCCGACGAAGTCGAACCAGCGGCCGGAGAAGTTGCCCGGCGCCCCGTGGGTGAGGTGGCCCCCGAACGGGAGTCCCATCGCGAGGACCGTGTCGCCGGGGCGCAGCAGCGCGGCGTAGGCGGCGAGGACGGCGGAGGAGCCGGAATGCGGCTGGACGTTGGCGTGTTCGGCGCCGAAGAGGGCGGTGGCCCGGCGTACGGCGATGCGTTCGGCGGCGTCCGCCTGCTCGCAGCCCCCGTGGTGGCGGGCGCCCGGATACCCCTCGGCGTACTTGTTGGCGAGCGGGGAGCCGAGGGCGGCCAGGACCGCGGGCGAGGTGAAGTTCTCGGCGGCGATCAGCTGGAGGGTGCCCGCCTGCCGGTCCCGCTCCGCGAGCAGGATCCCGGCGATCTCCGGGTCCTGGCCCAGCAGCGTGCCGAAGTCCTGGGGCAGGGCGTCGGGGCGGTGGGGCGCGGGCGGCACGGCCGCGGGTGCGGCGGGTGAGGTGACCGGCATGGGACGGCTCCGGGCCTGGAGGTGGATGCGCCGGCGTGGGGTGCCGGTGTCAGCACCAACGTACGCCGGGGCTGGGCTCCGTGCCCGCTGTCGGAGGGTGCCGTACGCCGGTCGGCGCACCGGCGTACGGCGCGGGATGCGCGGGCCGTCCGGTGGGGCCGCGTACGCACGGCTGTCGGCTCACCTGCGTACGCCGGTGCGCGTCCGCGTCCGTCAGTGCGGGGCGTGTACGCCGGTGAGCGCGGTGACGACCGGATCGAGGGCCTGGTTGATCTCGTCGCCGATCGAGCGGAAGAAGGTGATGGGCGCGCCGTAGGGGTCGTAGACCTCGTCCGCCTCGGCGGTCGGGGCCAGCAGCCAGCCGCGCAGCGCGGCGGCGGCGCGCACCAGGGCGCGGGCGCGCTCGACGACGCCCTCGTCGCGCGGGTCGGGCAGGGTGGCCGGGTCTATCGCCCGGACCAGCCGGGTGAACTCCTTGAGCGTGAAGGTGCGCAGGCCCGCGGAGTGGCCCATGGAGATGACCTGGGCGCGGTGGTCGCGGGTGGCGGTGAGGACCAGGTCGGCGCGGATGACGTGCTCGTCGAGCAGTTCGCGGCCGACGAAGCCGCTGGCGTCCGCGCCGAAGTCGGCGAGGACGACCTCGGCGTTGGCCTCCATGGGGGCGCCCTCATGGCCCCAGGTGCCGGCGCTCTCCACGATCAGGCCGCCGCTGAGCGGGTCGCCGAGGCGGTCCACCAGGGCATGGCGGGTCAGCCGCTCGGTGATGGGCGAGCGGCAGACGTTGCCGGTGCTGACGTGGAGGATGCGGAAGGTGTCGGTCCGCCCCGCTATGCCACGCCCCTCGGGGGCGGTCAATTGGCCACCTCGAGGTCGGGGACCACCTTGCGCAGCTCCTCCGCGGAGAGGGCGCCGGCGCGCAGCAGGACCGGGGTGGCGCCGGTGACGTCGACGATGGAGGACGGCACGATGCCGGGCGTCGGGCCGCCGTCGAGGTAGACGGAGACGGAGTCGCCGAGCATGCCCTGGGCGGCGTCGCAGTCCTCGGGCGAGGGGTGTCCCGTGAGGTTGGCGCTGGAGACGGCCATCGGGCCGACCTCGGTGAGCAGCTCGATGGCGACCGGGTGCAGCGGCATCCGGATCGCGACGGTGCCCCGGGTGTCGCCGAGGTCCCACTGGAGGGAGGGCTGGTGCCGGGCGACGAGGGTGAGGGCGCCGGGCCAGAAGGCGTCGACGAGCTCCCAGGCCTGCTCGGAGAAGTCGGTGACCAGGCCGTGGAGGGTGTTCGGGGAGCCGATGAGGACGGGGGTGGGCATGTTGCGGCCCCGGCCCTTGGCGTCCAGCAGGTCCGCGACGGCCTCCGAGGTGAAGGCGTCCGCACCGATCCCGTACACGGTGTCGGTGGGCAGCACGACCAGTTCGCCCCGGCGGACGGCCGATGCGGCCTCGCGCAGGCCCGTGGTCCGGTCGGTGGCGTCGTTGCAGTCGTATCGCCGAGCCATCAGCCGGCCTCCTCGGACAGGTGCGGGTACGGGTGGTGGTGCCGGGGGCCGGTCACGGCATGGCCTTGCGGGCGGTGGCGAACCGGGGGCGCTTGTTGAGGTCGGGGTGGTCGGCCGCGTCGGCCCAGCCCCGCTCCTCGGTGAAGATCCAGGGGACCTGGCCGCCCTGGGTGTCGGCGTGCTCGATGACGACGAGGCCGCCGGGGCGGAGCAGGCGGTGGGCGGTGCGTTCGATACCGCGGATCGTGTCGAGGCCGTCCTCGCCGGAGAAGAGGGCCATCTCCGGGTCGTGGTCGCGCGCCTCGGGGGCGACGTACTCCCATTCGGTGAGCGGGATGTACGGCGGGTTGGAGATCACCAGGTCGACCTGGCCGTCGAGCTCGGGGAGGGCGCTCAGGGCGTCTCCCTTGTGGACGGTGACCCTGGACCCCTCGGCGTTCTTCCGCGTCCACCTCAGGGCGTCCTCGGAGAGCTCCACGGCGTGGACGCGGGAGCGGGGGACCTCCTGGGCCATGGCGAGCGCGATGGCGCCCGATCCGGTGCACAGGTCGACGACGACGGGCTCGACGACGTCCATCGCACGCACGGCGTCTATGGCCCAGCCGACGACCGACTCGGTCTCCGGGCGGGGCACGAAGACGCCGGGTCCGACCTGGAGCTCCAGGTAGCGGAAGAAGGCGCGGCCGGTGATGTGCTGGAGGGGTTCGCGGGCCTCGCGGCGGGCGATGGCCTCCCAGTAGCGGGCGTCGAAGTCGCTGTCGGGGACCGTGTGGAGCGCGCCCCGCTTCACCCCGTGGACGAAGGCCGCGAGTTCCTCGGCGTCGAATCGCGGTGAGGGGACACCGGCGTCGGCCAGCCGCTGGGTGGCCTGGGCCACCTCGGCGAGCAGCAGGTTCATCGCGGTTCTCCGTACGGGGTGTGCGGGGCGGGCGGGTCGCTTACGCGTTGGCGAGCTTGGCGGCGGAGTCGGCGTCGACGCACGCCTGGATGACCGCGTCCAGGTCGCCGTCGAGCACCTGGTCCAAGTTGTACGCCTTGAAGCCGACGCGGTGGTCCGAGATGCGGTTTTCCGGGAAGTTGTACGTCCGGATCTTCTCGGAGCGGTCGACGGTACGGACCTGGCTGCGGCGGACGTCGGAGGCTTCCTGCTCGGCGGCCTCCTGGGCGGCGGCGAGCAGCCGGGACCGCAGGATGCGCATGGCCTGCTCCTTGTTCTGGAGCTGGCTCTTCTCGTTCTGGCAGGAGGCGACGACGCCGGTCGGCAGGTGCGTGATGCGGACGGCGGAGTCGGTCGTGTTGACGGACTGGCCACCGGGTCCGGAAGAGCGGTAGACGTCGATGCGCAGGTCGTTGGCGTGGATCTCGACGTCCACCTCCTCGGCCTCGGGGGTGACGAGCACGCCCGCGGCGGAGGTGTGGATGCGGCCCTGCGACTCGGTGGAGGGCACGCGCTGCACGCGGTGCACGCCGCCCTCGTACTTCATCCGGGCCCAGACGCCCTGGCCGGGCTCGGTGGCGCCGTTGCCGCCCTTGGTCTTGACGGCGACCTGGACGTCCTTGTAGCCGCCGAGTTCGGACTCGGTGGAGTCGATGATCTCGGTCTTCCAGCCGACGCGCTCGGCGTAGCGCAGGTACATGCGCAGCAGGTCGCCGGCGAACAGGGCGGACTCGTCGCCGCCGGCGCCCGCCTTGATCTCCAGGAGCACGTCCTTGTCGTCGCTGGGGTCGCGCGGGACGAGGAGGAGACGGAGCTTCTCCGTGATCTCCTCGCGCTGCTTCTCCAGCTCCTTGACCTCGGCGGCGAAGTCGGGGTCGTCCGCGGCGAACTCGCGGGCGGTCTCGATGTCGTCGCCGGTCTGCTTCCAGGCCCGGTACGTGGAGACGATCGGGGTCAGCTCCGCGTAGCGCTTGTTCAGCTTGCGCGCGTTGGCCTGGTCGGCGTGGACCGACGGGTCGGCGAGCTTCTTCTCGAGACCGGTGTGTTCACCGATCAGTTCCTCGACCGCCTCGAACATGCGGGGGCTCCTGGTTGGTCTGAAATCTGCGGGCCTGCTGGAGGGCATGACTGCCCGGTGGGGTGTCCGTCGGGTCTTCCCCGGACACCCGACCGGAAAAAACGCCGGTTCCGACGCCCCCGGGAAGAGGGCGCCAGGAACCGGCGCAGTGGCTCGCTACTTGCTGGCGGAGCCGGCAGCCTTGCCGAAGCGGGCCTCGAAGCGGGCCACGCGGCCGCCGGTGTCGAGGATCTTCTGCTTGCCCGTGTAGAACGGGTGGCACTCGGAGCAGACGTCGGCACGGATGGTGCCGTTGTCGATGGTGCTCCGGGTGGTGAACGACGCACCGCAGGTGCAGCTGACCTGCGTCTCGACGTACTCGGGGTGGATGTCGCGCTTCAAGGTGTCTCCTAGTTTCGGGAGGGCGCCGGGTCGTCCGCGCGGATTTGCGGGGCCGTGAACCGGGGCCGACGTACCAGTCTGCCAGGACCGGCCGTATCTCCCAAAACCGGGGGCGGGGCCGGGGTATTCCCGCCACCCGGCCGCGCACCCGGGGTGACCGGTGGGCTACTCGACGACCTTGTCGGCCTCGCCCTTGTCGCCGGCCGACTTCTCGGTGGCGGAGGCGGGGATCGGCCGGTCGTTCTTGAGGGCGGCCCAGACCTGCCGTCCTGCCTTCTCCTGCGGCAGGACGCGGTTCGGGTCGGCCGGGTCGTACTCCACGGGCAGGGTCACCATGTGCACGTTGTCGGCGCCGAGCGCCTTGAGGCCGCCTGCGAAGCCGGTGAGCTTCTTGACCGAGCCGAGTCCGGAGTCGGTGGTGACGGCCTTGGTGGCGGCGTCCGCGAGACCGTAGAGCTTCTTGGGGCTGGAGAACACCCCGACGCTCTTCGTCTGCTCCATGAGCGCCTTGATGAACGCCTGCTGGAGCTGGATGCGTCCCAGGTCGCTGCCGTCGCCGACGCTCTTGCGGGTGCGGACGAGCCCGAGGGACTCCTCGCCGTTCAGGGTGTGGGTGCCGGGCTCCAGGTCGAGGTGGCTCTTGGAGTCGTCGATCGCTGTCTTCGTGGTGATCTCGACGCCGCCGAGCTCATCGATGAGCTTCTTGAAGCCGGTGAAGTCGACTTCCAGGTAGTGGTCCATGCGGATGCCGGACATCGACTCGACGGTCTTGACCGCGCAGGCGGGCCCGCCGACCTCGTAGGCGGTGTTGAACATCGCCCGGTGCTCGGCGGGGACCTGGTCGCCGGTGGTGTCGCTCTCGCAGGCGGGGCGTTCGATCAGGGTGTCGCGCGGTATCGAGACGACGCTCGCGGACTGGTGGCCCTTGTCGACGTGGACGACCATCGCCGTGTCCGAGCGGGCCGCTCCCTCGTCCTGGCCGTACTTCCCGTTGTCGCCGGAGCGCGAGTCGGAGCCCAGCACCAGGATGTCCTGCGAGCCGTCGTCGACGTCGTCGGGACGGTCGGTGCCGAGCTTGGCGTCGATGTCGATGCTGGAGAGGTTGCCGTCGAGCGCCAGGTAGGCGTACCCCAGACCGGCCCCGCCGACGACCACGACTCCCGCCACCGTCCAGGCCGCGACGACCTTGGCCCGGTGCCGGCGGGTCGGCTTCCTCCGTCGGCTGCCGGTGCCGCGTATGCGGCCCGTGCCCCTGCTCTGCTCGCTCACGCGTCTCCCTCGTCACTCCTGCTGTGCCCGTGTGCCCCCTGCCGTGGTGTTCCACGCGCGGTCGGCTGTCCTTGAGGACGGCCGAAGCACCAAGAAGGGTTGCATACGTGCCTGTGGCCCCCGTCGGAGGACGGGGGCCACAGGTCTTACGGGCGTACGCGCCGTGAGGCGGCGTTCACCTGGGGGTTCAGCCGACGGTGTAGTAGCTGTTCCAGCCGCTGCCGAGCTTGATCTGTGTGGCGAAGATCTCCGAGTCGGCCTTGCCGGTGCCCTTGAGGAGATACAGGTCGCCGGCGGTGGAGCGGGCCACGAGGTCGGCCTTGGCGTCGCCGTTCACATCGCCCGGCGTGACCAGGAGGTTGTACGCCGACCAGTTGCTGCGGACCTTGACCGGCGCCTCGAAGGGGGCCGTGGACTTGCCGGTGCCCTTGACCAGGTAGAGGTCGTTCGTCCCGCCGCGGCGGACCAGCAGGTCGTTCTTGCCGTCGTAGGTCAGGTCGCCGTGTCCGCGCACCTGGTTGTAGGCCTGGTAGCCCGTCGCCGACTTGACCGGGGTGTTGAACTTGCCGTTGCCGTAGCTCGGGTACGTCATGAGGTCGCCCGTGGAGGTGACGGCCAGGATGTCGCCCTTGCCGTCGTTGTTCACGTCGCCGGGGGCGACGATCGCCCGGACGGTCTTCCAGTTGCTGAAGATCTTCGTCTTGGCGTAGGTCGAGCTGCTCGCCGAGCGGTGCAGCCAGTAGACGTCCCCGGTCGAGCCCTGCCGGGCGATCAGGTCCTGGTAGCCGTCCCGGTCGAGGTCCGTCTGGATGAACAGGTTGTACGCGCTGTAGGACCCGGCGAGCACCTTGCGCGCCGCGAGCTTCTCACCGGAGGAGGGGAAGGTGTACGCGGTGGAGCCGGTGGAACGGGCGAACACGTCGGCCCGGTGGTCACGGCTGAAGCTGGTGTCGTCGATACGGGGCTGGATCGACCGGTAGTAGGTCGACACCTTCGTGTACGCGTCGTACGTGCCGCTCAGGTTGCACGCCTCGACGCTGTTGGCGGGACCCCAGGAGGTGATGCCGATGATGCGTCCGGAGACGAACATCGGGCCACCGGAGTCACCGGGGCAAGTGGCCTTCCCGGTGGAGTCGTTGCCGGTGCCGCCGATGCCCGCGCAGATCATGTGGCCGGCCTTGTAGGCGCCCGGGACGCCGATGGCGCCGTCGAGGTTCTCGGAGCACTCGGCGTCCGAGCGCAGCGGCTGCTCCAGCCGCAGCAGGGTGTCCGACAGGGGCGAGAAGTCCCAGTCCGAACCGGTCATGCCCCAGCCGTAGGTGGTGGCCTTCGTGCCCGCGACGTACCGGGCGGTGTCACCGTAGGAAGCGGGCTGCGCCGGGGTGTAGCTCAGGGGCTTGGAGAGCGTCAGGAGCGCGATGTCGTTGTCGATCTCGGCCGCGTTGTACGAACCCGCGAAATAGGAGCGGGATATCCCTACGGCGGTCCCTTCGTCGTTGGGCCCGCCCGCCAGTTTGGCCGTTCCCGCGAGCACCATGCCCCGGTTGACCATATCGAGGGCCTTGCCATTCTCGTCGGTGACGCAGTGGGCGGCCGTCATCACCTTGTTGGGGGCGACGAGAGTGCCGCCGCAGGAGAAGTAGAACAGCCCGTCGTTGTCGTACTCGAAAAGCAGCTGCACCATCCAAGGCGCGTCCTTGAAGGCGGTGTTGGTGCCACCGATGATCTTCGGCGTGAGCTTCTGCGGGCTCACCACCTCGACGCCCTTCGGCGGCAGGAAGCGTTCGCCGCTCTCCGCGGCCTGGGCTCCGACGGTCAGGCCGCCGCCCAGCAGTGCCAGCGTCGCGGCACCGACGGCCGCCAGGCGGCCGATGATTCGTACTGATCCGGCATGGCGCGATATGCGCACGCAAGTCTCCCGTTATCCAGGGGCATCAAGTGGAGGTGCCGTAAGTGGGGGGAGAGTGACGGCGAATTGATATTACATGCAGAAATCCGCCCCGTCACCGGAGTAACGGGGCGGATTCAAGAGGTGGTTGGGAAAACCGCCGCAGGGCTGCGTCAGTCGTTGCCGTTTCCGCTGCCCGGCGTCGTCTTCTGGATCTGGAGCAGGAACTCCGCGTTGGACTGGGTCTTCTTCATCCGGTCCAGGAGGAGCTCGATCGCCTGCTGCTGGTCGAGTGCGTGCAGCACCCGGCGCAGCTTCCAGACGACCGCCAGTTCGTCGGTGCCGAGCAGGATCTCTTCCTTACGGGTGGAGGACGCGTCGACGTCCACCGCCGGGAAGATGCGCTTGTCCGAGAGCTTCCGGTCGAGCTTGAGCTCCATGTTGCCGGTGCCCTTGAACTCCTCGAAGATCACCTCGTCCATGCGCGAGCCGGTCTCGACGAGCGCGGTGGCCAGGATGGTCAGCGAGCCGCCGTCCTCGATGTTGCGCGCGGCGCCGAAGAAGCGCTTCGGGGGGTAGAGCGCGGTCGAGTCGACACCACCGGAGAGGATGCGGCCGGAGGCCGGCGCCGCGAGGTTGTACGCGCGGCCCAGGCGGGTGATCGAGTCGAGGAGGACGACCACGTCGTGACCCAGCTCGACGAGGCGCTTGGCGCGCTCGATGGCCAGCTCGGCGACGGTGGTGTGGTCCTCGGCGGGACGGTCGAAGGTCGAGGAGATGACCTCGCCCTTCACCGACCGCTGCATGTCGGTGACCTCTTCCGGACGCTCGTCGACCAGGACGACCATCAGGTGGCACTCGGGGCTGTTGACCGTGATCGCGTTGGCGATCGACTGCAGGATCATGGTCTTGCCGGTCTTCGGCGGGGCCACGATGAGCCCGCGCTGGCCCTTGCCGATCGGGGCCACCAGGTCGATGATCCGCGTCGTCAGGATGTTGGAGTCGGTCTCCAGCCGGAGCCGGTCCTGCGGGTAGAGCGGGGTCAGCTTCTGGAACTCGGGGCGGCCGCGGCCGGACTCCGGCGCCATGCCGTTGACCGAGTCGAGGCGGACCAGCGCGTTGAACTTCTCGCGCCGCTCGCCGTCCTTGGGCTGGCGCACCGCGCCGGTGACGTGGTCACCCTTGCGCAGACCGTTCTTGCGGACCTGGGCGAGCGAGACGTACACGTCGTTCGGGCCCGGCAGGTAGCCGGAGGTCCGGATGAACGCGTAGTTGTCGAGGATGTCCAGGATGCCCGCGACGGGGATCAGGACGTCGTCCTCGGCCACCTGCACATCGCCGGCGAAGTCGTCGCGCCCACGGCGGCCGCGGCGGTCGCGGTAACGGCCACGACGGCCGCGACGGCCGCCCGCCTCGTCGTCGAAGTCGTCCTGCGGACCGTTGTCACGGTTCTGCTGGCCCTGGCCCTGGCCCTGGCGCTGCGGGCGCTGCCCGCCACCGCCCTGCTGGCCCTGGTCATCGCCCTTGCCGCGGCGGTCGCGCTGACGCTCACGGCGACCCTCGCGGTCACCGCGGTCACCGCGGTCACGGCCCTGGCGGTCACCACGACGGCCCTCGGCCGTGTCGGTGGCGTTCTCGGCCCGGGCGTCGCCCTTGGGCTCGGCCCGCTCCTCGGTCTTCTGCGCGGCCTCGGGCTCCGCCTTCGCCTTGACCTCGGTCTTCGCCTCGGTCTTGGTGTCGGGGCTGCCCGCCTGCGCGGTGGCACGGCGGCGACGGCGCTCGCCCGCGGGCTGGTCGTCGCTGGCCGGCTGGCCGGGGATGTCGATCTGCTGCTGGGCGGCCGTGCTCTTCTCGGCGGCGGCAGCGCCCTCGTCCCCGGTGCGCGCCTTCGAGGTCGCGCGGCGCTTGGGCTTGCTCTCCGCCTCGGCGGGGGCCTCTGCGGCCTTGGAGGAGGCCTTGGGGGCGGCGGATCCGCCGCCCGCCTGCGCCTCCTTGATGACCTCGATCAGCTGGCTCTTGCGCATCCGCGCGGTGCCCCTGATGCCGAGGCCGGACGCGACCTGCTGCAGCTCGGCCAGGACCATGCCCTCGAGGCCGGTGCCGGAGCGGCGGCGCCGTGCGGTGGTGCCAGTGGCAGCACCTTCGGCGGGCGCGGCGCTGTCGACGTTCTTGTCGGCAGTCACGCCCATCAGATCGGTGGTGTCGCTCACGAAGGGTCCTTCCCTGGAGCGGACGTCGGCCTTCTGGCTCGGCGACCGGTTGTGCTGTCCGACTGCGGTCTGTTGATCTTGCTGGATCGCGGACCTTGCCGGGGCGGTGGTCCGCCAGGTACGGCGGAGAGATGAACGTGCGGGGTCCGGCGCGAGATCCCCCTGCTCGGCCCACTCCTGGACGAGCGAGGGGTGTCGTGCCGGTTCCGGAGCGTGCTCGAAACTGCTCAGGCAGGCTGCTCAGGCAGTTGGGGAGGCTCCCGGAAGAATGGTGGTCCCGGAGGGGGACACGAAGCAACGCGCCTCAAAGACGTCGGTTGCAGACTTGAGGTTAACACTACCGGCTCCAACAAACATTCCCCCTCTCGCTCACCGGTAATCACATGCGGTTACGCGGCCAGCGGCAGCACACTGGCGCCCGTCGCGTCGAGGGCCAGCCGATTCGCCGCCCAGCCCTCCCCCGCCAGTCGGGCGACCTTGTCGGCCGAACCCTCCTCCGTCAGCGCCAGGACCGTGGGTCCGGCGCCGGAGATGACCGCGGGCACGCCGTCGGCGCGCAGGCGGTGCACCAGCTCCATGCTCTCCGGCATGGCCGGGCCCCGGTATTCCTGGTGGATCCGGTCCTCGGTGGCGGCGAGCAGCAGCTCGGGGCGGCGGGTCAGGGCCTCGACGAGCAGGGCCGCCCGGCCGGCGTTGAGGGCCGCGTCGACGTGCGGGACGGTGCGCGGGAGCAGGCCGCGCGCCGTCTCGGTGAGCACGGGGCGGCCGGGCACGAAGACGACGGGCACGACGGAGTCGGCGGGGTCCATCCGGATCGCCCGAGCCGAGCCGCCGTCCATCCAGGCGAGGGTGAATCCGCCGAGCAGACAGGCCGCTACGTTGTCGGGGTGTCCCTCGATCTCGGTCGCCAGCTCCAGCAGGGCCGCGTCGTCGAGGCGGGCGTCGCCGCCGGTCGTCACGGCGCGGGCGGCGACGATTCCGGCGCAGATGGCGGCGGAGGAGGAGCCGAGGCCGCGGCCGTGCGGGATGCGGTTGGCGCAGACGATCTCCAGCCCGCGGGGCTGGCCGCCGAGCAGGTCGAACGCGGTGCGCAGGGAGCGCACGAGCAGGTGGCTCTCGTCGCGGGGCAGGCTCTCACTGCCCTCACCTGCGATGTCGATGTGCAACCCGGAGTCGGCGACCCGGACGACGACGTCGTCGTACAGCCCCAGCGAGAGGCCGAGGGCGTCGAAACCCGGCCCCAGGTTGGCGCTGGTGGCGGGGACGCGCACCCGGACGGCGGCGGCTCGGAACGCGGGACCGGCCATCGGTCGGACCACTCCTTGTAAGGCGGCGGGGATGCAGTGCGGTGGATCTGCGGCGGGGGTCTGCGGGGACGGGTCGGGACACAGTGCGCACCGGGGTGTACAGGGGATCCGGTGGCCCGTCCCACGTTCGCCCACGACGGCTGCCGTACCGCAGCGGACCGTCGGGCGGGTGTCGGGCGGATGGGGTACAGCTTATCGAAGGAAGGTTCTGTCGCGACATAGGGCGCACAGGAGGCGCACGATGCGTGTCGCCCGCCTCCTATGCGCTCTCCGCCCCGGAAAGAGGGCGGTTGAGCTGGGTTGTCACGGTTGACCGGGCGGCGTCGCCACGGTCGACGGGGTGGCCGTGCCGTGGCCGCCGGACCCTGGGCCGCGGCGGCTGCCGCGGCCCGGTCCGGCACCGGCTCAGGCGAGCCCGAGCTTCTCGGCGGCGGTGGCCGCGTCGACCGGGACCGTGACCGGCTGCGGGGCGCCCGCGACGGCCCAGTCGGGGTCCTTGAGGCCGTTGCCGGTGACCGTGCAGACGATCTTCTGGCCGGGGTCGACCTTGCCCTCCTCGGCGGCCTTGAGCAGACCCGCGACGGACGCGGCCGACGCGGGCTCCACGAAGACGCCCTCCTGCGAGGCCAACAGCCGGTACGCGGACAGGATCTGCCGGTCCGTCACCTCGTCGATGAAGCCGCCCGACTCGTCCCGCGCGGCGAGCGCGTAGTTCCAGGAGGCCGGGTTCCCGATGCGGATCGCGGTGGCGATGGTGGACGGGTCCTTGACGACCTCGCCGCGCACGATGGGCGCCGAACCGGAGGCCTGGAAGCCCCACATGCGCGGGGAGCGGGAGGAGACGCCGTCACCGGCGTACTCGGTGTACCCCTTCCAGTACGCGGTGATGTTGCCCGCGTTGCCGACCGGCAGGACGTGGATGTCGGGGGCGTCGCCGAGCGCGTCGACGATCTCGAACGCGGCGGTCTTCTGGCCCTCGATACGGACCGGGTTGACCGAATTGACCAGCGCCACCGGGTAGTTGTCCGAGAGCGCGCGGGCCAGGGTCAGGCAGTCGTCGAAGTTGCCGTCGACCTGGAGGATCTTGGCGCCGTGCACGAGGGCCTGGCCCATCTTGCCGAGCGCGATCTTGCCCTGCGGCACGAGGACGGCGCAGACCATCCCCGCGCGCACCGCGTACGCCGCGGCGGAGGCGGAGGTGTTGCCGGTGGAGGCGCAGATGACGGCCTTCGCCCCCTCCTCCTTGGCCCGGGTGATGGCCATGGTCATGCCGCGGTCCTTGAAGGAACCGGTGGGGTTGGCGCCCTCGACCTTGAGGTGCACCTCGCAGCCCGTGCGCTCGGAGAGGACCTGCGCCGGTACGAGCGGCGTGCCGCCCTCACGAAGCGTGACGACCGGCGTCGTCGCCGTGACCGGAAGCCGGTCCCGGTACTCCTCGATGATGCCGCGCCACTGGTGGGTGCCCTTGCTGGTCATGGGTCCTTTACTCCCCTTCAACACGCATGATGCTGGCGACACCGCGCACGGTGTCGAGCTTGCGCAGCGCTTCGACGGTCCCGGAGAGGGCGGCGTCGGGCGCGCGGTGGGTGACGACGACGAGCGATGCCTCGCCGTCCTTTCCCTGCTGGCGGACCGTATCGATCGATACGCCCTGCTCGGCGAAGACCGTCGCGACCTGGGCGAGCACGCCCGGCTTGTCGGCCACGTCGAGGCTGATGTGGTAGCGCGTGACGACCTCGCCCATGGGGCTGACCGGCAGGCGCGTGTAGGCGGACTCACCGGGTCCGGTGGCCTCGCCCAGTTTGTTGCGGCAGACCGCGACGAGGTCGCCGAGGACCGCGGAGGCGGTCGGGGAGCCGCCGGCGCCGGGCCCGTAGAACATGAGCTGTCCGGCGGCCTCGGCCTCGACGAACACCGCGTTGTACGCCTCGCGGACGGAGGCCAGCGGGTGGCTGAGCGGGATCATCGCGGGGTGGACGCGGGCGGTGACGGAGGCCCCGTCGGCGGCGCGCTCGCAGATGGCCAGCAGCTTGACCGTGCAGCCCATGCGGCGGGCGGAGGCGATGTCGGCGGCGGTGACCTCGGTGATGCCCTCGCGGTGCACGTCGCCGATCTTCACGCGGGTGTGGAAGGCGATCCCGGCGAGGATCGCGGCCTTCGCGGCGGCGTCGAAGCCCTCGACGTCGGCGGTCGGGTCGGCCTCGGCGTACCCGAGGGCGGTGGCCTCGTCGAGCGCCTCGGAGTAACCGGCGCCGCTGGTGTCCATCTTGTCGAGGATGAAGTTGGTCGTGCCGTTGACGATGCCGAGCACCCGGTTGACCTTGTCGCCCGCGAGCGACTCGCGCAGCGGCCGCACCAGCGGGATGGCCCCGGCGACGGCGGCCTCGTAGTAGAGGTCGCGGCCGTACTTCTCGGCGGCGGCGTGCAGGGCCGCGCCGTCCTCGGCGAGCAGCGCCTTGTTCGCGGAGACGACGCTCGCGCCGTTCTCGAACGCGGTGGTGATGAGTGTACGGGCGGGCTCGATGCCCCCGATGACCTCGACGACGACGTCGATGTCGCCGCGCTGGACGAGCGCGGTCGCGTCGGTGGTGATCAGTGCGGGGTCGATGCCCTCACGCACCTTCGAGGGCCGGCGGACGGCGACACCGGCGAGCTCGACGGGCGCGCCGATGCGCGCCGCGAGGTCGTCGGCGTGCGTCGTCATGATGCGCGCCACCTCTGAGCCGACCACACCACAGCCCAGCAGCGCCACCTTCAGCGGACGCGTACGCATCATCCGACCTCGTTTCTCATACATGCTCATTGGGGACCAGTCTCACTCACCGGACGGGAGTTTCTGACCCCCGTCCGGATCCTGAGATGACTATTTCATCAGCCGACATCGAGGCGCAGGAGATCTTCCTCCGTCTCGCGCCGGACGATCACACGGGCCTCGCCGTCGCGCACCGCGACGACCGGCGGGCGCAGCGCGTGGTTGTAGTTGCTCGCCATGGAACGGCAGTACGCACCGGTGGCGGGGACGGCGATCAGGTCGCCGGGGGCCAGGTCGGCGGGGAGGAACGCGTCCTTGACCACGATGTCGCCGCTCTCGCAGTGCTTGCCGACGACCCGGACGAGCATCGGTTCGGCGTCCGAGGTGCGCGAGACGAGTGCGACGCTGTACTCGGCGTCGTACAGCGCCGTGCGGATGTTGTCGGACATGCCGCCGTCGACGCTGACGTACGTCCGCAGCCCCTCCAGGGGCTTGATCGTGCCGACCTCGTACAGCGTGAACGCGGTGGGTCCGACGATGGCGCGGCCCGGCTCGACGGAGATCCGGGGCGTACGCAGCTTCGCGGCCTCGCACTCGCGGGTGACGATGTCGCTGAGCGCCTTGGCGATCTCGTGCGGCTCGCGGGGGTCGTCATCGGAGGTGTACGCGATGCCGAGGCCGCCGCCGAGGTCGATCTCGGGCAGTTCGACGCCGTGCTCGTCACGGATCTCGGCGAGCAGCTGCACCACGCGCCGGGCGGAGACCTCGAAGCCGGCCATGTCGAAGATCTGCGAGCCGATGTGGGAGTGGACGCCGATGAGTTCGAGCCCGTCGAGCGCGAGCGCGCGGCGCACGGCCTCGGCGGCCTGCCCGTCGGCGAGCGCGATGCCGAACTTCTGGTCCTCGTGCGCGGTGGCGATGAACTCGTGGGTGTGGGCCTCGACGCCGACGGTGACGCGGATCTGCACGCGCTGCCGCACCCCGTGGCGCTGGGCGATGTGGGCGACGCGGACGATCTCCTGGAAGGAGTCGAGCACGATCCGCCCGACGCCGGCCTCGACGGCGCGCTCGATCTCGGCGACGGTCTTGTTGTTGCCGTGGAAGGCGATGCGCTCGGCGGGCATACCCGCGTCGAGAGCGGTGGTCAGCTCTCCGCCGGAGCACACGTCGAGGTTGAGCCCCTCCTCCTCGAGCCAGCGCACGACGGCGCGGGAGAGGAAGGCCTTGCCGGCGTAGAAGACGTCGGCGTCAGGCCCGAAGGCGTCGGCCCAGGCGCGGCAGCGGGCCCGGAAGTCGCTCTCGTCGAGGAAGTAGGCGGGGGTGCCGAACTCCTCGGCGAGCCGGGCGACGGCGATCCCGCCGACGGTGAGGGCGCCGTCCGCGTCACGGGTGACGGTGCGCGACCAGACCTTCTCGTCGAGGACGTTGAGGTCGGCGGCGGGGGCGGAGTAGTGGCCCTCGGGGAGGACGTCGGCGTGACGGGGGCCTGCGGGGTGTGCGGAGCGGCTCATCGTGATGCTCTCTCGGGTCTCTTCTGATCTCGTCAGAGATGTTCGGGCGCGCGGATGCCGAGCAGGGACAGGCCGCCTGCCAGCACCGTCCCGGCGGCTTCGGCGATGGCCAGCCGGGTGCGGTGGGCGGCCGAGGGTTTCTCGTCACCGGCGGGCAGGGGCGGGCAGGAGTCGTGGAAGTCGAAGAACGCGTGGGCGACGGCTTCCAGCTGCCGGGCGACCCGATCGGGCGCGCGGTGACGGGCCCCGGCGAGGAGGACGCCGGGGTGGTCGGCCATGAGGTCGAGGAGGGGGCGGGCGGCCGCGTCGTACGGTGTGGGGCTTTCGCCGTACGGGGCTGCCTCGGCGGTGAAGCCGAGGAGGGCGGCCCCGCGGGTGAGGGCGCGGGCCCTGGCGTGGGCGTAGCGGACCCGGAAGAGCGGGTTGGCCTCGCCCTGGACAAGCAGTTCGGGGCCGAGGGCGGCGCGGTCGTGTCCGGCGGCCCGCAGAAGCCCCCAGCGGGCCGCGTCGGGCCCGAGCCGCTCCAGCAGCTCCCCCGCGGTGGCCCCGGCGGGAACGGGGCGGATCTCGGTGAGCGGTACGGGGAGTGTCCCGCACGTGTCGACGGTGACGCCGAGGCGGACCCAGTCCGGGTCGGGCGCCTGTTCGCAGGTGGTCCGGCCCCGGGCGCCCTGGGCGACGAGGAGCCGGAACACGGCCTGGGCGGTGACGGCGGCGCGGACCTCCCGCGCGTGGTGGAACTGGTGGATCTCGTCCCGGAGCGCGTCCCCGTGCCCGTACGCGAGGCCCTGTTCCCTTACGGCGGCGAGCACGGCCCGGTCGCTCTCGGCCGGTGCGTCGAGGGTGAAGCTCAGGAACCCGGGACCGGTGATCTCGACCCGCCCGACGCCGGGCTCGGCGGCGACGCGTTCGCGCAGGATGCGGGCGACCTCCAGGGCGGGCAGCGCGGCGGGCCCGGCGAGCTGGAGGGCGACGGCGCAGGCGTAGTCGCCGCTGCCGCCGGGCCGGGTCCGCTCCACCCGCACGCGCGCGGGCACGGGCGCGCGCAACGCGTCCTCGTCGACCGCGCGGCGCACGGCGTGCAGCACGGTCCGGGAGAGCTCGGCGGGGGTCACGGGTCAAGCGTAGGTGAGAGAGGGGGGCACTTTGCGACCCGGTTTCGCCATCCGGTCAGCCGGCGGTGCTCCCCGCCCGCCCGGCACCGCGCCGCCCGTCCGCCGAGGGCTCTTCCTCCCCGGTCACCAGCCGGCGCATGATCCGCACCAGTTCCCTGGGCTCGAACGGCTTCGCCAGGAACGCGTCGACTCCGGCCGCCACGCCCGCGTCGACCTCGTAAGGCGTACAGGCGCTGATGACGGCGATGGGGAGCCGGCGGGTGCGGGGGTCGGAGCGCAGCCGGGTGGCGGTCTCCAGACCGTCCAGCCTGGGCATCACGACGTCGAGGGTGATGGCGTCGGGGCGGACTCTCGCGACCAGGTCCAGGGCCTCGACACCATCGGCCGCGGTCACGACCTCGAAGCCCTCCAGCTCGAGATTGACCCTGATCAGCTGCCGGATGACCTTGTTGTCGTCGACAACAAGCACGCGGCCGTACGCCCCTGACACCCTTCGAGAGTAGGTCGGCCGGAGGGGCGGCGTCCGGGTTTTGTCCACTTCCGCCCCGGACGGGTGGCCACCGCCTCACCGCGCCGCTTCCCCGCCCCGCCCGACCGGGAGGAAGAGGCGCGGAGGCACGGCGGAATACCTGTTCACGGACACCCCGTGGGAGCTGGTAGTGTTTCACCCGTCGCAGAGCAACACCGCGATTCGCCCCCGTAGCTCAGGGGATAGAGCATCGGCCTCCGGAGCCGGGTGCGCAGGTTCGAATCCTGCCGGGGGCACTTCCGGATTGAAGAACCGGACCAGCAGCGGCTGGTCCGGTTTTTTCGTGTGCGCCGCGCATACCGCAGCCTCGTGAGGGCGAGCGGGGTGCGGCCCGGCTCGCCCTCACCAGGGGGTGGTCAGAACTTCCCGTCGACCGGGATCCAGCCGGACCAGGCCTCGGGCTGGTAGAACTTGCCGGTGTCGCCGTCGTAGCGCAGGACGCGCAGGCGTACGTTGCCGGTCTCGCGGTAGTCCTTGTTGCAGGTCGCCCAGGTGTTCACGCCGAGCTTGTTGACGCAGACCTCCTCGGCGCGCCCGTAGTCGGTGTAGACCCCGACGGCGGCGGACATGCCGTCCTTCTTGGTGTCGCCCGCCCAGACGATGTCGCCGTTGTGCTGGAAGCACCCGCTGGTGCCGTAGGCGGCCGTCGCGCCCAGGCACGTGTTGGACGGCGGGGCGGCCTTGGCGGCCATCGCGCCCGCCGGTCCCGTCTTCTCGTCCTCGTCCGACGGGAAGGGGATCTCCGTGCCGGGTTCCGTGGCGAGGCCTTCGACGATCCTCACGTCCATGGGCAGCTGGACTTCCACGGGGGTCTCCGGGGCGTCGTCGGCGAGCGCCGGCGTCGCGGTGACGGCCGAGAGGGCGAGTGCCGACGCCCCGGCGAGAGCGCTCAACTTCGAGCGCCAGTTTTCACGCATGCTTCACTACCCCCGCGCCTGACCTCTGTGGCGAGATCATCAATTATCAAATGTGAACAGGGTGTGAGACTAAGAGATCGCTGTGACGGAAGGAAGGGGTCTCTGTGACGCAAGTGGCTGCCGGTGCCCATGATCCTGACCGTCACACGGGCTCCGATGGCGGTGCCGGTACGCAGAACGGGAGGGCGGGCACACCGTGGTGTGCCCGCCCTCCCGCTCCGGTTCCCTCACCCGCTCACCGGGGATGCGCTCACGGCAGGGTGGGCGGCTCGGCGGCCCGCTCCCCCTCGGTGACTTCGGCGAACGAGGGGTCGACGGCACACTCCGCCGGGATGTCGGCGGCGGAGCGGGCGCACTTCTCGGGCCCCGCGACGCTCTGCTCGTTCAACTCGGGCGAGCCCGCCTGACGCTTGCCCGTCTCCATGTTCTCCGCCAGCCCCTCCACGGAGGCCGGCGCGGTGGGGGCGGCGGGCCGCTCGGCGTCCACGACGTCCGGCGACGACGAACAGGCCGCCAGGCCGGCCGTGGCGCACAGGACGAGGGCGGCCGAGGCCGCGGCGGTACGAAGTCGCATGGAAATCCCCCCTACGCAGATGCCCGGACACCCGGGTCATCAGTCGATCCACGGTGCCACAGAGGGGGGTTGGGAGGGCGGAGAACAGGTGAAGAAGGCGCGCAGAGTGCCTCGTCAGCCGACCGGCAGCCCCGGTGCCGGATAGGCGTCCATGAGCTCCTTCACCTCTTCGCGTACCTTCCTGATCGTGCTCTCGTCGCCCGTGCGGGCCGCGTCGACCGCCGTGGTGATCCAGGTGGCGACCGTGCCCATCGCCGAGGCGGGGACGCCCCGGGAGGTGAGCGCCGGGGTGCCGATCCGGATGCCGGAGGGGTCGAAGGGCTTACGGGGGTCGTAGGGGACGGTGTTGTAGTTGACGACGATGCCCGCGCGGTCGAGGGCTTTGGCCGCCGTCTTGCCGGGGACGTCCTTGTCGGTGAGGTCGATCAGCAACAGGTGGTTGTCGGTGCCGCCGGAGACCAGGTCGAAGCCTCGGGCGGCCAACTCCTCCCCCAGGGCACGGGCGTTGGCCACGACCTGGTGGGCGTAGGAGCAGAAGCCGGCGGTGGCGGCTTCGCCGAGGGCGACCGCGATGGCGGCCGTGGTCTGGTTGTGCGGGCCGCCCTGGAGGCCGGGGAAGACCGCGCGGTCGATGGCGCGGGCGTGTTCGGCGGTGGAGAGCAGCATCGCGCCGCGGGGGCCGCGCAGGGTCTTGTGCGTGGTGGTGGAGACGACGTCCGCGTGACCGGCGGGCGAAGGGTGCGCGCCGCCCGCGATCAGGCCGGCGATGTGCGCGATGTCCGCGACCAGGACGGCGCCCGTCTCGCGGGCGATCTCCGCGAAGCCCGCGAAGTCGATCGTGCGGGGGACGGCCGTACCGCCGCAGAAGATGAGCCCCGGCCGTTCGGCGAGGGCCAGGTCGCGGACCTCGTCCAGGTCGATCCGGCCGGTGTCCCGGCGGACCCCGTACCGGACGCCGCGGAACCAGCGGCCGGTGGCCGAGACGTCCCAGCCGTGCGTCAGGTGACCGCCCATCGGGAGGGACATGCCGAGGACGGTGTCACCGGGCTGGAGGAAGGCCAGGTAGGCGGCGAGGTTGGCCGGGGAGCCGGAGTACGGCTGGACGTTGGCGTGGTCCATCCCGAAGAGGGCCCGGGCACGGCGGATCGCCAGCGTCTCGACCTGGTCGATGACCTGCTGGCCCTCGTAGTACCGCTTGCCGGGGTAGCCCTCGGAGTACTTGTTCTGGAGCACCGTGCCCGAGGCTTCGAGCACGGCGGCGGAGACGTAGTTCTCGCTGGGGATCAGGCGCAGGGTGTCGGCCTGGAGCTGCTCCTCCGCGCCGATCAGGGCGGCCAGTTCAGGGTCGGATGCCATGAGGGCCGGGTGGCGGGGCGCGGTGGTGGTCGCGTTGGTGGGCCGGGTGGTCATGGAAGAGGCCTTCCGGGTCGGCCGCTGTGCGCGGCGTGGACCCGGATGCCCAGGCGGACGGCTCTCCGGAGATGACGCCCCGGGCACGCCCGGGGTGTGCCGCTTCCTCGTGGTCGGTTCCACGGAGCGCCCCTGCCGGGGCGCGCGCCAGTCGCGGCGTTGGGCAGTTTAGAGGGTGGGCCGGGGCGGCGGGGGTCCGGCGCACGAAGAGGCTGCCGCGACCGTGCGTGACCGGTGACAGAACGGGGCAGATTCCCGGTGACCTTTTCGGCTCGGCGGTGGGGGACCGTTATGGAGTCCGGTGATCGTTACGGCGTTGCGGGGCACGGGACCGACGGGTACGGGGGCGACGGGGCCGTGCCGCCTCCGCCTTCTCATGCGCCGTCCGTCGGGCCGCCGCCGCCCGGTGCGTCGTTACGGGCGGCCGCCGCCGCGTTGCTCAACCTGACCGGGCTCGGTCTCGGTTACGCCCTCCTCGGGCGCTGGGGGCGGGCCGCGGTGTGCTGGGCGGCCACGGCGGTGCTGCTGTGGGTGGCATTGCCCGCCGATCCGGACGGGGTGCCCGCGGGGGTGCTCGTCGGGTATCTGTTCGTTCTCGTGGCCGCCGCCGTCGACGGGGGGCGGATCGCCCGGCGTTCGGCGGCGGGTGGGGCGTGGCGGCCCGGGATGGCGGTCGGGCTCGGCGTGGTGCTGCTGGCCGTGCCGGCCGGCGGGGCCGTGGTGTACGGCTCCGCGCGGGACGAGGCGCGGGAGCAGATGCTGCTGGAGCGGCTGGAGGCCGGGGACCAGCGGGTCGCCACCGCCTCGCGGCAGCCGTTCGGGACGGCGAAGGGCGAGTACGGGAAGGCCCTCGACGTCTATCGCGCGCTCGGCGAGGACCATCCCGGGTCCCGGGCCGCGAAGCTCGTCCCCGACCGGCTGAAGGCGTACTACGACGCCGTCTCCGCCCCGTACGCGAAGAAACAGCACTGCGAGGCCGTCGCGCCGTTGACGTATCTGCGGACGCTGCCGGGCTCGGTGGACAGGAAGCTGCTCGGTGAGCTGGCCGCCTGGCCCGACACACCGCTCGCCGAGTCGCTCTACGCGTGCGGCGTCTCGCGTCTCGGCGGGGCGGGGGGCAGTAGTGGTGGCGGCGGAGATGAACTGGGTGAGTTGTTGCGTACGTTTCCCGAATCGGCCTCCGCGCAGCAGGTCGCGCCCGCGATCGACGAGCGGATCAAGGACCAGGTCGCGGCGTTGAAGGGCGCCGATCCGTGTACGGCCACCCAGGTGCTGCGCGGTCTCGGCGCCACCGCGTCCCGGCTTCCCGACGACAGCGTGAAGAAGCTGCACGCCGACGCCGACGAGGGGGTCGTGGACGGGGTGTACGCCTGCGGGACAGACCAGTTCAAGGACGAGAAGTTCGGCGCCGCGCGCACGACGCTGACCGACTTCGCGCGGACGTACAAGAGCGACGGGCGGGCGCGGCAGGCCCGCAACATCGCGATAGCCGCGGAGATAGCCGACGACCGGCCGGCCGCGGGCAAGCGGCTGCCGCCGTCGAAGCGGCCCGGCGGGGCCCGGATGGAGCTGGTCATCAGCAATGACGCGCCGAACACGGTCGAGGTCCTCTACACCGGCCCGGTCACCGGCACCGTCACGCTGAAGGCGTGCGCCGGCTGCGAGCGGTACAGCGCCTCGGAGGGGCCGCGGCGGGCTTGCAGAGCGAGCGGCAGGAACTACCCGAAGGCCCGGCTCCAACTGCCCGCCGGGGAGTACCACTTCCTCTACAAGCACGGCACGGGCGCGACCGCCCGGGTGGACAGCTACTCCTCCGGGACCAGGGTCCAGCCGGGCTACACCTACACCAGTTGTACGTACGTCATCGAGCGGAGCCCCTTCGACCTGGACCTGCCGCTGCTCCCCGACCCGGTCCAGCCGGTGGTCAGCCCTTGGGGCGCGGGTTCTTCTCGATGACCCGGCCGTCCAGTTCGGCGGTGAGGAAGGCGCCGCCGTGCGCGTCGGAGACATACACGCGGAGCACCGGGCGGTCGTCGTGGAAGGGCGACGAAGGGTCCACGATGACGTAACTGCTCTCCGGCTTATCGACGTTGAGCGTCTTCTCCGCCGTCTTCAGCAGGGCGGGCAGCGCGTCCCAGTCGACGGAGTCCAGGTCGACCGTCGTGGACCCGGACATCAGGGTGCCGCCCATGTCGTCGTTCTTCGCCCGGCCGTCGCGGTAGCTGAAGCGGTCGTACAGCGCGGCGTTGGACTTCAGCGGCGCCTCGGCGGAGGCGTGTTCGCCGTAGAGCGTGAAGTCGGTGACCTTCGTTCCGCCCATGAGCGGCTTCAGCGCCTCGATCGCGGTCCGCGCCCCGTCCGGGGTCAGGAGGTTCGCCGCCTCCAGTGCGTCCTGCTCGTCGGGTCCGTCGGCGATCGGGTCCGGCGTCGGGGCGGAAACCTGCGGTGCGCTCGCCCGGTCGCGCGGGCGGTCGTCGCTCTCGGAGCCCTTGGAGGAGAAGACACCGTTCGTCCAGAGGATGGCGCCCGCGATCACCACGGCCGAGACGACGGACGACGCGGCGCTGGTCCGCCAGACCCGGCGCTCGATGCGGCGACGGCGCTCGTCCGGGGCGGTTGCGGAAGCGGGGGGCGGGGTGCCGTAGCCGGTCGGGACGCGGTCCTTCGGGGCGTCGGACCGGGCGGGTGGCGGAGGCCTTCGGTCGACCGGGGACCCGAAGGGCGCTGAGGGGGTGGACTCGGGCCCCGGTCTTGGCGGCGGTGTGGCGGCCGACTGCGTGGGCGCGGCGTGTACGGAGGCGGGGTGTGCGGGCCCGGGGTCCGAGAACCCGGCGTGAACGGGCCCGGAGTGTGCGGAGGCGGGGTCTGCGGTTTCCCGGCCTGCGGAGGCGGGTCGTCCTCCTGCCGGCTCCGTGGGGGTCGGGTGCGTGCTCCCAACACCCCGTGCGGCCTCGGCCAGCAGTCGGTCGAGGGTCTCCGCGTCCGGGCGGGACGGGATGTCCCGGGTGAGGAGCGCGCTCAGTACCGGGGCGAGGGCCCCGGCCCGTACCGGCGGCGGGATCTCCTCGTCGAGGACGGCGGCCAGCGTGGCCAGGGTGGTGGCCCGGCGCAGCGGGTGGTGGCCCTCGACGGCGACGTACAGCATCATGCCGAGCGACCAGAGGTCGGAGGACGGGTCGCCCTCCGTGCCCCGGATGCGCTCGGGGGCTATGTAGTCGGGCGAACCGATGAGGGCGCCCGTCATGGTGAGGCTGGTCGACTCGCGGATGGCGGCGATGCCGAAGTCCGTGAGGACGGGGCGGCCGTCGGGGCGCAGCAGGACGTTGGCGGGCTTGACGTCCCGGTGCTGGATTCCGGCCGCGTGGGCGGCGCGGAGGGCGGAGAGGATGCCGCGCCCCAGCTCGGCGGCGTCGGCGGGCTCCATGGGGCCGGTGGCGAGCCGGTCGTGCAGGGAGGAGCCGGCCACCAGCTCCATCACGATCCACGGATAGCCGTCCTCGCCGGGGTCGACGATGTGGTGGACGGTGACCACGTTGGGGTGGTCGACCCGGGCCAGGGCGCGGGCCTCACGGAGCACCCGGGCGCGCAGGGTGCGGGCGCCCTCGGGGTCGTACTCCGCGAGCGCCGGGTCCGGGGGCCGCACCTCCTTGAGCGCGACGTCGCGGTGGAGCGCCTCGTCGCGGGCCCGCCAGACCATGCCCATGCCACCGCTGCCGAGCCGCTCGACCAGCGTGAAACGGCCGTCGATCACCCGTCCCGAGGGGGCCTCTTCGCTCATGGGCCGTAGCGTACGGGGGGCGTCGGACATCGAGGAGCGGGGGCGGGGCCCCGTCAGGCCGAGGTGCGCTTGCGGGACGATGCCGTCTTCTTCGTCCCGCTGCCGCCGCTCGACGACGTCTGCTTTTTCGTCGCCGTCTTCTTCGCGGTGGCCTTCTTCGTCGTCGACGTGGACTTCTTCGCGCCGGTGGACTTGGGGGTGGACTTGGAAGAAGTGGACTTCTTCGCCGCCGCGGAGCTCTTCTTCGTGGTCCGCGCGGAAGACTTCCCCGACGCCGACGACTTTCCGGACGTCTTCTTGATGGGGTGCACGTCGGCCATCTCGCCGTCGCCCTCGTCCCCCGCCTCGCCCCGGGACTTCTTCGCCGCCTGCACACTGTTCTCCAGGGCCGCGATCAGGTCGATGACCCTGCCGCCGCCGGCGTCCCCGGACTCGGCCGGGCGCACGGTCTCGCCGGAGGCCTTCGCGGCGATGAGTTCCTCCACCGCCTCCCGGTAGTCGTCGTGGAGGCTGTCCATGTCGACCTCGCCGAGGGTGTCCATCAGTGCGTCCGCCAGGTCGAGTTCGGCGTCGCGGACCGTGACGTCGCCGTCCGGCGCGACCCCCTCGGGGGCGCGGATCTCGTCGGGCCAGAGCAGTCCGTGCATGGCGATCACGTCGTCCACCACGCGGAGCATGCCGAGCCGTTCACGACCGCGCAGGGCGTACTTGGCGACGGCGACCTTGTTGCTGCGCTTGAGGGCCTCGCGGAGTAGGGTGTACGGCTTGGCGGCGGGTACGCCGTTGGCGGAGAGGTAGTACGCCGCGTCCATCTGGAGCGGGTCGATCCGGTCCGCGGACACGAAGGCGACGATCTCGATGGTCTTCGCGGTGGGCAGCGGGAGCTGGGCGAGATCCTCGTCGGTGATCGGGATCATCGTGCCGTCGGCGTCCTCGTACGCCTTGCCGATCTCGCCGCCCGAGACCTCTTCCTCGTCCAGTTCACAGACCTTGCGGTACCGGATCCGGCCACCGTCGGCGAGGTGGATCTGCCGGAAGTGGATCGAGTGGTTCTCGGTGGCGTTGACCAGCTTGATCGGGATGCTGACCAGCCCGAAGGAGATCGCGCCGTTCCATATGGACCTCACCGTTCACCCCTTGTCGGCCGTGAAGGACTCCATCGCGGGTAAAAGACGCTTTGGCCTGCTTTCGTGTGATTCTTATCGTATGACGCCGATCACCGAGGTGGAGGGGCGACGGGTCTCGCTCAGCAATCTCGACAAGGTCCTGTATCCGGCCACGGGAACGACCAAGGGCGAGGTGCTGCACTACTACGCGGCCACCGTGGGCAGCGTGATCCTGCCCCATCTGGTCGACCGCCCCGTCTCCTTCCTGCGATATCCGGACGGGCCGGGCGGCCAGCTCTTCTTCACCAAGAATCCGCCACCCGGTACACCCGCCTGGGTGGAGACCACCCCGGTCCCCCGGAGCGAGGACCAGGGCGCCCGGCAGGTCGTCGTGCGCGATCTGGCCTCGTTGATGTGGGCGGCGAACCTGGTGGTGGAGTTCCACACCCCGCAGTGGCGCACGGGCGCGCCGGGGGTCGCCGACCGCATGGTCTTCGACCTGGACCCCGGCTCCCCCGCGACCGTCGTGGAGTGCTGCGCGGTGGCGCTCTGGCTGCGGGAGCGGCTCGCGGACGACGGGCTGGCGGCGTACGGGAAGACGTCCGGGTCCAAGGGGCTGCATCTGCTGGTTCCGCTGGAGCCCACGCCGTCCGGCGAGGTGTCCGCGTACGCGAAGCGGCTCGCCATGGAGGCGGAGGAGGCCCTTCCGGCGCTGGCCCTGCACCGGATGAAGCGCGCCCTGCGGCCCGGCAAGGTGTTCGTCGACTTCAGCCAGAACTCCGCGTCGAAGACGACCGCCACGCCCTACACCCTGCGCGCCCGGCCCGAGCCCACCGTCTCGGCCCCCGTCACCTGGGACGAGATCACGGGGTGCCGGAAGGCCCGGGAGCTGGTGTTCCGCGCCGGGGACATGGCCGCCCGGCTGGATCTGCACGGCGATCTGCTCGCCCCGCTGAACGACCCGGAACAGGGGCGTCCGCTGCCCGCGTGACACCCCGGATGCCCGGGCCGAAGCCAACAGCTCACAGCGATGTCACAGCCGGATCGTCTTGACCCGGTCATGACCTGGTTACGGGCGCGAGGAAAGGCCACAAGTGGCGGGTGGATTGTCGGAGCCGTGGTGCACACTCTGCGCAGGCGCTTTCTACGGGGCGCGCCGGGTGGGGTGTGACGGGCCGGGTGCGCCATGCGGTGCGCCGGTCCGGGCGCTGTCGTGATCGTGGGGAGGGGATGGCGTGTTCTCGGGGATCGACGAGGTCGACTGGGCTTCGATGGAGCATGCCTACGGGCCGGCCGACGACGTACCGGAGCTGCTGCGGGGGCTCGCCTCCGCCGATCCGGCGGAGCGGGAGGCCGCGCTCGACGGAATGTACGGGGCGGTGCACCACCAGGGCGATGTGTACGCGTGCACGCTCGCGTGCATCCCGTTCCTGTTCGAGCTGGTCGTGGACCCCGGGGTGCAGGACCGGGGCGGCGTCGTCGAACTGCTCACCAGCATCGGCGGCTTCGACCTCGACGAGGACGACGAGGCGGAGATCGACGAGGACGAGATCGAGGGCGCCGCGAACTACGCGATGGCGGCGGCCGCGGTCACCGCGGGCGCCGGGGTGTTCTTCGAGCTGATCGCCGACGAGGACCCCGGGGTGCGGCTCGCGGCCCCGCTGGCGCTCGCCACGCTCCACCGGCACCCGGTGCGGGTGCTCGCGCTGCTGCGGGAACGGTTGCCGGTGGAGCCCGACGAGGAGGTGCGGCTCGCCCTCGTGGAGGCGGCCGGGCGGGTCGCCCTGCGGCACCGGCCGCTGGCGGAGCGGGTCGGGAAGTGGCTGGGCCTGCTGGCGGAGCGGGCCGACTCCCCCGGGCTGCGGCTCGCGGCCCTGGCCCAGCTGGCGCGCTGTTGGCCCGACGGGCTGCCCGGCGATGTGGTGCCGGTGGTCTCGGGGCTGCTGCGAGAGATGCGTTCGATGCCGGAGGAGTCCGGCGACCGGGGCGACGGGGCCGAGCACGCCCCTCCCGGAGGGATCGCCGCGCAGGAGGGCGACGAGCCGGAGCCCGGCCCGGACCCGGCACCGGACGCGGAGCCCATGGACCCCGAGCCCGTGCCCTCGGCGGAGACCGGGCGGGGCGAGCAGGTCGTGACGCCGACGCTCGTGGGGCAGTTGCGCTCGCTGTCCGCCCAGGAGAGCACCGGGCGCGGCGCCCCCTGGGCCGCCGATCTGCTGCGCACCCTGCACGTCGGCCTCGACGACCGGGTGGGCGACCGCACGGCGCTGCTCGCCGACCAGTTGCGCAGCCCCGACCGCCGCCAGCGCATCGACGCCGTACGGATGAGCGGCGGGCTCATACGGGCCTGGCGCGGCCCCTACGAGGAGTTGGTGGCGCTCGTCGGCGAGCAGTTGTCCGACCCCGAGCCCCGGCTCGGCGAGGCCGCGTCCCATGTGCTGGAGGAGTTGTTCGGGCTCGCCGCGCCCGCCGCGGACGCCCTGGCCGCCCGGCTGGCCGCCGATCCCGGGAGCTGGGTGAAGACGTGGGCCAGCGGTCCGCCCGGGCTCTGCTCCACCGTGAAGGCCCTGGCCCGGCTCGGCGACGCCCGTGCGGTGCCCGCGCTCGCGGCGGCCCTGGAGCTGCCGCAGGTGGCGCACGACGTGGGGTTCGCGGTGGGCCACCTGGGGGCGGCGGCCCGGCCGCTCGCCGGGGCGCTGCGGCGCAGGCTCGCGGAGGTCGAGCTGGACGAGGGCGCCTACGACCGCGCGAGCCCGCTGCTGGCCGGGCTGACCGCGCTGCGGGCGGGCGAGGCGGCCCCCGAGGTGCTGCGGGTGCTGCGCGGGGCGCCGGAGTACCGGGGCGAGTGGCTGCGTACGGCAGCGCTGCGGGCGCTCGGTGCGTTCGGGCCCGCAGCGCGGGAGGCCGTCCCGGAGTTGCGGGCGCTGGTCCGCCACCCGGGGACGGCGTCCGCGACGGAGGCGGCCGAGGCCCTGTGGGCGGTCTCCGGGGACGCCGACGCGGTGCTGCCGGTGCTGATCGAGGGCCTGCAGTCGGACCAGGTGCACGACCGGCGGGCGGCCGCGGTGGCGCTGGGGACCCTCGGGCCGCGCGCCGCGGTGGTCGCGCCCCGGCTGCGCGGGCTGCTGGCGCACGAGGAGCCGTGGCTGCGGGTGGACGCGGCGATCGCGCTGTGGGAGGTGTCCGGCCGGACGCGGGAGACCGTCGCGGCGCTGCTCAGCGCCTGGGAGCAGAACCGCCATGTCCGGGTCCGGGTGGCAGAATGCCTGACACGGATGGGGCCGGTCCCGGAGGGGTCGGCCGCAGCACACGTCCTGCGGAGCGAACTCGTCTCCGTACGCCGTCACAACGCGATGGACGGCGGGTACGGCAGTCATGACATCCACGAGGACGAAAAGCTCCTGGCGCTGTGCCGGCAGGCACTGCGGGGGACGGGGAAAGGAAGCACCTCATGATCATTTTCGGCACCAAGGGCTATCTCTACCAGCTGGCCGTCCTGACGATGGTGTGCGGCTGGTGCGGCAATCCGGCGGCGCACACCCTGCGCAAGCGGGTCACGAAGTTCACGCTGTTCTTCGTGCCGCTGTTCCCGTTCTCGACCAAGTACGCCACGCAGTGCACGTTCTGCGGCGGGGAGCGGCAGATACCCAAGGAGGAGGCGGACCAGCTGCTCGCCCAGGCCGCGGCCGGGCAGGACGGCAACGCCTACGGCCAGGCCCCGCAGCAGCCCGGCTTCACGCCGCCCGGGCAGAACCCGTACCAGCGCTGACCCGTACCAGCGCGGACCCGGCCCTGACTCAGCCCCGCCCCTGGCACTGACCCTGCGGCGACCGCAGGGCCACGCACCATCACGCAGTGGTGCGAACCGGGCATTGCACGCGGCCGTCCGATTAGGGTGTGAAACCCCTGTCGTCGAGGAGGAGGCGAGCCGTGCGCCCGCACCGCGCCCCGGCGGCGACCCGCACCGCCGTGTGCGCCGTCGCCGCGCTCGCCCTGCTGTCCGGCTGCGGAGCGGCGGGCGGGCTGGAGAGCGCGGGGGACGCGCCGTCGGCCGTCGAGCCCAAGGCCCTGTGGCCGGAACTGCCGCCCGCCTCCTCCGCCCCGTACGACTACGGGGAGGGCGAGACCGCGAAGATCCCGGGGATCCGGGTCACCGGCGGTGATGTGCGGCGGCTGGATCCGGTGACCGTGGCGCAGGCCGGCCTGAAGGCGAAGACGGACCGGGACAGCGGCCTGGACGAGCTGCCGGACGGCACGGTGCGGCAGATCAAGGCGTGCCGGACCGCCCCGGAGGACTGCCCGGTCCTCCCGCCGTACTACCGCGATCTGACCGGTGACGGCAGGGACGAACTGGTGCTCGGCATCCGCATGCCCGACCAGCAGCTCGCCGTGCGCGTCTACATGCCGGACGGGGGCGGGCTGACCCGGATCATGTCGACGTACGACGCCGTGATCAGCGTGGAGCTGGCGGGCCGGGACCTGATCATGCGGGCTCCCTCGGTGATCCCGGGGTACGAGTACCGCACCGCGTGGTCCTGGGACGACCGGCAGCGCGCGATGCTGCCGACCCGGGACGAGATCCTGCGGACGCCCGAGCACCGGAAGGGCCCGAGGCCGAAGCGCACGCCGACCCCGTCCACCGACGCCCCCTCGGACCCGGACACGCCGACGCCCTCCGGCTCCGCCACGGGGTCGCGATGAGGCGGCGGCGCCGGTTCCGCTCGCCCTCCTGGACCGCGAGCCTCACCTGGAAGTCCGCGGTCTTCCTCACCGTCATGTGCTGCACCCTGGCCGCCCTCCTCGGCGTCCTGGTGCACACCGCGGTCACCCGGCAGACCGTCGAGCACGCCCGCGAGAAGGCGCTGGCCCGGCTGGAGGTGGTCACCGACGCGTACGAGGCCGGGGAGCCGCTGCCCCGGGGGTCCGGCATCGACCCGCCCGGACTGCCCGGCTCGCTGCGCGCCCTCGCGGCCGGCGGCGAGCGGGGCACGGTCGTCGCGGACGGGCCGCACCGGCCGGGCGACCCGGACGGCCAGGGCGGCCCCGCGATGTGGGCGGCGGGCCCGGCGGACGGGCGAGCCCTTGCCACCTGGACGGACTACAGCCACAGCGCGCGGACCATCGGCGGCCTCGACCGGGCGATCATCGGCTCCTCCCTGCTGGCCATCGCCGCCACGCTGCTCTTCGGGCTGTTCGCCGTCGGCCGGGTGACCCGCCGGCTCCACCAGAGCGCCCGGGTGGCCCGCCGGATCAGCGCGGGCGACCTCGACGCCCGGGTGAACGACCCGCGCACGGCGAGGCCGGTCCGCGCCCAGGACGAGGTGGCGATCGTGGCGGGCGCTCTCGACACGATGGCCTCGACCCTCCAGCGCAAGCTCCAGACCGAGCAGCGGTTCACCGCCGACGTGGCGCACGAGCTGCGCACCCCGCTGACCGGTCTGTCGGCCGCCGCCGAACTGCTGCCGCCGGGCCGCCCGGCGGAGCTGGTGCGCGACCGGGTGAAGGCCATGCGGGCGCTGACGGAGGACCTGCTGGAGATCTCCCGCCTCGACGCCCGTACCGAGCAGGTCGACCTCGCCGTGCACGATCTCGCGCCGATCGCGGAGCGGGTCGTCCGGGCGTCGGGCACCGACACCGAGGTACGGGTGAGCGGCGCGGCGCGGGTGGAGACCGACCGGCGGCGGCTGGAGCGGGTGATCGGCAATCTGGTGGCCAACGCCCACCGGCACGGGGCCCGTCCGGTGGTGCTGAGCGTGGACGGCGCGGTGGTCACCGTGACGGACCACGGGCCTGGGTTCCCGGCGTATCTGCTGGACGGCGGACCGCAGCGGTTCCGTACGGACGGCGCGGGCAAGGGGCACGGTCTCGGGCTGACCATCGCGCTCGGTCAGGCCCAGGTCATCGGCGCCCGGCTGGACTTCGGCAGTGCGCCGGACGGCGGGGCGCTCGCCCGGTTGACCCTGCCGGAGTACGTGAGGCTCGACGACGGTGATTCCGACGCGAATCCCGGTGGGGACAGGGGTCGGCGGGGCCCGGACGACCCGGACGGCTCAACGAGGAACGGCCCTCACACATCGTGACGCGTTGCAGACCGTGAGTGGCGATTTTAGCGTGGCGATCACGAGCCCAGCTCGTGTCCCCCACGTTCCGCTTTCCTCATCGCATGGAGGCAGCATGTCCCCCCTGTCCCGCCCCTCGCGGCTCCGCCGGCTCGGTCTCTGCGTGGCCACCGGCACGCTCGCGGCGCTCACGGCCGCCGCTCCCGCCGCCATGGCGGCCGACCCCCAGCCCGTCGGCCAGCGTGCGGAGGCCGGCGCTCCGGACCCGACGTCCGACGAGCTCTCCGCCTCGGCGCTGCAGCGCGAGCACGAGGCGCAGCAGAAGGAGTCCCGCCAGGAGGCGCAGCAGCAGGGCCAGGCGCGGCCCCAGGCACCCAAGCGGACCTACAAGGGACGGGTCATCGCCAAGCCGTACCTGCTGCTCCGTGACAAGCCGACCCGCAGCAGCCGTATCGTCGGCTCGGTGAAGTACGGCTCGTACGTCAACATCTTCTGCAAGACGCAGGGCGACAACGTCGACGGCAACAACCGCTGGTACCTGCTGACCGACGGCACCTGGGCCTGGGGTTCGGCCCGCTACATCGAGAACATCGGCGCCGCGCCGAAGTGGTGCTGACCTCGCGTCACCCGCACATCCGCACCTGCGCCCGCCCGTGGAGCCCGGCCCCTGTCGCCGTGCCGCCGAGGGATCGACCTGGAGACGCCGAGGGATCAGGCCGCGCCCACCCAGCTCGTCTGGTCCACGCTCGGCGTCGCGCTGTTCACCGCCGTGGTGGTGCTGCTGCGCGACCACCGGGTGCTCCAGCGGTACGCGTACCTCTCGGTCGCCGCGGCGCTGGTGCTCATGACCGTGCCGATCTTCTTCCCGGCGGTGAACGGGGCGAAGATCTGGATCCGGATCGGCGGACTCTCCTTCCAGCCCGGGGAGTTCGCCAAGATCCTGCTGGCGGTGTTCTTCGCCGCCTATCTGGCCGCCAACCGCAACGCGCTCGCGTACACCGGCCGCCGGGTGTGGAGGCTGCAACTGCCCGCGGGCCGGGTGCTCGGGCCGATCGTGGCGATCTGGCTGCTCAGCGTCGGCGTGCTGGTGCTGGAACGCGACCTCGGCACCTCGCTGCTGTTCTTCGGGCTGTTCGTCATCATGCTGTACGTGGCGACGGGCCGGACCGGCTGGATCGCGGTCGGGCTGCTCCTGGCGGCCGTGGGGGCGTTCGTCGTCGGCTCCTTCGAACCGCACGTCCACAGCCGGGTGCAGGACTGGCTGGACCCGTTCGCCTCGATCGACGCGGGGCGGGGGCCGGGCCAGCTCGCCCAGTCGCTGTTCGCGTTCGCGGCGGGCGGGATGCTCGGGACGGGGCTCGGCGCCGGGAACTCCGTCCTGATCGGCTTCGCCGCCAAGTCCGACTTCATCCTCGCGACCGCGGGCGAGGAGCTGGGCCTGTGCGGGCTGACCGCGATCTTCCTGCTCTACGCGCTGCTCGTGGCGCGCGGCTACCGGGCCGGGCTCGCCCTGCGCGACCCGTTCGGGCGGCTGCTCGCCATCGGTCTCGCCTCCATCCTGGCGCTCCAGGTGTTCGTGATCGCGGGCGNGAGGAGAACCGGTGATCCGCTACATCCGGCGGGCCGCCGCCTTCTGCCTTCTGCTGCTCGTGGCACTGCTCGTCAACGCGGCCCGCGTCCAGCTCTTCGAGGCCGACGAGCTGGACGACAACCCGGCCAACCGCCGTGCCGCCATCGTCCGTTACGACCAGCCGCGCGGGAACATCCTGGTCGGCGACCGGCCCGTGACCGGCAACAAGGAGACCGGCGAGCAGCTCAGCTTCGAGCGCACGTATCTGCACGGCCCGCTGTACGCCCCGGTGACCGGTTACGCCTCGCAGACGTACGGCACCACGCTGATCGAGAACGCCGAGGACGCCGTGCTGTCCGGTACGGACTCGCTGCTGGCGCCGCTGCCCTTCTGGAACGAGTTCACGCGGGGCCGGCAGCCGGGCGGCGATGTCGTCACGACCATCAAGGCGTCGATGCAGCAGGCCGCGTACGAGGGGCTGCGCGGGCGGCGGGGCGCGGTGGCGGCTCTGGACCCGTCGACGGGCGCGATCCTCGCCCTGGTGTCGACCCCGTCGTACGACCCCGAGCGGCTGTCCGGGACCGGTGCGGCGGTGACCGACGCGTGGTCCCGGCTGAATGGCTCCACGAGCATGCCGATGCTCAACCGGGCCATCCGGCAGACCTATCCGCCGGGCTCCACGTTCAAGATCGTGACGGCGGCGGCGGCCCTGGACGACCGGGTGGTGACGGATGCCGACGCGGCCACGGACACCCCGTCGCCGTACGTCCTGCCGGGGACACGGACGACCCTGCCGAACGAGGCGAGGGGGTGCGAGAACGCGTCGCTGGCGGATGCGATCCGGGTCTCCTGCAACACGGTGATGGCCCATCTGGGGGTGGAGGTCGGCCTCGACGGGATGGTGGAGACGGCGGAGAGGTTCGGCTTCAACGACACCGGGCTGCGCATTCCGTCCGGGGTGGCGAGGAGCAACTTCGACACGGACATGAGCGAGGACCAGCTGGCCCTGTCCTCGATCGGGCAGTTCAACACGACGGCGACCCCGCTCCAGATGGCGATGGTCGCCTCGGCGGTCGCCAACGGAGGGGATCTGCGGCGCCCGCACCTGGTGGA